>JAICEW010000115.1 GCA_025923995.1 Vicinamibacteria bacterium | reverse complement strand
CGCGCATTCTACGACGCGCGGGGCATTGACCGCGGCCCCGGGCTCGCATACGGTCGGGCCCGTGGAGTCGCTGCGAGGGCAGGCGGTGCTGGTCACGGGAGGCAGCCGCGGCATCGGCCGGGCGGTCGCGCTGCTGTTCGCGCGGCTGGGCGCGCGCGTCGCGATCGGCTACCGGAGCGACCGGGAGGCGGCGGACGCCGTGGTCCGCGAGGCCGGAGCGGGCGTCTTCGCGATCGCGGCCGACCTCGGCCGGACCGGTGAGCCCGAACGGCTGGTCGGCGAAGCGGCCGCCCGGCTGGGCGGGCTGGACGTGGCCGTCGTGAACCACGGCATCTGGAAGCACGCGCCGTCCCTCGAGATGACGGCCGAGCAGTGGGACGAGACGATGCGCGTGAACCTCACCAGCGCCTGGACGGTCTGCCAGCAGGCGGCCCGCCTCATGGTGCCCAAGGGACGCGGCGCGATCGTCACCATCGCCTCGACCGCGGGCCAGCGCGGCGAGGCCGAGCACGCGCACTACGCCGCGTCGAAGGGCGCGATCCTCGCCATCACGCGCTCGCTGGGAGCCGAGCTGGGGCCCCACGGCGTGCGCGTGAACTGCGTCGCGCCGGGCTGGGTCGAGACCGACATGACGCGCGAGGCGCTGGTCACCGCGAAGGCCGAGGCGTCCCTCAAGAAGATCCCGCGGGGCACGCCGGGCACGCCCGGGGAGATCGCCGCCGCGGTCGTCTTCCTCGCGTCCGACCGCGCGTCGTACGTCTACGGCGAGGTGCTGTCCGTGAACGGCGGCGCCGTCATGTACGACTAGAGGGCCAGGTCCGCGGGACGGATGGGCGCCAGGCGCGCCGCGTAGCCGCGGATGGCCCGCGAGAGGTTCGCGCCCAGCAGCGCCGTGGGCTGCGACTTCTCGCACATGAGCGCGATGCCCTCCTGGGCCTCAGGCACGATCCCCACCATCACGGCCATGCGCTCGGTGGACACCTCGATCAGCTCCACCTGGTCCTCGTCCTCCGTCGCCACCAGGTCGCGCAGGAACAGCGTGAAGTTGGGCACCTTCTCCGCCAGCAGGCCCACGCGCAGGCCGCCGCCCTTGCCTCCCCGCCGGGCCAGGATGGACCCGGTCATGAGGTCGAACAGGAACGCCTGGGCCACGGACGGCAGCTGCGCGCACAGCTCCTCCAGCACCTGGTTGCGCAGGGCCTGCTCCTCGGTGACGAGCTGCTCGGCCGGCGTCGTCTCGTTGGGCGTGCGCGGCTGGAGGCGGCTGCGGACCGAGTCCTGCACCTCGTGCCGGCTCTTCCACACGTCGCGCGAGAAGTCGGACAGGTACACCTGCGACTCGCCCGGCTGGTCCAGCGCCTCGTCCAGCCGGCTGCGCGCCTCGCGCTTCTCGTACGTCGAGCCGGCGGACGACTCCCAGTACGTGTTCGACAGCCGGCCGCGCACGAGCAGCAGCATGGCGGCGCCCTGCGGCTTCTGGATCTCGAGCGTGCCCGTGTGCTCGGCCTTCTCCATCCGGTGCAGCAGCTCGACCAGGTCGGCCCGGTCCTGGAGGTTCTCGCGGAGCTTCTGCCGGTTGGTGATCCCGCGCAGCAGGTGGGCCATGTCGATGGGCAGCTCGTAGACCGAGACCTGCCCCTCGCGGCGGTCGGAGTCGACCCGCAGCCGCTCCAGCGCGGCCTGGCCGCTGAACGCGACCGGGCCCTCCCGGTAGAGCGCGTTCACCTCGCCGCCGACATAGTAGAAGATCATGGCCACGGCGTCGGGGAGCTTGATCTCGGCGAAGCCGGTGAGGCCGGCCTGCTGGCACGACCGGAGGAGGTCGTCCAGGGACAGCTTCTGTACGGAAAGGTCCCAGTTATGAAGCAGCTTGCTGCCGGGGAACTTCAAGGGCGCAGGCTTTCTCCCGAGAGGGTGCGGCCAGTCTAGGGGCCGTCCCGGAGGGTGTCAATGTCGGTCCTGGTCACGGGCGCGGGCGGACGGCTGGGCGGCAGGCTGGCCGTGCTGCTGGGCTCGCGCTTCCGCACGGTGGCGGGCGTCCACCGGGCCGCCTCTCCGCCGGGCGTGCCGACCCACCGCCTGGACCTGACGGACCCGGGCTCGCTGGAGGCGGCGCTCGAGGCGACAGGCGCGCGCGCCGTCGTCCACTGCGCGGCGCTGGCCGACGCGGACGCGTGCGAACGCGACCCGGAGGCCGCGCACCGCGTGAACGTCGAGGCCTGCGTGGCGCTCGCCCGCGCGTGCGCCGAGCGCGGCACCCGGCTGGTCGCCGTCTCGACCGACCAGGTGTTCTCGGGCGAGCGGCCCTTCTGGAGCGAGGCCGACGAGGCGAAGCCGCTGTCCACGTACGGCCGCAGCAAGCGCGAGGGCGAGCAGGCCATCCTCGGCTTCTGCGGACGTGCCGCGGTCGTGCGCGTCGCCCTGCTGAGCGGGCGCGTGCACGGCCCGCATCCCTCCTGCACCGAGGCCATCGCCTGGGCCCTGCGCGAAGGGCGCCCGCTGCGCCTGTTCACCGACCAGCACCGCACCCCGGTCGATCCCGAGTCCGTGGCGCACGCGGTCGCGGCCCTGCTCCAGCGGCAGAGCGTGGGGCTGTTCCATCTCGGCGGCCCGGAGCGGCTCAGCCGGCACGAGCTGGGCCAGCGCGTGGCCGCGCTGCTCGGGCTCGATCCCCGCCCCATCCAGGCGGTCCGCCAGGCCGACCTTTCGTTCGACGCGCCTCGCGCGGCCGACGCGTCGCTCGACTCGAGCCACGCGCGCGTCGCGCTGGGCTGGGAGCCGCGGCCGCTGGACGAGGCCATCCGTTCGGGCCGCCTCCAGCCGGATTGATATACTGCGCCGATCCATGGCAGCCGAGACGCTCGAAGACCACCTGCGGCGGGCGACGCGCAACTTCACGGCGCGCCTGCCCGAGGACCAGGCCCTCTCGCTCGGCCGCGACCTGGCCCTGGCGCTCGCGGCCGCCCATGCCGAGGATCCGCCGCGCCACCCGCCGCTCGACACCTCGGCGATCGAATGGGTCGACGGGAAGCCGCGCCTCGGCCCCTCGACCGCCGGCGGTGAGAACGGCGAGGATCTGTTCCAGCTCGGGGCCCTGGTCCACTGGATGGCCACGGGCCAGCGTCCAGAGCCGTCCTGGCGCCTCGATGGTCCGCCCGAAGCGCCCCTCTCGTCCCTGACGCGCCGCGCCGTCCTGAGCGCGCTCGCCACGCCCGTCCGCGCCGAACGGTTCGCGACCGCGGCGGAGGCGGCGGACGCCCTGGGCAGCGCGCTCCAGGCCAGGGCCGAGGGCGCAGCGCCCTGGCCGTTGTTCCGCGGAGACGCTGCGCGCACCGGAGGCCGCGCCGATGCGGGCGCGGCCTCGCTGACGCGCCTGTGGAACGCGCGGGTCGGCGCCGTGGCGGCGTCGCCGGTCGTCTCGTCGACGCTGGTGCTGTGCCCGACGGCCGACGGACGGCTGGTGTTCCTCGACCGGGCGAACGGCCGGCGCGTCCACGAGACGCGCCTGGGCTCCGCCGTCGAGTCCACGCCTGGGCTCGAGGGGGACACCGCACACGTGGGAACGGACGACGGCGAGCTGGTCGGCGTGGACACGCGGACCGGCGAGCCCCGCTATCGGCTCAAGGTGGGCCAGCTCGTCCGCTCGTCGCCGCTGCCGGCCGACGGCCGCGTCTTCGTCGGCGTGGTGGACGGCAAGGCCGGCGCGCTGGTCGCGACCGACGGCGCGGGCAAGCTGGTGTGGACCCGCAAGCTGGGCGCCGTGTTCAGCTCGCCGGCGCTCGCGGGCGACCTCCTCCTGGTCGGCAGCGACGACGGTGCGCTGCACGCGATCGACCGCGCGAAGGGAGCGCTCGCCTGGTCGTGTCCGGTCGGCGGCAAGGTGCGCGCCACCCCCGCCATCGCCGGCGACCGGGCGATCGTCGGCGGCTTCGACGGGCGCGTGGCCGCGATCGCCCTCGCGGACGGCCAGCCCCTGTGGACGCGCGAGCTGGGCCACGCGCTGTACTCGTCGCCCTGCATCGCGGGCGACCTCTGCGTGATGGGCTGTCACGAGGGCCACCTGCACGGCCTGGACCTGGCCACTGGCGCGCCGCGCTTCGAGGCGGCCACCCGCGGTCCGGTGATCTCCTCCCCTTCTGCCACGGGGGGCACGTTCCTGGCCGGCTCGACCGACGGCGACCTGTACCTGCTGGACGCGACCGGCCGCGTGCTGGGCCACGCCACGCTCTCGCACCGCGGCGTCCCCTCCTCCCCCGCGCTCGACGGCGACAGGGTCTACGTCGGCAGCGGCGACGGCCTGCACGCGCTGGGGCTGGCCCGATGAAGTCGCTGCGCGTGCCGGGCTGGCTGGCGACGGGGATGCTGGAGCGGTACCACGCGGGCGCGAGCCACCTGTTCCTGCTCCACGGGAACGTCCGCGACGTCCATCCGTTCGGCGAGGAGTACGTGCCGCTCGCGAGCGGCCTGGCGGCGCTCTTCGCGCAGCGCCCCTATGTCGTCTCCTACGACGTCTCGTCCGGCCTGGCCTTCCCCGACCCCGAGCGCGAGAAGGCGCTCAAGAAGGTCCTGGGCATCAAGCAGCCGCTGCCGGCCGACCCGGGACGCGCGCTCATCGTGCTCGACGCGCTGCTCAGCTCCGACAAGTGCCCGCCCGGCTCGATCGCGGTCGTGCTGGAGTTCGCGCATGCCATCGCGCCCGCGGGGGGCAGCGGCGGGGTCGAGCGCCAGAACATCACGCAGCTCGCGCGCTGGGCCTCGGACGAGCGCCTGGCCGCCAGGCGTCCGCTGATCGTGCTGGTCGCGCCCAACGCCGTGGACGTCTCCGACGAGGTGTACGCGGGCGCGTCGGGCGCGGAAGTCATCGCCGCGCCGCGGCCCGACGTCACGATCCGCGAGGACTTCGCGGCCGCGCTGAAGGACCACCACCCCGAGGTCGCGTGGGAGATGACCCCGCGCGAGCTGGCGGCCGAGACGGGCGGCCTGTCCCTCGTGCAGATGGAGGACGTCGTCCAGCGTGCCCGCAGCACGCGCGCGCCGCTTGCCCGCGCGTCCATCCTGGAGCGCAAGATCGAGCTGCTGCGCCAGGAGTACTCGGACGTGCTCGAGATCCTGAACCCGCGCTTCGACCTGTCGGCCGTGGGCGGGCTCGAGCACGCCGTCACCGAGCTGCGCGAGGTGGCGGACATCATGAAGCGCGGCCTCACCTCGGCCGCGCCCATGGGCATGATCCTGATGGGGCCTCCCGGCACCGGCAAGAGCTTCCTGGCCGAGTGCTTCGCGAAGGAGTGCGGGATGCTCTGCGTGCGCTTCCGCCCGCTGCGCGGCATGTACGTCGGGCAGTCGGAGCGCAACCAGGAGAAGGCGTTCAGCGCGATCCGCGCGCTGGCGCCGGTGGTCGTGATCGTGGACGAGTCGGACCAGGCCGAGGGCGGCAGCCGCGACCAGGGCTCCGGCGACTCGGGCGTCACCGAGCGCATGCGCGCGTCGGGGTTCAACTTCTGGGCCGACAACGCGCTGCGCGGCAAGGTGCTCCGCATCGACAGCACCAACCGCGTGGACCTCATCGACTCGGCCATGCGGCGCTCCGGGCGCACCGACCTCAAGATCCCGATCCTGATGCCGGACGAGACGGCGCGGAAGCAGATCCTCGAGGTGCAGGTCAAGAAGCACAAGCTGCAGACGACCATCAAGGACTTCGCGCCCTTCGCGGCGCGCACGCCGGGCTATACCGGCGCCGACCTGGAGCTGGCGCTCACCACCGCGTACCGCTTCGCGCTGCGCGACGGCGACGCGGCGGTCTCGGAGAAGCACCTGACGGCCGCGCTCGACGACCTGATCCCGGCCGCACAGGACCAGCGCGCCATCGACAGGATGACCCTGATGGCCCTGGACGAGTGCCGCAACAAGCGGCTGCTCCCCCGCAACCACGAGGCGATCCGCAAGGAGATCCAGGCGCGGCTGGCTGCGGGCTAGAAGTCCCGGCGCTCGGTCAGTGCGCGCGGGCCTTGAAGTTCAGGACCAGGCGGCACAGCGTCAGCTCGTCCCCGTCGGCGATGGGCGTCAGCACGCCGTTGGCGAGCTTCTTGCCGTTCAGGTACGTGCCGTTCATGGTGCCGATCTCCTCGGCCACGAAGTGCTTGCCGTCCTTGGTGACGAGGCGGGCGTGGCGGCGCGAGATGTTGCGGCTCTGGTCCTCGTTCGTGAGGTCCACGTCGGGCCGCATCCCGGTCACCGAGTCGTAGCGGCCCAGCAGCGCCTCGTTGCTGAACACCGGGAACACGTTCCCGGTCGAGACCGAGATGAAGTAGGCCTGCGCCTCGGCCTGCATCGTCCCCTCGTGGGCCGCGCGGGGCGGCGGGGGAGTGGGCGCCGGTCCGCGCACGGGCACCGCGGTCGGCTGGCCGCGCAGGGCCTCCTCCAGCTGCTTGTTGGTGTCCCGCAGCCGGATCGACTGCTTGCGCAGCATGCGGACGGCGATCTCGGGGTTGGACTTGATCATGTCCCCGAACATGTCGCCGCTGATGACGATCAGGTCCCCCGCCTCCTGCATCTCGGCCGAGGCCGACCGCGGAAGCCGCTCCAGCATCGCCATTTCGCCGAAGAAGTCGCCCTTCTCCAGCACGGCCAGGACGGTCTCGCCGTCCCTGACCTTCTTCTTGATGGCGACCCTCCCCGACTGGACGATGTACATGTCCTCGCCGTGGTCGCCCTCGCGGAAGAGGACGTGACCCTCGGGAAAGTGCGTCAGGAACTTGGCGAACTTGTCCGCAGCCATCGGTGGGAAGGGAGTTTACCAGATACCGAGGCGCTGCCCGAAAGAGCGGTCAGGGCAGGTCGATGCGGGGCGCGGTGGGCCCGTCCTCGAGTGCCTGCGCCTCCGCCGGGGTCATCTGCAGGACCGACCGCTTCTGCACCTCGCGGTAGAGGGTCACCAGGAAGGTCGCGAAGCGGTGGCTGATCTGCAGCAGCGCGGGGATGCTGGTGCACTTCAGGATCTCGATGAAGAACAGCTCGAAGCCCGACCAGTCCCTGTACATGAGGAACTTCATGTGCTCGTCGTAGAACCGGGAGATCTCCTCCTTCATGCGCACGGCCGAGTCGGTGTCCTTCTGCTTCTCGAACGTGCGCACGGCCCGGATCAGCAGCACCAGGCTCTCGCGCAGCTCGAGCGACTGCTCCAGGCGGGCCGTGAAGTCCGGGAAGATGTCGCGCCCCTGGACCTCGCGGTCGAACACCTGGGCCAGCTGCACCACGGACTGCTGGAAGCAGTCCTTCAGGATGCCGTGGCTGTTCTCCACCCGCGCCCGGATGTTGTCCGCCTGGCGGGCGACCGAGATGTCCGTGAGCTCGGTGTTGATCACCTTCTTGAGCTCGAACGGGATGCAGTACACGAACGAGTCGTAGAGCTGGTAGACCGGGTCCTCCTCGGAGAGGCCCTTCAGCACCCGCCGCTCCAGGTAGCCCAGCAGCAGCCGCGCCTCGGAGGTGATGAGCGAGAAGACCAGGATGGCGTTCTTGAGGTTCTCCTCCGCCGAGTGCTCGGGGTCGGCGAAGTCGAGGTAGCGCAGCAGCCGGAAGAACTCCAGGAAGACCTTCGCCGCCTGGCGCCGGTCCAGCGGGTTCTTGATGTTGCGGATGACGCCGGCCACCGCCGCGTTGGTGATGCGGTCGTGGATGGGCTTGAACTTGTTGTCGATCAGCAGCGCCAGCATGTGGCTGCGGCGGATCTCGCGGTAGAGGATCTTCCCCACCGCGCCGAAGCTGCTGTAGGGGATGCGGGCCAGGCGCGTCAGGTCCAGCAGGACCAGGTGCAGGTCCTCCAGGGACTCGCGCAGCAGCGTGAGCCCGGCCTCGGGGTTGCTCTGGCGCAGCAGCCGCTCGACGTAGGGGTCCGTCACGTCGTCCTTCTTGAGGTAGCTCTCGACGTAGTTGTCGAACCGCGTCTGGTTCACCTGCTCCTCGGTGAGGATGCTGGTGCACAGCTGCACGGTGCGCAGGATCACGTTGTCGACCAGGCGCAGCTCCTCGGACCAGTTGCGCAGGGCCAGCGCCTTGGCCTCCTTCTCCGACAGGGGCTGGTTCTTGATGCGGAAGAAGCGCTCGAAGCTGCGCAGCCACATCTCGAGCTCGAACAGGTCGCGGGTCTTCCCCGCCGACACCACCTGCTCCATCCAGTGGCGCATCTGGCCGCGCAGGAAGTCGGGGGGAGGGGCCGGACCGTCGCCCGGCCGGCTCGAGCTGGGCATGGCTGCGCAGGATTATAGCCACGCCCGGCGGCCTTGCCCCATCCGCCTTGAACCGTGCTACAAGGCGGCCCAGGGTGGTGGGCGACAACGAGCACGCGCAGCGGCGGCGGAGCGCGCTGGCCACGCGCTTCCTGCTCTCCTGCTGCGCCCTGCTGCTGGCCCTGGCGGTGCCGGTGGTGGTGCTGGTGGAGGCCCGGCTGTCCCGCGCCCTGCGCGACCAGTCCCGGGAGCGCGGCCTGTCCATCGCGCGCAACCTGGCGGCCCTGTCCGAGCCCTCCCTGGTCACCTACAACCGGCTGGCCCTGGCGCAGGACGCCGCGCGCGCCCGCCGCCAGCAGCCGGGCGTAGCCGAGGTCGTGATCCTGGACAAGGAGGGCCGGGTGGCCGCCCACAGCGACGGGACCGTGCGCGAGGGCACCCCGCGGCCGCACGATCCCTCGCTCGAGCGCGCCGCGGCCGCCGCCGGCGAGCTGGTCGAGCCCTCCTCCGTCCCCGCGGCGGACGGCTCGGGCCGCGTGGAGCAGGGCCTCGATGTGTCCGTCCCCGTCTACCTGGAGGGCAGCTCGGAGAAGTGGGGGACGGTCCGGGTGCGCATCAGCACCGAGGACGTCCACCGGCAGGTGCGCGCCACCCGCCTGTCGCTGCTGGTCATCGGGCTGCTGGCCCTGGGCCTGGGCGTGCTGGGCTCGTTCTGGATGGCGCGGCGGATCACGGGCCCGCTGTCCGACCTGGTGGCCGGGACATTGCGCGCGGCGGGCGGCGACCTGGAGGCGCGCATCGACCTGCGCACGGGCGACGAGATCGAGGACCTGGCCCGCAACTTCAACCGCATGATCGAGCAGGTGCAGGCCAAGCAGCGGGCCATCGAGGAGCTGAACCGCGACCTGGAGGAGAAGGTGCGGGGCCGCACCGAGGACCTCTCGCGGGCCAAGGGGGCCCTGGAGAAGGCGTACGCGGAGCTGACGCAGGCCGAGCTGCACATGATCCACTCCGAGAAGATGGCCAGCCTGGGCCAGCTCGTGGCCGGCATCGCGCACGAGATCAACACGCCCTCGTCCGCGATCGCGGCGGCCGTGTTCAACGTGGCCGACGACCTGCGGGCGCTGTCGGGCCAGGTGAAGGCCCTGCTGGCCACCGGCCTGGCCGAAGGCGAGGCGAAGCCGTTCTTTGCGCTCATCGAGCGGGCGCTGGCCCCCGAGGCCGGCCGCCGCGCCGGGACGGCCCAGATCCGCGAGCGCACGCGCGCGCTGGAGACCGAGCTGGCCGGCCGGGGCTTCCAGGAGCCGCGCGAGCTGGCCCTCACCTTCACGCGCCTGGGGCTGCACGACGAGCTGCTGGCGCTGGCCCGGGGCGCGCGGCTCGATCCGGCCGCCAGCACGTTCCTGGAAAGCGCCGGCCGCCTGGCGCTGGCCGTCCACGACGTCCGCCTCTCGATCGAGACCATCACGCGGCTGGTGAAGGCGCTCAAGGGGTACTCCCACCTGGACCAGGCCGAGATGATCGAGACCGACGTGCACGACGGGATCGAGACCACGCTCACCATCCTGCGCAGCCAGATCCGCTACGGCGTCGAGGTCGAGCGGCGCTACGGGCGGCTGCCGCTCATCACCGCCAACACGCACGAGCTCAACCAGGTCTGGACGAACCTCATCCACAACGCACTCCAGGCCATGAACGGGCGCGGCCGGCTGACCATCGAGACCTGGCGGGACGGCGACCTGGTGGGCGTCCGCATCACCGACAGCGGGCCGGGCATTCCCGAGTCCATCCGCGGCCGCATCTTCGATCCCTTCTTCACCACCAAGGACCAGGGCGAAGGCACCGGCCTGGGCCTGGGCATCACGCAGCAGATCGTCCAGCGCCACCAGGGACGCATCCGCGTGGACTCCGAGCCCGGCCGCACCAGCTTCGAGGTGCTGCTGCCGCTCTCCCCCGCGCGGGTGGAGCAGGGCGCATGAGACCCGCAGGACCCGGGAGACCATGAGCCCCGCAGGCGAAGGCTGATGTCCCGGGACTTCATCCTCTGCGTCGACGACGAGCAGGCGGTGCTCAACCAGCTCTCCGCGCAGCTGACACGCCGTTTCGGCGCGACCCACGTGGTCGAGTGCGCGGAGTCGGCGGAGGAGGCGCTGGCCCTCATCCCGGAGCTGTCGGCCGCCGGCGACGTGCAGCTCGTGATCTGCGACCAGGTGATGCCGGGCATGAAGGGCGACCGCTTCCTGGCCATCGTCAACCGGCAGTGGCCCGAGGTGATGAAGGTCCTGCTGACCGGCCAGGCCGGCCTGGCCTCGGCCATCTACGCGATCAACAACGCGGGGCTGCACCGCTACGTCGAGAAGCCGTGGGAGGCCGAGGACCTGAACCTGACGGTCGAGGGCCTGCTCACGCAGTACGACCTGCGGCGCGCGCTGCGGCTCTACCACGACCGGCTGGGACGGCAGACGCGCGAGCTGCGCGCGCTGCACGGGACGGCGCGCGAGCTGGCGGCCTCGCCCGAGGTGGAGAACGCGCTGGCCGTCGCCGCCGAGGCCGCGCGACGCGTCGCGTCCGCGCGGGCCGCGGCCGCGGTCTCGCTGGCCCACGCCGGCCTGCCGCTCTGGGACCGGGGAGCGGCCGCCGCGCTGGGAGCGATGCGGCCGTCGATCGAAGCCGCGCTGGCCGAGGCGCGGCGGCGCACGGACGAAGCGACCGACCTCGACCTGCCCGAGGGCGCGCGGGGCGTGCCCCTCGTGCACGCAGGGACCCCGCTGGGACTCATCGTGCTCCTGGACGCCCCCGAGCCCTGCCCGGACACGCGCGACTTCCTGTCGCTCCTGGCCGGACAGGCCGCGGCCAGCCTGCACGCGCTGGCGCTGGCCCACGAGCGCCTGCAGAGCGAGCGGCTCTCCACCGTGGGCCGCATGATCTCGACCATCGTGCACGACTTCCGCAACCCCATGACCGCGGTGCGGGGCTACGCGAGCATGTTCGAGCAGGCGGAGCTGCCGCGCAGCACGCAGCGCGAGTACGCGCGGCTGGTGGTGGACGAGGCCGACCGCATGAGCGCCATGATCGACGAGATCCTGGAGTTCACGCGGGGCGGCGCCACCCGCCTGCACGTCACGCCCGTCTCGCTGGAGGCCCTGGCGGAGCGCATGCACCGGCTGCTGGAGCCCGACCTCAGCGCGCGCCGCGTGCAGTTCCGCTGCGAGCTGGGCTACAAGGGCGGCCTGGCGGTGGACGCGGAGCGCATCCAGCGCGCGCTGCTCAACATCGCGAGCAACGCGCTCGACGCCATGGAGTCCGGCGGGACCCTCACGCTGGCCTCGCGGCTGGTGGACGGGGCGGTCGAGCTCACGCTCGACGATACCGGCATCGGCATCCCCGAGAGCCTGAGGGCGCGCATCTTCGAGCCCTTCTTCACGCACGGCAAGCCGCGCGGGATCGGGCTGGGGATGTCGATCACGCGCCGCATCGTGGAGGAGCACGGCGGGAGGGTGGCCGTCTCGGAGCGTCCCGGCGGGGGCACTCGCTTCACGGTCGTCCTGCCGCTGGCCCCGCGGCCCGCGGAGCCCTAGGCGGCGTTCACAGCAGGGACCGCAGGGAACGCAGGGCCAGGTGCCCTGCGTCCTCCGCGTCCCCTGAGGTGAAGCCGGTCTAGAACTTGAACCGCACCTCGCCCACGACCGAGCGCTTCAGGATGTCGCCGAAGTTGTGCTGCTGGATCTCCTCGTTGAGGATGTTGTTCACCTTGACCGAGGTCGTCACCTTGCCGTTCGCCCAGCGCACGCCGAAGCTGCCGTTGAACAGCGTGTAGGAGTCGGTGAACCCGTTGAAGGCGGACGTGAGCACGTCGCTCCAGAACGCCTCGTCCGAGTAGTTGACGGACAGGCTGCCGATGAAGCGCTTGCCGCCCAGGTTGACCGCGGCGTTGAAGCGGTTCGTGGGCGGCAGCGAGATCTCCTCCGCCGGATACGGGATCTGGTCCGGGTCCGCGTCGAGCACCTCCGGGTCGTCCTGCCAGGAGTAGTTGAGCGCGACGCTGACCTCGTTCGTGAACGAGTGGTCGAGCGAGACCTCGACGCCCTGGTTCCGGATGGGCCCCAGGTTCATGTACGTCACGGTCGCCGGGAGCGCCCCGAACACCACCGGACGCAGCGCGTCCACCAGGATGGGCGGGAACGGCCAGCCGGGCGGGGGGTTGCGCGAGGTGTAGATCGGCGGGTAGAGCGCGGGGTCGAGCATTCCGTTCGCTCCGCCCGTGGCGATGACGGCCGGGCTCGAGATGAAGTTGATGTTGTTGTCCGAGTCGTTGATGTAGTACGAGAGCCCCACGGTCGTCTTGCCCCCGAACGTGCCCGTGTAGCCCACTTCGTACGCCGTGAGCGACTCCTCCTCCAGGTTCGGGTTGCCCAGGAAGTGCGGCCCCATCGGAAGCGTGCGGGTCGCGATGCCCGGCTGGCCCGCGCACACCGGCGGCGCCACCTGGCACACGGCGCCCAGCGGGAACTGCAGCAGGGCGAACTCGAAGTCGGCGAAGTTGTTGATCACCGACGGGGCGCGGAACGCCATGTTGAACGAGGCGCGGAAGGCGTGGTCCGGGGCCGGCTTGAACATCGCGGACAGGCGCGGCGAGAAGACCGGGTCTTCGATGTTGTCGAACTTGTCGACGCGGGCCCCCAGGACGAAGCGGAACTTGTCGAAGAAGATCTCGTCCTGGAAGTAGGCTCCGAACTCGGTGCGGTTGTCGGCGTCGGGCGCGATCGAGATCTCGAAGTCGTTGTAGCGGACGTTGCCGCCGAAGGTCAGGATGTGCTTGCCGCCCACGACCATCGTGTGACCGATCTCGAAGTCGTAGGTGTTGGTGTTGAAGTTGAGCTGGATGGGGTTGCCCTGCAGGTCGGCGGTCAGCAGGTTGGGCGCCTCGGAGTCGAGCAGGTTCACGAAGCCCGCCATCTTGAAGCCGCCCTTGTTGTAGGCGACCCGGCCGTAGCCCAGGAACGAGCCGCTCTGGATGTCGAAGGGCCCGATGCCGCTGTGCACGATGCCCTCGGTACCCGCGACGCCGGCGCTGTAGGACAGGCGGCCGCCGTTGCCCAGCTCCTGGTCGAGCCGCGCGTCGAACTTGGGCTGGCTGGTGCCCTGGTTCTCGAAGGGCGGGTAGGTTCCGCCGCCGACCGTAGCGCTGCCGGGGACACGGGGGTCGTCGATGACCGGGATGCGTCCCGTCGGGCGCGGCAGCGCGTCGGAGTTGAAGTAGCCGGCGGAGATCCGGTACGAGATCTTGTCGCTGGGCGCCTGCGAGACGCTCGCGTTCGCTCCGAAGGTCGTGCCCGAGCCCTCGTCCACCGTGTCGCCCGCGTCGCGGTCGAAGAACCCGCCCGTGAGCGAGACGGTGGTCAGGCCCTTCTTGTCGTCGCCGACGGTCTCGCGCGGCGTCTTGGTGATGATGTTGACGACGCCCGTGAGCGCGTTGGCGCCCCACACGGCCGACGCCGGCCCGCGCACGACCTCGATCTGCTTGATGTCATCCGGGTTCGACGGCACGTAGTCCCAGAGGACCAGACCGAAGAAGTCCAGGTAGATCGAGCGGCCGTCCAGCAGCGTGAGCTGGGTGTTGGCCAGCGTGTTCGTGCTCTGGCGCGTGGTGACGTTGATGTCGCGGGCCGACATCTGGATGACGTTCAGGCCGGGCACCGACCGCAGCAGGTCGCCGTAGTTCTGGGCGGCGGAGTTGGCGATCCTGTCCGAGGTGATCACGCTGATGGTCGCCGGCGCGTTGATCAGCGTCGTCTCCACCTTCGAGGCCGTGACCACCACGACCTCCTCGCGCTTGACCGTGTCGTCGGCCGGTTCCTCCTGCGCGGCGGGCGCCGCGGCGGGAGGATTTTCCTGGGCCAGTGCCGGCACCGTGACGAAGACTCCCGCGCCGAACAGGGCCAGGAGAGACCGTTTCATACGACCTCCTTCAGAAGTTTTCGAACCTTGGACACTGTCAAAGCACGGCTGACGCGGCGAAGTCGGGCCATCGTATACCACACGGAATGTGCGCTTTCCAGCGCACATGTCAGCGCGCGGCGAGGGCCTCCAGCAGCTTCTCGTGGACGCCGTCGAACCCGCCGTTGGAGAGGACCGCGACCACGTCGCCCTCCCGCGCCTCTCTCGCCAGCCGCTCGACGATCTGGGGGACGGCCGGCCAGAACTCCGCCCGCGCGCCCAGTCCCCTGACCGCGTCGACCAGGTCCGTCTCGGAGAGCCTCTGCCCCACCGGCACCTTTCCCGGCAGGTGCGCGGCGGCCACGACGGAGAGGTCCGCCGCCGACAGCGCGCGCGCGAAGTCCTCCAGGAACACGCGTGTCCGCGAGGTGTAGGACCGCGGCTCGAAGACGGCGATCAGCCGCCCGCTCGGACGGGTGGCCCGCAAGGCCTCGAGCGTCGCCTTGACGGCGGTCGGGTGGTGCGCGAAGTCGTCGTAGACGGCGACCCCGCGCGCGCGCCCGCGCAGTTCCAGGCGCCGCTTCACGCCGCGAAAGCGGGCCAGCGGCTCGCGCACGCGCGAGGGCTCCGCCCCGGCGGCCGCGCAGGCGGCGATCGCGGCCAGCGCGTTGCGGACGTTGTGCTCGCCCGGGAGCGACGACACGAACGCGCCCAGGTCCTCGTTCCCGCGCAGGAGCTGGAACGAGCTGCCCTCGGCCGTGGTGCGCACGTTGACGGCGCGCCAATGCGCGCCCTCCGCCAGGCCGAAGGTGTCCACCGGGCAGGGCGCCTCTCCCACCAGGCGGGCGACCGCGGGGCTCTCGATGCCCGCGATCAGCCGGCCGCGCCGCGGGAGCACGCCCAGCAGCCGGCGGAACGCCAGCTCGACCGCGGCCAGGTCCGGGTAGATGTCCGCGTGGTCGTACTCGACGTTCCCGATCACCGCGACGTCCGGCAGGTAGTGCACGAACTTGGGCCGCTTGTCGAAGAAGGCGCAGTCGTACTCGTCGCCCTCCACCACGAAGTGCGGTCCCGAGCCCAGGCGATAGCTGCGCCCGAAGTCCACGGGCACGCCGCCGACCAGGAACGACGGCTCGGCCCCGGCCCGGTCGAGCAGGAACGCGGTGAGGCTCGTGGTGGTGGTCTTGCCGTGCGTGCCCGCGATCACGATCGAGGTGCGGCCGCGCAGGAACTCGTCCGCCAGCAGCGCGGGCATGCTCGCCATCCGCTGCTTGCGGTCCAGCACCGCTTCCACCTCGGGGTTGCCGCGCGAGAGCGCGTTGCCGACCACGACCACGTCCGCGTCCGCGGGGACGTTGTCCGCGTGGTAGGGCGAGCGGATCTCGATGCCCAGCTCGCGCAGCTGCGTCGACATGGGCGGGTACACGTCCTGGTCGGAGCCGCTCACCTCGTGGCCCCGCTCGCGCAGCAGGCCCGCGAGCGACGCCATGGCGGTCCCGCAGATCGCGGAGAGGTGGACCTTCACGCGACCGCCGGGCCCAGGATCTCGAAGCGCGCGTCGTCCGCGCAGGCGAGCCGGGCGGGCACGCCCAGCGGCAGGCTCACGAAGGGGTTGTTGGTGTGGCCGCTCGACAGGCCGAGCGCGATCGGCACCGAGAGCCCGGAGAGCGCCTCGCGGATGACGTCCTCCAGGCCGAAGTCGGCGTCGAAGGGCGGCGCGCAGCCGCGCATGTCGCCGAAGACGACACCCCTCACGCGCTCGAACGCGCCCGACGCGCGGAGCTGCCACAGCATGCGGTCGATGCGGTACGGCGGCTCGTCCACGTCCTCCAGGAGGAGGATCGTGTCCTCCTCGGGGCGCAGCGCCCACGGCGTGCCGGCGGCCGCGGCCAGCAGCGCGAGACACCCGCCCCGGAGGGTCCCGGTGGCCTCGCCTTCGCGGATGACGAGCAGCTCGTCCGGCTCGCTCACGTAGCCCGTCCCGCGACCGGCCACCGCGAAGTCGAAGCTCGGCCGGTCGAACGCGCCGTCCGCCAGCTCGCGCGACACCATGGGACCGTGCACGCTGACGTGCCCGAGACGCCCCAGCACGAGGTGGACCAGGGTGAGGTCGCTGTAGCCCACGAACACCTTCGGGTGTGCGCGCAGCAGCTCCAGGTCCAGGCCGTCCAGGAGCGAGGTCGCGCCCGCGCCGCCGCGCGCGCACACGATGCCGGCCACCGCGTCGTCCGCGAACAGCGCGTGCAGGTCGGCCAGCCGGTCGGGTGCGGGTCCGGAGGTGAAGCGCACGCGCTTCCGCGCGCCCGGCGACTCGCGAACCTCGTAGCCCATCTCGCGCAGCGCCGCGATGCCCCGATCGAGGCGCTCCGGGCTCACCGGACCCGACGGCGCGCACACCCCGACGACGTCGCCGGGGACCAGGGCCCGCGGGCGGATCCAGCTCACGCGGTGAAGCCCCCGCCCGAGGCGATCTCGCGCGCCAGGACGAGCCGCTCCTCGCCTCCGGCGGCGCGCCGCGCCTCGCGCGGGTCGGGATCGGCGTAGGGCAGCAGGAAGCGCTGCTTCAGCTCGCGGATGCGGCGGGCCGACGCGTCCATCTCGCTGAACCGCAGCTCCTCGGACTCGACCGCGCGCACGACGCCCTCGATCGCCGTGACCTGCGCGTCGGCGCTGGCGCAGACCGGCAGGATGTCGCAGCCCGCGCGCACCGCGCGCACCGCGGCGTCGGCCGGCTTCCAGTGCGCCGCCACCGCCTTCATCTCCAGGTCGTCCGACACGATCACGCCCTCGTACCCGAGCTGCTTGCGCAGGAGCCCGTCGACGATCGCGGGCGAGAGTGTCGCCGGCACGTCGGGGTCCAGCTCGGGCATCAGCACGTGCGCGGTCATGATCGTGGCCACGCCGGCCTCGATGGCCTTTCGGAAGGGCGGCAGCTCGACCTCGTCCAGCCGCGCGCGGGAATGCTCCACGACGGGCAGCGCCAGGTGCGAGTCGACGTCGGTGTCGCCGTGGCCCGGGAAGTGCTTCGCGCAGGCGGCGACTCCCCCGTCCTGCAGGCCCTGGATCAGCGCCGCGCCGAGCCGCCCGACGAGCTGCGGGTCGTCGCCGAACGAGCGGTCTCCGATGATCGGGTTCTTCGGATTCGAGTCCACGTCCACGACCGGCGCGAAGTCGCAGCGGATGCCGCAGGCCTTGAGCTCGAACGCGAGGGCGGCTCCCATGCGCCGGGCCAGGTCCTCCGACCCCGCGCGGCCGATCGCGCGCTGCGGCGGCCACAGCGTCCACGGCTCGCGCAGGCGCGCGACGCGCCCGCCCTCCTGGTCGACGGCCACCAGCAGCGGCAGGTCGTGCCGGGCCTCGCGCGCGATGGACTGGAGCTCGCGCACCAGCTCGGCCACCTGCTCCGGCTCCGCCACGTTGCGCGCGAAGAGGATGACGTGGCCGACGCCCAGGTCGCGGATGAGGTGCCTCACGTCGGGCGAGGCCACGTGGCCGTCGAACCCGACCATGAAGCGCTGGCCGACCGCCCGGACGCTCTCGCGCACGTCAGTGCCGCGGCGGGGACGTCACGCGCCCAGCCGCTTGCGGACGGCCTCGTTGACCTTCTTGCCGTCCACGGCCTTGCCCT
Organism: Vicinamibacteria bacterium; assembly: GCA_025923995.1. Lineage (GTDB taxonomy): Bacteria > Acidobacteriota > Vicinamibacteria > Fen-336 > Fen-336 > JAICEW01. The sequence continues at coordinate 621 of JAICEW010000115.1, read as the reverse complement.
CCGCCTGCAGGATCGCGAGCGCGGCCTTCATCGCCTTGCCCATGTCCTTCGCGGAAGCGGCACCGGTCTCCTCGACCGCGCGCGCGACCGCCGCGTCGACCTCGTCCGCCGAGGCCTCCTGCGGCAGGTAGACGCGCAGCACCTCGATCTCCGCGCGCTCCTTCTGCGCCAGCTCCGGACGTCCGGCCTGATCGAACTGCTGCGCGGCGTCCTCGCGCTGCTTCACCAGCCCCTGCAGCACGCGCGTCGCCTCCGCCTCGTCCAGCGGCTCGCGCTTCTCGATCTCGCGGTTCTTGAGCGCGGCCTTGGCCATGCGCAGCGTGCTGACGCGCGCCGCGTCCTGCGCCTTCATCGCGGCCGTCAGGTCCTGACCGACTCTCTCGGGGAGCGGCATGCCGCCAAGGATATACGAGAGCGCGCGGCTTTCGCGTATCCTCCGCGCGAGGACCGATCGGGACCTTGGGACACCAGCGATGACACGACCCGGCGCCGCGCTCGTGGCCGCGCTGGTGGGGCTCGTCGTCTCCTCCCCGCCGGCCGCCGCGGCGGAAGCCACGCTGGCGCGGCTGGCGGACGACGCCGCGGCCGCGCTGCTGCGCGCCGCCCGCGGCCTGCCCCTCG
>JAICEW010000114.1 GCA_025923995.1 Vicinamibacteria bacterium | reverse complement strand
GTGACGACGTGGTGGTGACGGCCGGCACGCTCGCGGTCCCGGTCCGCGTGGGCACGGAGGTGGTGGGCGTCGTCGCGCTGGCGCACGACGTCGACAGCGGACGCGCGTTCCCGACCGGCGCCCACGAGGTGCTGCTGAGATTCGCGCAGGTCGCGGCCATCGCGTACGGAAGCGAGAGGCTCTTCGCCACCGAGCGCGCCGCGCGCGATCAGGCCCAGGCCCTGCGGGCCGCCACCGAGGCCCTCTCGGCGACGCTGGAGCTGCCGGAGGTGCTGGCCGCGATCCTGAGCGAGCTGCGCAACGTGGTGCCCTACGACACGGCGTCGGTGCAGGAGCTGCAGGGCGAGCGCATGGTGATCATCGGGGGCCGCGGCATCGACCTCGACCACTTCCTGGGCGTGGGCTTCGAGGCGGTGCGCGGGAACGTGCCCAACCGCGACGTGCTCCGGGGCGGGATCCCGGTCGTCATCCCGGACATCCTGGCCCGCCACGGCTACACGGACTTCCCGAGCGTCGCGCACGCCCTCTCCGGCGTGCGCTCCTGGCTGGGCGTGCCGCTCCTGTACGGCAGCCAGTGCATCGGCATGCTCACGCTCGACAAGCTCGAGCCCGGCTTCTACGCGGAGAGCCACGCGCGGATGGCGCTCGCCTTCGGCGCCCAGGCCGCGATCGCGATCAAGAACGCCCGGCTCTACGAGGGCAGCCAGCGCGAGCTGGCCGAGCGCCGGCGCGCGGAGGAGGAGCTGCGCGACGCCAACGAGCGGCTGAAGGGGCAGCTGGCCGAGATCGAGGCCCTGCAGGCCCGCCTGCGCGACCAGGCCATCCGCGACCCGCTCACGGGGCTGTTCAACCGCCGCTACCTCACCGAGACGCTCCACCGCGAGCTGGCGCGCTGCGCCCGCGAGGGCCGGCCGCTGGCGGTGGTCATGCTGGACGTGGACCACTTCAAGGCGCTCAACGACGCGTACGGGCATGAGACCGGCGACCGCATGCTGCAGGAGCTGGGGCGCTTCCTGGGCGACGAGACCCGCCACGGCGACGTGGCCTGCCGCTTCGGCGGCGAGGAGTTCGTGGTGGTCCTGCCCGGCGCCTCGGCGACGGCCGCGGCCGCGCGCGCGCAGGTGTGGCGGTCGGCGTTCGAGCGGCTGGTCGTCCCGCATCAGGGCAGCGACGTCGGCGTCACGGTGTCGATGGGCGTCGCCGAGAGCCCACTGCACGCGTCCACCGCGGACGACCTGCTGCGCGCGGCCGACGTCGCGCTCTACGAGGCCAAGCGCCAGGGCCGCAACCGGGTGGTGGTGGCATCCCGGTCCTGAGGCGATAGGATTCGCGGCATGGCCGAGGCCTCTTCCGCCGTCCCCGCCGCGCGCCCGCGCCGGTTCCTCGGCCTCGAGTGGCCCGACCGCGTGACCTCCGCCGAGCGCCGCTCGCTCGTCGCGGGCGGCCTGGGCTGGATGCTCGACGCCATGGACGTGATGCTCTACTCCCTCGTGCTCTCGCACCTGATGCGGGAGCTGGGGATGAGCAAGGGCATGGGCGGCCTGCTCAACTCGCTGACGCTGCTCGCCTCGGCCCTGGGCGGCCTCCTGTTCGGGTTCCTGGCCGACCGCGTGGGACGCACGCGCGCGCTGATGCTGTCGATCCTCGTCTACTCCGCGGCCAGCGGGGCGTGCGGCCTCTCCCAGACGATCGTCCAGCTCGCGTTCTTCCGCTTCCTGCTGGGCCTGGGGATGGGCGGCGAGTGGACGACAGGGGCCGCGCTGATCGCGGAGACCTGGCGGGCCGAGCACAGGGGCAAGGCGCTGGGCCTCATGCAGTCCACGTGGGCCATCGGCGAGATCATCGCCGCCTGCGTGGTGGGGCTGGTGCTGCCGCGCTTCGGGTGGCGCGCGGTGTTCTTCGTCGGCATCCTGCCCGCCCTGCTCGTCCTGTGGATCAGGCGCGACGTGCCCGAGTCGGAGGTGTGGCTCGAGAAGGGCCGACCGGGTCCGGGCGCCCTGCGCGTGCTGCTGCGGCCCGACATCCGCCGCAACGGCCTGCTGGCGACCGCGATGAACGCGCTCGGCATGTTCGGGTACTGGGGCCTCTTCACCTGGATCCCCGCCTACCTGGCGCTGCCGGTGGAGCAGGGCGGCCGCGGGCTCGACCTCTTCCAGACCACGACCTGGCTGGTGGTGATGGGCGTGGGGAAGTGGCTCGGCTACGTGCTCTTCGGCTTCGCGGCCGACGCGTTCGGGCGGCGGCGCAGCTACGTCGTCTACCTGCTGGTGGCCGCCGCGCTGGTGCCGCTGTACGGGCTGGCCACGCGGCCCTCCATGCTCCTGCTGCTCGGCCCCTTCGTGGCGTTCTTCGGCACGGGGTTCTTCTCGGGGTTCAGCGCGCTGGCCGCGGAGCTGTTCCCGACGGAGGTGCGCGCCACCGCGATGGGCGTCAGCTACAACATCGGCCGCGGCCTCTCCGCGGCCGCCCCGTTCGTGGTCGGCGCGCTGGCGACGCGCTACTCGCTGGGCTCGGCGTTCTTCCTCCTGGCCTTCGCGTTCTTCCTGGCGGCGCTGCTGGCGCTGGCGCTGCCGGAGACGAGGGGCAAGGTGCTCGAGTAGCCGCGCGAAAAAAAGATTGACGCGGACACCACCTTACGAACTACGATCGTAGCCTCGTACCCAAGATCCCAAGAGTCCACTGCCGGGCGCTCCCTCGAGAGCCGGGGAGCGTTCGTGCGCGAGAGTTCCGTTCCCGAAAGGAGGCGCTTCCGTGAAGCGAGTTCTTGCTGGAGCGACCTTCGTTTCTGTCGTACTGGGCGTCGGCGTGCTCGCGTGGGACACGGAGCACCGCTACGCGCCGGCGCGCGCGGTGAGCGAAGGTCGGTTGTCGGGCATGCGTGGCACGCCGCCGGCCGTGGGCCTGCACCTCGAGCGTCTCGGCCGCGCGATACCGGGGCAGGGCGGAGAGTCCGAGAGCCCCGGGGACGCCGAAGCGCAGGAATTCCTGGCCATGGCCTATCCCGACACGGACGTTCCTCTCGCCCGCCTCTCACGCGCGCGCGTGTCCGCGGCGCGGATGAAGCAGAGAAGCCTGGCCCGGGGCTTCGAGCGCCCGGAGGAGTGGGAGAGCGTGGGCCCCACCCAGGCCCTGTACCCGTTCACCGAGTTCCGCAACTCGTTCAGCTACGTCCCGAACGAATACGTCGCCAGCGGCCGGACCACGGCCCTCGCGATCGACCCCAACTGCTCGCACACCCACTGCCGCCTCTGGCTCTTCGCCGCCGGCGGCGGCGTCTGGCGCACCAACAACGTGCTGGCCGGAAACCCCAGCTGGAAGTTCCTCTCGGCCGATTTCGGCATCCAGTCGGGCAGCGCGATCGTCCTGGATCCCAACGATCCCTCGGGGGACACGGTGTACGCCGGGACGGGTGAAGCGAACGCCTCGGGCGACTCCGCGGCCGGCGTCGGCCTCTACAAGTCGACCAACGGCGGGAACACCTGGACCGGACCGCTGGGCGCATCGGTGTTCGCGGGCCGATCGATCGGCAGCATCGCGGTGCGACCGGGCGACCCCGACACCGTCTACGCGGCCACCACGCGCGGCTCGCTCGGCATCTCGTCGGTCGCGGGCGGCGGCGTGACGCTCATCCCGGGCGCCGCGGCCTGGGGCCTGTACAAGTCCACGGACGGAGGGGCCACCTGGACGTTCCTGCACAACGGCAGCCCGCTCGCCTCCGAGTGCGACACGGTGGCGGAGGCGACCGCCGCCGGCTCGCCCTGCTCGCTGCGCGGCGTCCGGCGCATCGCGATCGACCCCCTCGCTCCCGACACGGTGTACGCGGGCTCGTACGCGCGGGGCATCTGGCGCTCGGTGGACGCCGGCTCCACCTGGGTCCAGATCAAGCCGTCGCTCAACCCGAACGTCAACACCATGCGGCCGGAGCTGGCCGTGACCTCGCTGCCCGACGGCAAGACCCGCATGTACGTGCACGAGGGCGCCCAGGGCAGCCCGACGTCCCGGCTCTTCCGCAGCGACGACGTGGCCACGGGGGTTCCCGTGTTCACCAACCTCAGCAGCTCGAGCGTGGCCAGCCCCGGCTACGCCACCCACAACCTGTGCACCGGGCAGTGCTGGTACGACAGCTTCGTCTACACGCCGGCCGGCCATCCGGACATCGTGTACGTGGGCGGGTCCTACGCGTACGGCGAGAACCTGTCCAACAAGCGGGGCGTGGTGCTCTCGACCGACGCGGGCGTCACCGCCACGGACATGACGATGGACGCCACCGACCCGCTGCACCCCAACGCGCTCCACCCCGACCAGCACGCGCTGGTCACCGATCCCGACGACCCGTTCGTCTTCATCGAGGCCAACGACGGCGGCCTGATGCGCTCGAGCGGCGAGTTCGCGGACGTCTCGACGTTCTGCGACGACCCGGCCCGCGCGCTGGTCGAGCCCGCGCTGGGCCGCTGCCGTCAGCTGCTCTCCCGCGTGCCCACCAAGCTCCGGGGCATCAACAAGGGCCTGAGCACGCTCCAGTTCCAGAGCCTGTCCGTGAGCCCGTTCAACGACCGGCTGCTCCAGGGCGGGACGCAGGACAACGGCACGTGGCAGACCAACGGCAACCGGGTCCAGTGGCTCAACACGATGATCGGCGACGGCGGGCAGTCCGGCTTCGACAAGGCCGACAAGAACTTCCGCTTCCACACCTTCTTCGACGCGTCGCCCGACGTGAACTTCAGCAAGGGCGACATCGCGGACTGGAACTGGATCGGCGACCCCATCTTCGGCACGGGCGGGTTCTTCTACGTGCCGATCATCAGCGACCCGGTGGTGTCGAAGACGATGTTCGTGGGCACCGCCAACGTCTGGCGCACCAAGACCTGGGGCATGGGCGCCATGACGCTGGCCGAGTTCCGCGGGCACTGCAACGAGTGGACGGGCGACTTCGCGGTGACGTGCGGCGACTGGGTCCCCATCGCGACCCCGGCCCTCACGGCCGCGGCCCTCGGCACGCGCGCGGGCAGCGCCGTCTCGGGCGTCGAGCGGGCCGTGACCGACACGTCCACCGCGTGGGCATCGACCGGGACCGGCCGGGTCTTCATCTCGAAGAACGCCGACGCCGAGCCGGCCGCCGCCGTCACCTGGACGCGCATCGACCTGCCGACGACGCCCGACCGCTTCGTCAGCAGCATCTACGTCAGCCGGACGGACGCCAACCGGGCCTGGATCTCCTACAACGGCTTCAACGCGACGACGCCGGCCACGCCGGGCCACGTCTTCGAGGTGACCTTCGATCCGGTCTCCGCGACGGCGACCTGGGTGGACCGCAGCTACGACCTCAGCGACATCCCGATCACCGACGTCGCCCGCGACGACGTGCGGGGCGACCTCTACGCGTCGAGCGACTTCGGCGTGTACCTGCTGAAGGCGGGGGAGGCCAGCTGGTCGCTGGCCGCGGACGGGATGCCCAACGTCGAGGTGGCCGGCCTGACGATCCTGCCGGCCCAGCGCAAGCTGTACGCCGCGACGCACGGCCTGGGGGCCTGGCTGCTCAAGCTGCCGTAGCCGTACGCACGGAGGGCCGCGCGAGGCGGCCCTCCGTGTCCGTCAGAACGCGCGCGCGAACGAGTCCACGAGCCCTTCGTAGAGCTCGCCCAGGTCGGCGCCGTCGACGTACATGTGGTTCACGGCCACCCCGACCGGCACCAGCGTCCGCCCGTCCGACTCGCGGAAACGCCCGAACGCGGCCTCCGGCTGACCCTGGTGCGGGTCGGGCAGCCGGACGTGGGTGAAGCTCGTGAACGGGACCTTGGGCAGCGCGGTGTAGTACGCGAAGTCCGGGTCCGCGCCGCCGCTGAGGTCGATCCCCTTCGAGGCGCTCGTGACGGCCTGGCCCGCGCGGGCCAGGAAGCCGTCCGCCGACTCCTCCCACGCCAGCGGCGCGAAGGTGAACGTACGGCCGGGCGCGGGCACGGTCATGCCGATGCGCAGCGTGTCGTACAGCACCACGTCCTCGCCGCGCAGCCGCGTGCGGAAGGCGTCGATCGGCAGCAGCGCCCGGTGGTACGCCCACACCATGGCGGCGTACGTGGACGCGCCCCGCTCGCGCGCCCGGGCGCGCACCCGCGTCGCGTCCAGCTCGAAGTTGACTCCGTAGAACGGGTTCGGGTTCGAGCGGTAGAACTCGAGGTGCGCACGCCGCGGGTAGTCGTCCAGGACGCGAAAGCCCATGTGCCTCGCCTACGGGGACTTCTTCGCGCCCGGGGGCGCGGCGGGCGCGACGGCGCCGACCTGGACCGTGGCGCCCAGCCAGAGCATCTGCTCGGTGATCGCCAGGTCGCCCACCGCCACCCCGATGGTCATCTCCCGGCCGGCCAGGGCCAGCTCCTGCTCGATGCCGACGGGCACCGCCACCGGCTTCAGCTTCTCGACGGGCAGCCTGACGTTGAACCCCTTGGCCAGCTGGTCCTGGACGACCTTCTTGATGTCCACCTTGTCCAGCACGTAGCCGCAGACGCCGCTCTTCTCGTCCAGCAGCGCCTGCACGGAGGCCCAGGACTCCGCCGACGGCACCACCTCGAGGCGGATGCGCGTCTCCGGGAACTTCGGGCTGGCCAGGATCCGGCCGCCTGAGCTCGCGAGCGACAGCGTGCCGCGCGCGTCGAGCGTGAGCTGCTTGACCGAGCCTCTCACGCTGCGCGTCACGTCCATGTCGCCGCAGACGGCGCCGCTCACGTTCTTGCCGTCCCACTTGAACCGCACGCTGGCGTTGCCGGTGCCGCTGGCGACGGTGACCGGGAGCGAGATGGCGACCTGGTCGCCCCCGAACTTCAGGTCCGGGCTGCCGGTGCGCAGGCGGGCCTGGACCTCCACGATGTCGACGTCCAGCGCGTACGTGCCGATGGTCACGATCTTCTTGACCGTGCCTTCCTTGCGCGCGCGCAGGTTGCCCAGGCGCAGCTCGACCTGGTCGGTGACTCCCGTCAGGACCTTCTCGATGAGCGTGGCGGCGAGCGAAGTGGGCACGCCCACGCGCACCGTGTCCTCGGGCATCCCGGCCAGCCGCTTGTCCCTCAGGATCAGATCGCCCAGCTTCTGGCGCAGCTCCTCGCGCTCCTTCTCCAGGCGCGCGATCTCGACCTGCTGCTCCTCGATCGTCGCCGCGCCCTGGCGCCGGCAGGCCACGGCCAGGCACAGCGCCGCCAGCACCAGGGCGAGCGCGCGCCGGCTCACTTCGCGCCCGCCTTCGCCGGCTTCGTCGCGGCGGGGCTCGGGCCGGCCTCCGTCGTCTTCGCCACCTCGCCCGCCTTCGCCACGTCGCCCGGCTTGATGGAGATGGAGACCCAGAGGCGGTCGCCCGCCGCGACCACCTCCGACACGCCGATGGCCAGCGGCAGCGTCGCGCCCTCGACGCGCACCGGCCCTGAGGTGAGCGCGGGGAAGTCGATCCGCGGCTCGACCTTCACCGGGATGACGAGGTCGGGGATGCGGTTCTCGAGCTGCAGGCGGACGGTGCGCGCCAGCTCGTCCAGGCCGGCGCCGGGCAGGAAGCTCTCGAAGCCGGCCAGGCGCCTGATGTCGACGTGGTCGACCTCGACCGATGCGCTGAGCCGGCCCGACGCGGGATCGACGCGGATGTTGCTGAGGGCGCCCAGCACGCGCACCTCGCCCTGCACCTCCGCGTTGTCCTTGGGCGCGGCCGAGCCCTCGAGCGCGATGAGCGGGCTGCCGCGGAACGTCACCTCCGCGCGCAGCAGGCGGATCTGGTACTTCTCGACCGGCGCCTCGAAGGGCAGGTTGGCGGCGAGCAGGTCCCGGATGAGCGAGGCGTCGATCCCGACCAGCACGTCGTCCGGCGGCAGGATGGACTCGCCCCGCTCGAGCTTGACGGCCTGGGCCTTGAGCCCCTCCACCTCGCGGGCCAGCACCACCTTCTTGGCGTGCAGCTCGCCGCCGAGCGGGTCGTGCCGGCAGCCGGGACCGACCAGCGCGGTCAGGACGAGCCACGCCGCGAGGGCGTCCCGGGACCGCTTGTGCATGGGTGGCCGCATTCTAGCGTCGCGGGGCTTCGGCCGCTCGCCGGAACCTCAGCGGCGCTCGATCGTGAACGCGCCTGCGCCGGTGCGCTCCACCTCCTGGACGGTCCCGTCGGGCCAGGTCACCTCGACGGTGGCGACGCCCGGGCCGGCCAGGCCGAAGTACGCGACGGGCGCGGAGACGGCCTGGAAGCTGCCGCCGCTCACGATCCAGCGCGTCTGCACCGAGTCGCCCTGGCGCAGGACCACCTTGCCGCCCAGGCCGTGGCGGTTGCCGATCCCCGGCCGCCGGTCCCGCAGCGAGACGGCCAGCGCCGGGCCGCGCGCGCCGTCGTTCTCCAGGAGGCGGATGGGACCGCCGCGCTCGGCCACCACCACGTCCACGTCGCCGTCGCCGTCCAGGTCCCCGAAGGCGGCGCTGCGATCGACGTGCGCCTCCGCGAGCCAGGGGCCCGCACGCTCGGGAAGCACGCGCTCGAAGCGCGCGCCCGCCCGCTCGAACAGCAGCGGGGTCTGCCGATACGTCGAGTCCATCGTGTCGGGGCGGGCCGTCGGGTAGACGTGCCCGTTGAAGGCGAGCAGGTCCTCGTCCCCGTCCAGGTCGAAGTCGTGGAACGCGGTGGCCCAGCCCAGGAACGGCCGGCTCACCGCGCCCAGGTTGTACTGGCGCGTGCGGTCCTCCCAGCCCGCGCCGCCGGGCAGGCTCGCGCGCAGCGTGTTGGTGTCGTCCGCGAAGTTCGTGGTGAAGACGTCGGGACGGCCGTCCCCGTTCACGTCGCCGACCGCGATGCCCATCGTGGCCTGCGCCTCGCCGTCGCCGTTGAGCGCGAGGCCCAGCGCGAGCGCGCGGTCCTCGAAGCGCAGCCCGCCCCGGTTGAGCCAGAGGAACGAGGGCATCGAGTCGTTGCCCACGAAGACGTCGGGACGCGCGTCCCCGTCGAAGTCCAGGATCGCGAGCCCGAGCCCGAACGAGGGCTTCGCCGCCGCGATGCCGGACGACTGGGTCACGTCCCGGAAGCGCCCGCCGCCCCGGTTCTCGTAGAGGACGTCCGGCGTCGGAGTCAGCCCCTTGGGCCCCGCGAACACGGGCAGGCCGCGGAAGGTCGCGCCCGGGGGAGGGTGCGCGGGGTCGAACTCGAGGTAGTTCGCGACGTAGAGGTCGAGGTCGCCGTCGGCGTCGAGGTCGGCCAGGGCGGCGGCCGTGCTCCAGCGCGTGTCGCCCAGGCCCGCGGCGGCGGTGCCGTCGCGGAAGCGCTTGTGCCCGTCGTTGAGCAGGAGCGCGTCCGGCCCGAACGCGGCCACGTAGATGTCGTCGAAGCCGTTGCCGTCCACGTCGCCGACCGCGACGCCCATGCCCCAGCCGCGGAACGCGATCCCGCTCTGCGCGGTCACGTCCTTGAAGCGCAGGCCGCCCAGGTTCTCGAAGAGCCGCGCCCCGGGGCCGCGGGTCGGCGCGTCGAGCGTCGCGCCGTTGGGCACGAACAGGTCCAGGTCGCCGTCGTCGTCGTAGTCGATCAGGGCCAGCCCGCCGCCCTTCACCTCGAGGATCTGCGTCGGCGTGTCGGCCCCGCTGGTGAGGCTCATGCGGAGCCCGGAGCGCTCCGTCGCGTCCGTGAAGTGCAGCGCGCCGGCCAGCAGCGCGATCGCGAAGGTCACGAGCCCTCCTGGCCGGTCCGGCGGCGGAACAGCTCGTCCGACCGCTCCTGCGCGCGGTCCGCGCCCGCCGCGTCGCCCAGCCGGCGCAGGACGCGTGAGAGCTTGTGCCACGTCTCGAAGTGCTCCGGGTGGAGCGCGATCGACTTCTCGAGTGACGCCCGCGCGGCCTCCAGGTGGTCGAGCCGCAGGTGCACGTCGGCCAGCCGCGCCTGGTAACGCGCGAGGTCGCGGCGGTCGGCGCGCGCGCCCTTCCCCTCGGCGGTCGCGATGGCGCTCTCGATCGCGCGCTGCGCGTCCTGGGGCCGGTCCTGCTCGAGCGCGACCAGGCCCAGCCCGAACCGCGCTTCCGCCTCGTCGGGATCGCGCGCGAGGTACGCCTCCAGCTCCGCCCTGGCCTCGTCCAGCCGCCCCAGGTTGAGCAGAGCGAAGCCGCGGAAGAAGCGGGCGGTGACGTAGTCGGGCTCCAGGCCCAGCCCGCGGGCGAAGTGCGCCTCCGCCCGCTCGTAGAGCTTCTGCTGGTGGTAGCTGAGGCCGATCACGAACTGCGCCTGTCCCGGGTGCGCGGGCGCCGGCGAGGCGAGATAGACCTCGGCCGCCCTGCGGCCGTCGTCGAAGCGCCCTCCCTGGACCAGTCGGAAGGCGTCCGTGAGGCCCGGGTCGAGCCGGGGAAGGGCGGCCGCCGCCAGCAGGGCCAGGAGAAGGGTCATGGGGTCGGGAACGTCGCCTGGAGGCCCCGGGTCATGCCGACAGCATAAAATAAAGATGACGGTCTTCCCCGGGGAGGGGCACCCCGGCCCGAAACGACCAAAAGAGGAGCATTGTCGAGATGATCAAGATCGCACTGGCATGCGCGGGCGTGGCCGCGTTCCTGGCCGCGCGCATGGTGGCCGAGGCGGGCGAGGGCGGATCGGCGCCGTCCGGCGCGGCCGCGGCGGGCAACCCGCTGCTGGCACCGTGGACCGGGCCGTTCGGCGGCGTGCCGCCCTTCGAGAAGGTCGCGGTCAAGGACTTCCAGCCGGCGCTCGAGACCGCGATGGCCGAGCAGCTGGCCGAGATCGACCGCATCGCGAACGACCCCGCGGCGCCGACGTTCGAGAACACGATCGCGGCCCAGGAGCGGGCCGGCCGCGCCCTGGACCGCGTGGGCACGCTCTACTCCGTGTACGGCAACACGATGAGCACGCCGGACTTCCAGGCGGTCGAGCGGGAGATGGCGCCGAAGCTGGCCGCCTTCGGTGACCAGATCACGCAGAACGCGAAGCTGTTCGCGCGCATCAAGGCCGTCTACGACGCGCGCGAGTCGTCGGGGCTGACGCCCGAGCAGAAGCGGCTGGCGTGGTTCTACCACAACACGTTCGTGCGCTCGGGCGCCTCGCTCGACGACGCGGCCAAGAAGCGGCTGTCCGAGATCAACCAGCGGCTGGCCGCGCTCTACACGAGCTTCGGGCAGAACGTGCTGGGTGACGAGAACGAGTACGTGCTCGTGCTGGACAAGGAAGCGGACCTGGCGGGCCTGCCCGAGTCGCTGCGGTCCGCGGCCGCGGCCGCCGCCGAGTCGCGCGGGAGCAAGGGCAAGTGGGCCGTGCTCAACACGCGCTCCAGCATGGAGCCGTTCCTGACCTACTCCGACCGGCGCGACCTGCGCGAGAAGGTCTGGCGCACCTACTACAGCCGGGGCGACAACGGCGACGCCCGCGACAACAACAAGATCATCACCGAGGTGCTGCAGCTGCGCGCCGAGCGGGCGAAGCTGCTTGGCTACGAGACGCACGCGCACTGGCGGCTGGAGAACGCCATGGCCAGGACGCCGGAGCGGGCCCTCCAGCTCATGGAGGCGGTCTGGACGCCGGCCGTGGCGCGCGCCAGGGAAGAGGTCGCCGACATGCAGGCGATCGCCGACAAGGAAGGGGCGAAGATCACGATCGAGCCCTGGGACTACCGCTACTACGCCGAGAAGGTGCGCAAGGAGAAGTACGACCTGGACGAGAACGAGGTGAAGCCGTACCTGCAGCTCGAGAAGCTGCGCGAGGGCATGTTCTTCGTCGCGGGCCAGCTCTTCGGCTTCCAGTTCAAGCCGATCGGGAACGTCAAGGGCGCGCACCCGGACGTGCGCGTCTGGGAGGTCACGAACCCGAAGGGCGAACACGTGGGCGTCTGGTACTTCGACCCCTACGCGCGGCCGGGCAAGCGCTCGGGCGCCTGGATGAACGCCTATCGCAGCCAGGAGAAGTTCGACGGGAAGGTCACGACCATCGTCTCCAACAACTCGAACTTCGTGAAGGGCAAGCCCGGCGAGCCGGTGCTCATCAGCTGGAGCGACGCGGAGACGCTGTTCCACGAGTTCGGCCACGCGCTGCACGGGCTCAACTCGAACGTGATGTACCCGACGCTGGCCGGGACCGCCGTCGCCCGTGACTACGTGGAGTTCCCGTCCCAGCTGCTCGAGCACTGGCTGCCGACGCCGCAGGTGCTCGACACCTACGCGCTGCACTACCAGACGGGCCAGCCCATCCCGGCGGAGCTGGTCAAGAAGATCGAGCGCGCGGACACGTTCAACCAGGGCTTCTCGACCGTCGAGTACCTGGCCAGCGCGCTCATCGACATGAAGCTGCACCTGGCCGGCTCCAAGACCATCGACCCGGACGCGTTCGAGCGGGACACGCTCGCCGCCCTGGGCATGCCGAAGGAGATCGTGATGCGGCATCGGACGCCGCAGTTCACGCACGTGTTCTCCGGCGACGGCTACTCGGCCGGCTACTACAGCTACCTGTGGTCCGACACGCTCACGGCCGATGCCGCGGAGGCGTTCCGCGAGAAGGGCGGCCTGTACGACAAGGCGGTCGCGCAGCGGCTGGTCGACCACGTCTTCTCGGTCGGCAACACCGTCGATCCCGCGGACGGCTACCGGGCCTTCCGCGGCCACGACGCGGGCATCGAGGCGCTGATGCGCAAGCGCGGCTTCCCGGTCCCGGCCAAGGCGCCGGCGCCGGGCGCGAACCCGGGAACGGGGACGGGCCAGAAGAAGTAGTCTCTCTCCGGCATGACCGGCGTCGCGGGACGACTCGACAGCGAGGCCATCTCGACGCCGGTCGACTCCGGGCCGGACCTCCCGCGGGTGATCGGGTTCTGGGGCGGCCTGGCCCTGATCGTGGGCATCACGATCGGCAGCGGGGTGTTCCGCAAGCCGTACACGCTGGCCCGCGACGTCGGCGATCCGGTCTTCATCCTCGGCCTGTGGGTCGCGTTCGGCCTGGTCAGCCTCTGCGGCGCGCTGGCCATGGCCGAGCTCGCCTGCATGCTGCCGCGGACGGGCGGGGCCTACGTCTACCTCCGCGCCGCGTACGGCGACCCGGCCGCGTTCGTGTTCGGCTGGCTCTACCTGCTCGTGACCACGCCCGCGACCATCGGGGCGCTGGCGACGTTCTTCGCGGAGCTGCTGCTGGGCCTGTCGGGGGCCGACGTGCGCGCCGCGGGCCCCTGGCGCGTCCCCATCGTCGCCTCGCTCACGATCCTCGCGCTGACGGGCGTGAACCTGCTCGGCGCGCGGCTCGGCTCCGCGGTGCAGGGCGCGCTGACCGTGGTCAAGGTCGGGGCGCTGCTGCTCCTGATGTTCGTCTCGTTCACGGCGGCCGGCGGCAGCTTCGCGCACCTGGCTCCGGCCGGCGGCGGCTCGAACCTCGGACGCGGCGCCGCCTCCGTCATCTGGGCCTACGACGGCTGGATCGCCGTCAGCATGATCGCCGGTGAGGTGCGCGCGCCGGAGCGGCTGATGCGGCGCGTGATCGTGGTGGGGATGCTGGCCATCGTGGCGCTGTACGTCGGCGCCAACGTCGGGTACTTCTTCGCCATGCCGGTCGAGGCGATGGCGCAGGAGGCGGGCGGCGTTCCGCAGCGGATCATGGCCGACCGCTTCGGGCCGATGGGCGCCACGTTCATCGCGGCCGCCATCCTGTGCAGCGTGTTCGGAGCCCTCAACGGCAACGTGCTGGCCAAGCCGCGGGTGGCCTACGCGCTCGCGAAGGACGGCCTCACGTTCTCGTTCCTGGGCCGCGCGCACCCGCGCTGGGCGACACCGCACGCGGCCCTGCTCATCCAGGCCGCGGTCGCGCTGGTGCTGGTCGCGCTGTTGCGCGACTTCGACCGCCTGACGACGTACTTCGTCGTGGTCGAGTGGTTCGCGCTCCTGTTCGCGGTCGGCGCGGTGATCGTCCTCAGGCGCCGCCGGCCGGAGGCCGAGCGGCCGTTCCGCACGCCGGGGTACCCCTTCGTTCCCCTCGTGTTCCTGATCGGCACGCTCGTCGGCCTGGTCGCCATCGTCTGGGGCGAGATCGACCAGCCGACGCCCAACTACGCGCCGGTCTTCGGCCTGCTGCTGGCCGCGGCCGGGTTCCCCGTGCACGCGCTGTGGCGCCGCGCAGGGGGCTCGGCGGCGCAAGGGAGGTGACCGTGGGACGTGCACGTCGACTTCTCTGGACCGTCCTGGCGGCCGCGTGCGCGTGGCCGGCCGCCGCGCAGAAGGCCGCCGAGAGCGGCACGGTGGCTGCGGGGCCGTTCACGCTCCGCTATCGGATCGAAGGCACCGGCCGCCCGGCGATCGTGATCGGCAGCTCCGTCTACTACCCGCGCGTCTTCTCCCAGGACCTGCGGAAGCACTTGCGCCTGGTGTTCCTCGACCATCGCGGCTTCACCGCCTCTCCCGGACGGGTCGACCGGTCGCAGTTCGCGCTCGACACCCTGATCGACGACGTCGAGCGGGCGCGCCGGCAGCTCGGCCTGGAGCGCGTCGTCGTCATCGGCCACTCCGGCCACGCCTTCATGGCGCTCGAGTACGCGAAGAGGTACCCGGCGCACGTCTCGCACGTGGTCCTGATCGGGATCGCGCCCGACCTCAGCGCGGCCAGCGACGCGGAGAGGGATCGGTACTGGAACGAATCCGTCTGGCCCGAGCGCAAGAGGGCGATGGAGGAGAACATGCGTGCCCTTCCCGAGGCGGAGCTCGCGAAGCTGAAGGGCCGGGACCTCTTCGTCCGCGGCTACGTCCGGGACGGCCCGCGCGCCTGGTTCGATCCACGCTTCGACTCGACGCCGTACTGGGAGGGCGTCGAGATCAACATGGACATGTTCGACTACGTCTGGGGCGAGGTCTTCCGCGACATCGACATCACGCGCGGCCTCGAGGCCTTCGACCGGCCGGTGCTGCTCGCGCTCGGCCGCTACGATTTCCTGATCGCTCCGCCGTCGTCCTGGGAGCGCGTCCGCCCGAAGTTCAAGGACCTCACCGTGCGCGTCTTCGAGCGCAGCGCCCACACGCCCCAGCACGACGAGCCCGCGCTCTTCGACGCCGAGCTGCTGCGCTGGATCGGGGAGCGCCCCTAGGGCCGCGAGCGGTGACGACGTTGGACCGCCGCGCGGGGCGCGCGCGCGGGCGGCACGGCCCCGCAGGCGCCCCGTTTCGCCGGGAAGCTGCACACGGCGCGCCGTTATCTCGAGGCGGCGGCCGAGGACCGGGGGCGCGCGGTGCACCGGCTGCCCGCGGCGGTGCTGCGCCCGCGCTCGGTCGGCGACGTCGCCCGCGCCGTGGCGCACGCCCGCGAGTGCTCCCTGCCGATCGCGATGCGGGGGCAGGGTCACTGCGTGTCCGGCCAGGCGCAGGCGGAGGGCGGCATCGTGATCGACTCCAGCCCGCTGAACGTCGTGCAGTGGCACGGGACCCATGCGATCGTCGCCCAGGCGGGCGCGCTGTGGCGCGACGTGGCCTTGCGCGCGCTGGCCGCGAAGCGCGCCCTGCCGGTGCTGCCCGATGCGCTCGTGCTGTCGGTGGGCGGGACCCTGAGCGTCGGCGGGACGGGGGACACCAGCTTCCGCGCGGGCGCGCTGGTGGACCACGTGCTCGAGCTCGAGGTGGTCACGGGCAGGGGGCGGTCGAGACCTGCTCGCCCGACCGCAACCGCGAGCTGTTCGAGATGACGCTGGCCGGCCTCGGGCAGTGCGCGCTGATCGTCCGCGCGCGCCTGCGGCTCGCGGAGGCGCCGCGCACCCTGCAGCTGCGCCGCCTCCCCTACACCGACCTGGGCCGGTTCCTCGCCGACCAGGTGCGCCTGTGCGGCGCGCCCATCGCCACGCTCGCGGGCGAGATGATCCCGGACGCCGAGGGCCGCTGGCGCCTCGATCTCATGGTCGGTGCCGTCGACCGCGAGGGAGGCGGGCGCCCGGAATGGCTCGCGGGGCTCGGCTTCGCGAGCGAGGAGGCGCCGACGGCGGTCGGCTTCTGGGACCACGTCGACCGGCGCACGAAGAGGCTCCTCGCCACGCGCCACACGAAGCGCCCGCATCCTTCGCTGGCGATGGTCCTGCCGGAGGCGACCGCGGCCAGGCTCCTGGCCGACGTCATGGCGTCGCCGGAGGAGGGCGCGGGCATCGGGCGCATCGAGGTGCTCCCGATGCTCCGGGAGCGCTTCCTCGCGCCGCTCCATCGTCTCCCGGATGCGCCCGTGTCGTTCACCGTGCGCTTCCAGCGGCCTCGGCCGAGGGTGCCGCCGACCATCGCGCGATGCTCGACTCGAACCGCCGCCTGGTCGCGCGGATGCGTGCAGCCGGCGGCGTCGTCTACCCACCGTACGCGCCGGAGCGGACGCCCGAGGAGTGGCGCGACCACTACGGCGCGGAGTGGCCGCGCCTCACGGCCGCGAAGGCGAGGTTCGATCCGGACGGGGTGCTGACCCCGGGCCCCGGCCTGTTCGCGAGGCGCTCCTAGCGACCGGCGCGCGCAGGCCCGTGCCCGGGAAGGTGTCGGGGACGATGCGGCCCTTCGCGACCACCGGCACGCCGCCCACCAGGACGTAGGGGATCCCCTCGGGCGGCAGCGCGGGCGAGCCCCACGTCGCGCGGTCCTTGACGCGCTCGGGGTCGAACAGCGTGAGGTCCGCGTCCGCGCCCACGCGGACGCGCCCCTTCGTGCGGAAGGCGGGCGCACGCGCCTCCAGACGCTGCGCCGGCAGCAGGGTGACCTTCCGGATGGCGTCCACGAGCCCGAGCGCCTTCTGCTCGCGCACGTAGACGCCCAGCAGCCGCGCGTTGGTGCCGGCGCTGCGTGGATGGCCCTTGCCCTTCGTCATGACCGCGTCGCTCGCGACCATCACCAGCGGGTGCGCCAGCGCCGCGCGCACCGCGGCCTCGGGGATCGAGAAGATGGCCACGTTGCCGCCCGTCTGGCGCCGCGCCGCGAAGGTCTCGGCGCTGAGGCGCTCGCCTGTCGCGGCCCAGAGCAGGTCGCCGTAGTCGATGCCCAGGTTCTCGCGCCAGCCGTCGTCGAACACGCCGGACGCGATGTCGGTCATCCCGGCCGTGTAGGGATAGCACTCCGTGGTCACGTCGATGCGCCGCGCCCGCGCCTCCTCGATCATGCGCAGGTGGCGCTCGGTGAAGCCGACGCTGGTGCTGTGCAGGTGCACGACGTGCAGCGGCGCGCCGGTGAGCGCCGCGTCCGCCAGGACCTCCTGCAGCGCGGTCGTGCTGCTGAGCGGCTCGCGGGTGCCGTTGTAGCGCAGGTGCACGTGCACCGGCGCCCCGGCGGCGGCGGCCGTGCGGAACACCTCCAGGATCTCGGAGCGCGAGGCGGCGGAGGTGTACTGGATGCCCATGCCCACCGCCAGCGCGCCGCGGTCCAGCCCCTTGCGGATCGCGCCCGTGATGGCCCCCAGCTGCTCGTCGCTGGCGGCCACGATGGCGGCCTGCGAGCTGGCCGAGGGCAGCCAGGCCGGCGGGTCGCCCATGACCGCCATGCGCACCGGGATGTGCCCGATGCTGGCCCCGAAGTGGACGAGCGCCTTGCCGTCCCGCTCCGCGTAGAAGCGGTCGACGTCGTCGGTGCCCACCTCCAGCTCCAGCGCGCTGGTCACGCCGTCCGCGGCGCGCAGCGCGTAGTTCTCGGCGTCCTGGCCGTGGGCGTGGAGGTCGATGAAGCCCGGCGCCACCACCAGCCCGCGCGCGTCGATCACCTGGTGCGCGGCCAGGCGTCCCTCCGAGAGGGCCGCGATGCGCCCGCCGTCGACGGCCACGTCGCGCACGCCGTCGAGCCTGCTCTCGGGGTCGATCACGCGTCCGCCGCGGATCACGAGGTCGTGCACGTCGGCGGGAGGCTCGGGCTGGCGCGCTCCCGCCGACAGCACTGCGCAGAGGCCGAGCGCCAGGACAGGGGTCGGGCGGTTCATGGCCTGGATTCTGACACCGACGGGGAACGCGTAGAATCGCCCGGTTCCGCCAAGGAGGCCCGATGCGACTGATCGCCGTTTTCGCCGCCGTGTCCCTGTCCGCACCGCTCGCGATGGCGCAGGGCGACCCGGACTGGAGCAAGATCGAGATCAAGGCGGAGAAGGTGGCGGGGAGCGTGTACATGCTCTACGGCGTGGGCGGCTTCGCCGGCGGCAACATCGGCGTCTCCGTCGGCGACGACGGGATCGTGCTGGTCGACGACCAGTTCGAGCCGCTGGTGCCGAAGATCGAGGCCGCGCTCAAGGGCGTGAGCGACAAGCCGGTGCGCTTCGTGATCAACACGCACTTCCACGGCGACCACACGCACGGCAACAAGGCCTTCGGTCCGCGCTCCACCGTCATCGCGCACGACAACGCGCGCAAGCGGATGCTCACCGACACGTTCTTCGAGGGCAAGCCGGGGACCAAGGCGCCGCCGCACGCGCTGCCCGTGGTCACCTTCGACCGCCAGGTGAGCGTCCACCTCAACGGGGAGGAGGTGCGCGGCCTGCACGTGCCGTCCGGCCACACCGACGGCGACACGGTCGTCCACTTCACGAAGTCGAACGTGGTGCACATGGGCGAC
>JAICEW010000113.1 GCA_025923995.1 Vicinamibacteria bacterium | reverse complement strand
GGCGGGCAGTGTGTACGGTCGCCAGATGTACGAGATCATGCGTTACTGGGACGACGATCATCCGGAATGGGATGCAGCGGAACAGGCCTTCGCGGCGGCGTGGAGGAAACAGCCGAAATGGGTCGTCTCGCGCTCGTTGAAGTCGGTCGGCCCCAACGCCACGCTTGTTGGGGATGATCTCGAGGGCGCGATCCGCAAGCTGAAGGCCGAGCGCGACGGGGAGATCGAAGTGGCTGGCCCGAGCGTGGCGCGGAGCCTCACCGAACTGGGCCTGATCGACGAGTATCGGATCTACCTGCACCCCGTCGTGCTCGGTCACGGCAAGCCCTATTTCGCCGGACCCCGGCCGCGGCTCCGCCTCATGACTCACGAACGGATTGGCGAGGACGTGATCAGGCTGACCTACGTTCCTGCTTGATCTCGCCGGAACCTGTCGGCTTTCGGGGCAGGCCTGAGGACACGCTTCGTGCCGCACCGAAGCTGTCACTTCGAGGCGATGGATCCACTCGACTGGTTCGCGCCGCATCAGCGACACCTCCCTGGCCCCGAGACCCTGGCCTCCAGCTGTGCTCTCGATCGTCGCCGTGACGTTCGGGCGGGCCAACAAGCCGGTCGTACCGCCGTGAGACGCCCTCAAGCCGGTCAATCCAGTTCGTGAAGCGCGAGACGGCCACTGGATTCGACCAGGGCGGCGACCCGCCCACTCCAGCGGGAAGCCAGGCTCGGGCCTTGCAAGAAGGCGCTCCCCGGAGGACGCCCTCTTGAGCGGACGCACGGCCACCGGTTTGTTGATCCACCTCGAAGTGCCTGGGCGCGGCGGTGGGCTCCAGGAGCAGATCTGCGAGGCCATCCGGCGTGCCATCTTCGACGGCGTCCTCAGGCCCGGGACGCGACTGCCCTCGTCGCGCGCGCTGGCCGCCGACCTGGGCGTCTCGCGCACGACGACGCTGCTCGCCTTCGACCAGCTGCACGCCGAGGGCTACCTGGCGGCGCGGCACGGCTCCGGCACGTACGTGGCGGAGGACCTGCCCGACGACGCGCCCCATCCGGTGGCGATCCGGCCGGAGCCGAGCGCGAACCGTCCGTCGCTTTCACGTCGCGGCGAAGCACTCGTGGCGGCCAGGCCTTCGGCCCGGCGCATCCACGGACCGGCGCGGGCCTTCCGCATCGGCGCGCCCGCACTCGACATGTTTCCCGTGAGTCTGTGGTCGCGGCTCGCCAGCCGCCGGATGACGTCGGTGACGTCGACGCAGCTCGACTACGGCAGTCCGGCCGGTCTCCCCGCGCTGCGGGAGGCGATTGCCGACCACGTCCAGAAGACGCGCGGCACGCGCTGTCACGCGGACCAGGTCTACGTCGTCGGTGGAGCGCAGCGCGGGCTCGACTTCCTCTGCCGCCTCCTCCTCGATCCGGGGGCCCGCGCCTGGATGGAAGAACCGGGCTATCCGGGCGCGTGGACCGCGCTCATGGCCGCCGGGGCGACGATCGTCCCCGTCGAGGTCGACGCCGAAGGCGTGCGCGTGGATACGGACCCGCGGCCTCGCGGCGCCGCACGGCTCGCGTACGTGACACCGTCGCACCAGTTTCCCCTGGGCGTGCCCATGAGCCTGCCTCGGCGGCTGGCCCTGCTCCGCTGGGCGCGGGCGGCGCGGGCCTGGGTGGTGGAGGACGACTACGACAGCGAGCTCTGCTACGGCGCGCCGCCCATTCCCTGCCTCCACGGCCTCGATGCGGACGGCCGCGTGATCTACGTCGGGACCTTCAGCAAGTCCGTCTTCCCTGCGCTTCGCCTCGGCTTCCTCATCGTGCCGCCGGACCTGCAGCATCTCCTGGTGGCGGCGCGCCGGAGCGCCGCCGATCCGCAGCCTCCCTTCCTCGACCAGGCGGTGATGGCCGACTTCATGGCCGGCGGGCACTTCGCGCGGCACCTGCGGCGCATGCGGGCCGTATACCGTGAGCGTCTGGAGGCGCTCGTCGCATCGGCGGAGCGCTTCTGCGGAGGGGCCCTCACGCTGCGCCCGGTGAGGACCGGCCTTCACGCCGTCGCCGACCTCTACGGCGTCGATGCGCTGAGGGTGTTCGACGAGGCCACGGCACGTGGGGTCGAGGTGATGCCGCTCTCAGCGTATTTCCGCCGCGCCGCGCGGGCCGGCAATGCCCTCGTGCTCGGCTTCGGCGCCGTGGGCCCCGAGGCGGTGGAGAAGGGGATGCAGACGCTGGCGGCGGCCATCGAGGGGGCCCGGCGGCGGCGGTCCGCGGGCGTCCCCAGATCCGTGGACGCCCGCGTCCGGCGCCTCGGGTGATCCTCAGGGCCGGCAGAGCGTGCCGGTCACCTTGGTCACCACGTGGCCACCGATGTTGAACCCGGTCACGAAGAGATATCCGGTGGCGCCTTCCCAATCATCCGTGCCCTCGACGACCCTCTGGAAGGCCGCGGTGACGCCATCGTCCTGGCTGCCGTTGGCCGGGTGGGCGAGGCCGGTCTCGCGCATGATCAGGGTGCCGCGATCGGTGAAGTACTCGAACTTGCCGCTGTAGCTGATGAAACCGGGCGAGGTCGGAGGGCCCGCGGCGCCGCTGTCCGAGTCGAAACGCGTCGTCCCGCGCAGGCCATGATTGCCGTCCACCTCGCCCAGGAAGCAGGCGGTGCTCGGGGGCTCGCAGCCTTGCGTGGAGAAGTCCTCGACCAGGTCCGCGTGCACGGCCTTGCACTTCGGGCCGTCTTGCGCCGCGGCCACGCTCGCCACCGAGAGCAGCGCCAGTGCCATTCCACCTGTCCATGTCCGCATGGCCGTCCTCCTTCCGTGCCCCGCCGCCGCGAGCGACAGTAGGCTGCGCACGAAGGTCTCGAAACGGCCACTTCCCGCATTCGCGTGAGGCCACTTGGCCGATGGCGGCAGGCCGCGACGACTTCCCCACTTGAGCTTGTCGGGGGAGGTCCTTCCTGCGGCCGGGCGGTTATCCTCCTGAGGAGAGCTGCACAGGAAGGGAACGCCTATGACACGCAGTCTTCTGATCGTCGCCTTGGGGTTCTCCTCCAGCCTTCCGATCGCCTACGCTCAGGCTCCGGGTCTGGACACGGCCCGCATCGAGAAGCTCACGGGCGTGAAGGGAACCCTGGATGCCAAGGAGGACGTGTTCAGAGTCGCCGTGCCGCGCGCCGATCTGTCCGTGACAGCCGCCGGGGTCAAGCTGACTCCACCGATGGGGCTCACGTCGTGGGCTGCATTCAAGCGTGCCGGCGCTCGCCTCGTCGTCATGGGCGACCTCGTGCTCCTCGAGGACCAGGTGAATCCCGTGATGAGCACCGCGCTGGACCAGGGGCTCGAGGTCACGGCGCTCCACAATCACTTCTTCTGGGACAGCCCGAAGGTGATGTTCATGCACATCGGGGGCACGGGAGACGAAACGACCCTGGCGACGGCAGTGGGCCGGGTGTTCTCCCGGATGAGGGATACGGCCGGAGGCAAGGGCGAAGTGCCGAACGCCTCGATCGATCCCGCAACGAGCTCCCTTGACCCGAGGAAGATCGAAGCCGTCCTGGGTGTTCAAGGAACGCTCAACTCGGGCGTCTACAGGGTCGTGATCGGAAGAACCGCCCACATGCATGGGCAACCGATGTCGGCCGCCATGGGCGTCAACACCTGGGCCGCCTTCGCCGGCTCCGACGAGAAGGCGGTCGTGGACGGCGACTTCGCGATGCTGGAGTCGGAGCTGCAGGGTGTTCTCAAGGCGCTTCGCCATGCAGGGATCGCCGTCGTCGCGATCCACCACCACATGACCCACGAGGAGCCGCGCATCCTGTTCCTCCACTACTGGGGCGTGGGCCGGCCAGAGGACCTCGCGAAGGGGCTTCGGGCGGCGCTGGCGCAGACCTCCCACGACAGCCTGAATCCCAAGTGACGCACGGGCGGAACCGCGCACTCACCACGGCGGCGCTCCTGGCCGTGTTGTCGGCGACGTCTGCGGATGCGTTTCCACCCTACCGGTCCACCGACGCGGGGACGGCCGATCCGTGGGTCATCGAGGCTCGCCTCGGGGTGCTGCGTCTCCGGCGAGACGGTGGCGACAACATCTACTCGAGCCCGTTGTTCCGGCTCAACCTGGGCCTGCCCCACGCGGTGGAGCTGACCGCGGAGCTGGAGTTCCGTCCCGCACACGGTGGCCTGACCGACGCCGCCTTCGGCGCAAAGTGGGTGCCGTTGCGCGGATCGTGGAGCCTGGGGACGGAGACGTTGCTGCTGCTCCCGGTCCCCGACGCTTCGGGTGTCGGCGTCGAAAGCCAGCTCGTCGTGACGTATCGCGACCACGCGGGGCGGCTGAGGCTTCACCTCAACGGCGGCGGATTCTACGACGGCCGGCCGGATGTGGCGGAGAAGGGATGGCGAGCGAGCGTGCTCGCCGAGATCAAGAGTGGCCGCTGGCGGCCCGGCCTGGAAGTCTCCACCAGGAAGATCGGCTCCGCCCCCGTGGAGGTCCTGGCGGGGCCCGGCATCATCGTCGACGTGGGACGATGGGACATCCGATTCGGCCTGCATTTCGGACTCACATCGGCCGCTCCTGATTTCGTGCTGGACGCGTGGACCTCGGGTGAGTTCGCCGTCAGGCAGTCCACGAGGAAGGGAGTTCCATGAGATCGCGTGCGCTTCTCGTCCCGGCCGCGGTGATGCTGGCAGCCGCGGCCGCCGACACGTCCCGTGTGGTCACGTTCGACGCCCAGAAGGCAGGCGAGGCACCGGCAGGTTTCACCTGCGCACTGACGGGCAGCGGGCGCCCCGGAGCGTGGAAGATCGTCGAGGACGCGACGGCGCCGTCGCGTCCGAACGCCCTTGGGCAGATGGACGAGGACGGCACCGGCTATCGGTTCCCGGTCTGCGTCCTTGAAGGCGTGTCGGCCACGGACTTCGACCTTTCGGTTCGCTTCAAGCCCATCCGAGGGACCAAGGACCAGGCCGCCGGTCTGGTCTGGCGCTATCGCGACAAAGACAACTACTACGTCGTCCGCGGCAATGCACTCGAAGGGAACGTGGTTCTCTACAAGGTCCAGGATGGCAAGCGCACGGACCTCAAGCCAAAGGGTGCGGGTCTGTTCGCCTACGGGAAGAAGGCCACCGTCACGGCGGGTACCTGGGGACTGCTGCGAGTGACCGCCCGGGGCAGCCTCTTCGAGGTCTATCTCGGCAGCGACAAGCTGCTCGAGGTCGAGGATGCGACGTTCGTGGGCCCCGGCCAGGTCGGCCTATGGACCAAGGCCGATTCGGTGACCTACTTCGACGACCTCCGCATAGACGTTCGGTGAGCAGGAGTGCAGGAGCCTGCCTACTGCTCCTCGGGCGCACGAACCCCCTGGAACGCTCAGAGCAGGACGTCGTAGGTGATCTTCATCCCGGCCCCGATCCACAGCGGGACGGCAAGTGAGCCCGCGGAGCCGGCAGCGAGGCCGGCGATCGCAGGCGCCATGGCCCAGCCGGTCATCCGGACGAGGTGAGTCACCCCGGACGCGAACGGGCGCTCGTCGTCTTGCACCACAGCCATCACGTAGGACGTTCGAGTCGGCACGTCCATCTCGACCAGCCCCTCCCGCACGAGGAGCAGCGCCGCCGCAGCGGGGAAAGTCGGGGCGACTGTGACTGTCAGCAGGAAGAGGCTCGCGGGGATATGAGTGAAGACCATGAGGACGTGATCAGGCTGACCTGCGTTCCTGCTTGATCTCACCGTTCCCGCCAGGGTCGCCAACTCGCTCCCTGGGGCCCGGGACGCTAACCCACAGGGATGTCGGGCGCACGCTCCAGGATGCGGACGATCGCATCCGCCACGGCGCGTTGCGGAACCGGCTTCACGAGGCAAGCGTCGAATCCCGCTCCGATGAGGCGATCGGCGGCCATCACGTCACCGGTGATCGCCACGAGCGGAATCCTCAAGCCGAGTTCGTCGCGTACGCTGGACAGGAAGGCGATGCCATCCATCCCCGGCAAGTGGAAGTCCGAGAGGATCAGGCTCGGTCTCAATCCATTGCGCAGGAGAGCGTGGGCGTCGAGAGCGTCGCTGGCGGTGGTGATGGCGGCACCCAGCTGCGCGAGCCACAGGGCGTAGGCGTCCCGGGAGTCCGAATGATCCTCGACGACCAGGACCGACGTGCCCTCGAGAGGAAGCCCGGCCATGTCCGCATGCTAGCAGCGGTGGTTTCGCGAGTGGCCGTGAGGGCGGGATAAACACCTGACGAAGCGCTGGCCCGCCTGGGCGGCTGGCGGTGGGCGTCGAAGGAACCGTGGTACCGTCCCGCTCGGGACCATGAGATGGGGCGCTCGGCCTGACCGTGGGCAGCCCGGCACCCGTGCTGGGCACGCAGCATGAGCGCGTCCGGAGGAGACGCTCGCAACGCAGCGGAACTGGAGGCGCTCCGCCGGTCGGCTGCGCGCTACCGTAGCCTGCTGGAGCTCACCAGCGAGGCCATCGCCCACCTCGAGCTCGACGTACCCGTCCCCATCTCGGACCCGCCCGCTCGCCAGGTCGCCGCGATCCTGGCCTCGCGCATCGTGGAGTGCAACGACGCCTACGCCCGGCTGCACGGTTTCGACCGCGCGGCCCTGATCACCGGGCGCCGCCGCTCGGAGCTCGACCAGCCCGTCCCCCCGGCTGCGGTGCTGGCGTTCATCGCCTCGGGTTATCGCGTGACGGACGAAGAGCTGGCCCTGGGCGAGAGCGACGGATCCAGCCGTTGGATGAGGATGAACGTCGTGGGCGTGGTCGAGAGCGGCCATCTGTCCGCGATCTGGCTGATGATGAGGGACGTCACCCGCCGGCGCGTGGCCGAGCGTGGGCTGCGCGAGAGCGAGGAGCGCTTCCAGCGTCTGGCGCTCGCCTCCTTCGAAGCCATCGCGATCACGGACGCCGGCGTCATCATCGACGCCAACCCGCAGTTCTGTTCCATGGTGCGCACTCCGCTGGCCGGGCTGATCGGCCGCTCCGCGCTCGACTTCGTCGCGCCCGAACACCGGGAGATGGTGCTGGAGAGGATCCGCGGTGGATCGGAGGTTCCCTACACCCACCTGGCGCTGCGAGCGGACGGCAGCCGGTTCCCGGTGGAGGTGCGCGCCCGCTCGATTCCATACGGAGGTCGGAACGCGCGGGTGACCGCCTTGCGCGACGTGACCGAAGAGCTGGCGGCCCAGGAGGCCCTGCGTGCGTCGGAGAAGAAGTTTCGCGACATCGTGAACCTCTCCCCGGTGGCCATCTGGCAGTCCACCCTCGACGGCATCGTCTTCATGGCCAACGACGCCTTGGCACGCATGCTGGGCTATGGCCAGGCGAGCGAGGTCATCGGGCTCAGTGCTCCGCGGGACCTGTTCCACGACCCCTCGGAACGCGAGCGCCTGCTCGCCCGTTACGGCGCGGCCGGTCGCGCCGACGACCTCGAGGTGCGCTTCAAGCGCCGCGATGGTCGCCCCTTCTGGGTCAGGCTGTCGGCGCATCTGGTCCGGGACGCAGACCACCAGCCGCTGCACTTCGAGTCCTTCGCGGTGGACGTGAGCCGGCTCGTGGAGCTGCAGGAGTCGCTGCGCCGACAGGAGGTCATGTCGGCCATGGGCGTCCTGGTGGCCGGGGTGGCCCATGAAGTGAGGACCCCTCTGTTCAGCATTACCGCCTCCCTGGACGCGCTCGAGGCCGAGGCGGGGGCCGACGCCGCCTACGCCCCGTATGCGTCGCTCCTGCGGTCGCAGGTCGCGCGCCTCACGCGGCTGATGCACGACCTGCTCGACTACGGAACGCCGCCGGCGCTGCGTCTCGCCCCCGTACGGCCGGCCGACGTGGTGCGCCTCGCCGTGCGCGCCTGCGCCCTGGTCAGCCAGGAGCGGCAGGTGGAGGTGATCGAAGACGTCGGGGAGGGGCTCCCCGACCTCGAGCTCGACGGCGCGCGTATCGAGCAGGCCCTGGTGAACCTGTTGGCCAACGCCATCCAGCATTCGGCGCACGGCGGGACGGTCCGGGTTCGAGCGGAGCTCTGGGCCGGCGAAGGCGGCCCAGCCGTGAGGTTCGCCGTGCGCGACGCCGGGTCCGGCCTGGCAGGGGTCGACCGCGATCGGATCTTCGAGCCCTTCTACAGCCGGCGCCAGGGAGGCACCGGGCTCGGCCTCTCCATCGTACGCAGGATCGTCGAGGCTCACGGCGGTCGGGTGCACGCCGACAGCCGCGCCGAGGGAGGTGCTGTGTTCTCCTTCACGCTGCCCACGGCCCGCCCGGCGCAGGAGCCCAGGTCGTGAGCCGACGACCCTGCGTCCTGCTCGTCGACGACGACGCGGCGGTGCGCTTCCCGATCGGCCGCTTCCTGACGGCGAGCGGATACGACGTGGTGGAGGCCGAGGGGGTGGCGGACGCCCTCGAGACCTTCCGCTCGGGCGCGCCCGACGCGGCCGTCGTGGACATCTCGCTGGGGGACGGAGACGGCCTGGAGCTCATGCGGAGCCTGCGCATGGAGGGAGCGCTGCCCGTCGTGATCCTGACGGCACACGGCTCCATCGACCTGGCCGTGCAGGCGATGAAGGACGGCGCGGAGCAGTTCTTCACCAAGCCGGTCGATCTGCCCACGCTGCGCGTGGTGCTGGACCGCGCGCTCGACAACCGGCGCAATCGCCAGGCCTCACTGGCCGGGCGCTCCCGCACGGCGCGTGCCGCCCCGGATCCCTTCTGCGGAGAGAGCCCGGCCATCCGCCGGTTGGCCGAGCAGGCGGCTCGGGTGGCGGGCGCGCCGGTGGCCGTGCTGATCCAGGGCGAGACGGGCAGCGGAAAGGGAGTGCTCGCACGCTGGCTGCACGACCGCGGTCCCCGGTCCGACGAGCCGTTCGTCGACCTCAACTGCGCCGGGCTCTCGCGCGAGCTGATGGAGAGCGAGCTGTTCGGCTACGAGAAGGGCGCCTTCACGGGTGCCGTATCGGCCAAGCCGGGGCTGCTCGAGCTCGCGCATCGCGGCACGTTCTTCCTGGACGAGATCGGCGACATCGAGATCACCGTCCAGGCGAAGCTCCTGAAGGTGATCGAGGAGCTCCGTTTCCGGCGCCTGGGAGACGTGCGCGACCGGCGCGTGGACGTGAGGCTGCTGGCCGCGACCCACTGCGACCTGGAGCAGCAGGTCAAGGAGGGCCGCTTCCGTGAGGACCTTCTCTACCGGATCAACGCGGTGACGCTGCGGGTGCCCCCGCTGCGCGAGCGCGGCGCAGACGCGCTGGTGCTGGCCCGGCTCCTTCTCGCGCGCATCGGGACCGAGCTCGGGCGTCCCGGGGTGCACCTCTCGGAAGCGGCCGAGCAGGCCATCGTGGCTCACACATGGCCGGGCAACGTGCGGCAGCTCCGCAACGCCCTCGAGCGGGCGGTGCTGCTCGGTGCCGATCCCCTGCTCGAGCCCCGGGACTTGATTCCCGACGCATCGGGCGACCCCGCGAGTCCCGGGGTTCCGCTCATCTCGCTTCAGGACCTCGAGCGTCGTCACATCGATGCCGTCCTCCGCGCGACAGGCGGCCTGGTCCCGAAGGCCGCCGAGATCCTGGGACTGTCACGCACGGCGCTCTACGATCGGCTCAGGAAGTACGGCCTCAAGCCGTCCTCGTAGCGACGGCTCGAGCGGCCCTGCGGCCGGAAACCCGGACCGGGATCCCGGACGCCGACGACCATGGGCTGTCGCGCAAGCGCAGCGGAGCGGCGCCAAGTCGCTCCTCCGCCTCGCCTTGGCGCGCTGGACCCACTCGCGCGACCGTG
Source organism: Vicinamibacteria bacterium (assembly GCA_025923995.1). Taxonomy (GTDB): domain Bacteria; phylum Acidobacteriota; class Vicinamibacteria; order Fen-336; family Fen-336; genus JAICEW01. Next base: position 8,775 of record JAICEW010000113.1, on the reverse strand, counting down.
GCAGAGCCGTTGCAGTAAGCGGCCCCATGTCCGCTCTCATCCTGCTCGTCGAAGACGACCGGAGCCTGCGTGGCGTCGCCGCCGAAGCCCTCACGGCCTCCGGCTTCCGGGTCCACGCCGCCCCCGATGCCGACACCGCGCGCGACATCTGGACCGAGTACGGTCCGTTCGACCTGCTCGTCACCGACGTCGTGATGCCCGGGAAGACAGGCCCGGAGCTGGCGGTCGAGCTGCGGGCGCTGCAGCCCGCCCTGCCGGTGCTGTTCATGTCCGGCTGCGCTGGGGATGCACAGCTGCCCGAGGGATCCGTGCTCCTCGAGAAGCCGTTCACCCTGGCCAGCCTGGTGCAGGCCGTGAGCCAGCAGCTGGCCCCGGCTTGTCGGGCCCGGCGCGCGCTCCTGGTGGACGACGAGGTGTCCATCTCCACTCCGATGGCGCGCTACTTCCGGCGGCTGGGCTTCACGACCGACGTGGCGAGTGAGGTGGAGGAGGCTGCCGCGCTGGCGCTGCACCACCACTACGACCTGGCGATCCTCGACCTGCGCCTCACCCGATGGGGGGGCGGCGAGGGCCTGCAGGTGGTGGACGAGCTTCGCAAGTCGAACCGCGGTGCCGCCATCGTGATGCTGAGCGCCTGCGTCGACGAGGCCGCCGAGCGCGAGGCGAAGCAACGCGGGGCCGACGCCGTGCTCCGCAAGCCGTATCCCCTGCCCGCGCTGGCGCGCCTGGCCTTCGAGCTCATGGGGACACGCATTGCCTGAGGACAGCCTGATCGATCGCATCCTGGAGCCCGGAGCGTTGACGGCGGCCTTCCAGCCCGTGTGCGAGGCACGCGACGGCGCGCTGCGCACGCACTACCTGGAGGCGCTCATCCGCGGGCCGCGCGGAACCTCGGTCGAGGCCCCCAACGTGCTGTTCGAGTACGCGCGACGGAAGAACCGCGCCGCGGAAGTGGATCGCGCCTGCGTGCACGCCGTGCTGGGCGCCGCCACCGCCCTGCCCCGGCACGTCCACATCGGCCTGAACATCCACGCGGCGACCCTGGCCCTCGATCCCGAGTTCCTGAACGTCCTGGGCGACGCGGCCACCGCGTGCAGGATCGAGCCCGAGCGCCTGGTGGTGGAGATCGTGGAGCACGCTCCGCCATGGGACGTCAGCGCGTTCCGCAATGGCGTGGCGGGCCTGCGCGCGATCGGGGTGCGTGTGGCGCTCGACGACATCGGGCTCGGCCACTCGAACTACATGATGATCCTCGAGTGCCGCCCGGACTACTTCAAGATCGACCGCTACTTCGTCCACGACTCGGCCCACGATTTCTATCGCAGGGCCGTGCTCGCCTCCGTGGCCCAGCTGGCGCGACCGTTCGGGGCGCGGGTCGTGGCCGAGGGGGTGGAGACCGCGGCCGACTTGAGGACCGCTCGCGAGGCCGGGATCTCCCTCTTCCAGGGCTGGCTGCTCAGCGGAGCGCACCCCGCCCGGCACTTCGAGGACACCGCCTTCATCGTGGATGAGTGACGGCTTGACACCGCGCCCACTTCCGGAGATAGTTGCTCATGCCAACTACATTGGCTCGGCGGGAGGTCGCCGGCTCCGCCCCGGCCGATCGGCTCGACCGGGACGCCGAGGCGCTCCACTCGGCACTCAACGAGCTGGTGCGCGTCTACCAGTTCCGCGACCGGGACCGGATCTGCTGCCACGACGTGTCGGTGACCCAGTGCTACGCCATCGAGGCTCTCGTCCGTCGCGGACCGAGCGGCCTCAACGACCTGGCGGCCGACCTGTACCTCGAGAAGAGCACCGCCTCGCGGGTGGTGGCCACACTCGAACGGAAGGGCTACGTCACACGCTCCCCCCACCCCGAGGACGGACGTGCGATCGTCCTGGGCGTGACGGCAGCGGGGCGGCGCCTGCACGACCGCATCCGCAAGGACCTGGTCAACGAGGCCAAGGGCCTCCTCCAGGACTTCGAGCCTGAGGTCCGGGAGGGCGCGGCGCGCTTGATCCTCCGGCTGGCTCGCGCCGCGGCCGCGCGTTCGGGTGTCTCCGGTCCGGCCTGCTGTTCCACCGACACCTGCGGATAGCCGTGTGGATCGAGCCTGGCGGGCACAAACACGCGGTAGTTGGTGGTAGCAACACAAGGGCGTGACGGCTCAGGGATCGAACACGGGGGCGGAGACAACGACATGCTGACAACCATCGTCCTGGCGGTCCTGGCTGGCGCGGCACCCCCCTCGAGCGAGTGGGCGCAGTGGCGAGGACCGAACCGTGATGCGGCGGGCACGGCCAAGGGCGCCTGGGCGTCGCTCCCCGCGCCGCTCGCTCGGCAGTGGCGCGTCGAAGTGGGCTCCGGCCAGTCGAGCCCCGTCGTCGCCGGGCGAACGGCGTTCCTCTTCGCGCGCGAGGACGGCAACGAGGTCGCGCGCGCCATCGACCTCGAGACCGGGCGGGTTCGTTGGCGGCAGGGATACGCGGCCCCCTACGAGGTCTATCCCGGCGCCGCCTCCTACGGCAGCGGCCCGCGATCCACGCCGGTCGTCCAGGACGGCCGCCTCTTCACCTTCGGGATCAGCGGCACCCTGACGGCCTTCGACGCTTCCTCGGGTGCAATCCTCTGGCAGAAGGACTTCGCGGGCCGATTCCCCGCTTCCGCGCCGCCCTTCGGCACGTCCATGTCGCCGCTGATGGCCGGAGGGCTGCTCATCGTTCACGCCGGAGGCCATGACGGGGGCGCCCTCATCGCCTTCGATCCCGCCACCGGATCCGAGAAGTGGGCGCTGCCGGGAGACGGACCGAGCTACTCGTCACCGATCCTGGCCTCCTTCTCGGGCCAGCAGCAGCTGGTCATCCAGGTGCACCGCAAGGTCCTCGGCGTCGATCCCGCCGCGGGCCGCGTGCTCTGGAGCATCCCCTTCGTCACGCCCTGCGACCAGAACATCGTCACTCCCCTCCCGGTCGGCGATCGCGTGATCCTGTCCAGCGCCAACCAGGGAACGATGGCGATCGAGCCGCGCAAGGACGGCGCGCAGTGGACCGCTCGCACGGCGTGGCACACCACCGAGGTCTCGATGTACATGAGCTCGCCGGTGCTCGTGGACGGCCGCGTCGTTGGGCTCTCGCAGAAGAGGAAGGGCCAGTACTTCGCGCTCGATCCCGCGACCGGCGCCGTCCAGTGGACGAGCGCGGGCGGGCAGGGCGAGAACGCAGCGTTCGTCGTCTCCGGCGATTCGGTCCTGGTCCTCCAGGGTGACGGCACGCTCTTCACCCTCACGGGAAGCGCCGCGACCTTCGCGCCGTCGAACCACGGCCGCGTCGCGGAGACGGCGACCTACGCCTACCCGGTGCCGACCGAGCAGGGGCTGTTGATCAAGGACGAGAACGGACTGGCGCTGTACGCGCCCGCCGCGACGGCCAAGGCGGCCGCGACGGCCCGGAAGGGCAATCCCCGATGACCCGTCCCGCAGGAGCGCGAGAAGCACGCCTGCCTCGGAGGACGCTGGCTGGACGTGGTGATCGTCGAGCGGCTGATTCCGGAGAATCAGCCGTGAGGGATGCGTCCTTTTGGGAGGACCTCCGTCTGCAGGGGGGAAGGGCGATCGAGAGGTCGATCCCGCCCACCGACAGGAGGTCTCGAATGACGACGCCAACCCACGCCCCCACCACCGGCGAGTCGCGCCAGGCCGCGGCCAAGGCCGCGCAGTGTTGCCCGCCCGCCGAGCAGTCCTCGTGCTGCGCTCCCGCCCAGAAGGCCTCGTGCTGCGAAGGCGCCGGCCCGGAAGGCTGCGGGTGCAGGTAGTCCCGGCCGCGGGGCCGCAGCCGGCGCGCGGCCCCGCGCTGGACACGACCGCCTTGTGGCTCCAGTTCCGGAGCCACTTGCGGTCGTTCGTGGCCCGGCGCATCGCCGACGGAGCGGACGTGGACGACACGGTCCAATGGGTCTTCCTGCGCCTGCACGAGAGCCGGCACAGCCTCAAGCAGACCGACCGCGTCCACGCCTGGCTCTATCGCACCGCTCGCCGGGCGATCGTGGACTACTACCGCACGAAGGCCCGCCGCCGGGAGATCCCGTCGGGCGGCGCCAGCGACCTGGACCCGCTGGCGGAGAAGCTGGGCCAGACGATTCCGCAGGAGGACGAGCTGCGCCAGGCGGCCGAATGCCTGGGACCGCTCATCGACGATCTCCCCCTGCCCTACCGGGAGGCCATCGTGTCGTCGGACCTGCAGGGTGTCCGCCTCGCGGACGCGGCGAAGGCGGCCGGCGTGTCCCTCTCCGGCATGAAGTCGCGCGTGCAGCGCGGCCGGCAGCGACTGAAGCAGATGCTGTTCGACTGCTGCCAGATCGCGCTCGATGGTCGGGCCATCGCCTGCGGACGGAAGTCAGGGACCTGCGGCTGCTCACGGGGCTGAAGGAGGCGCTTTGGCCGGAACGAACGAGTCGAACAAGGACGTGATCCGGAACCTTCTCGCCGACGCCGACCGCGGCCGGGGGGACCTCGTGCTCGGCATCACGCCGCCCGACGCGGACCCCGAACGCGAAGCCCTCCCCTTGGAGAACCCACGATGAGCACCGAGAGCCTCCCCGTAGCCGTCATCGGCGCGGGTCCCATCGGCCTCGCCGCGGCCGCCCATCTCGTCACCAGGGGCGAGACGCCCATCGTCTTCGAGGCCGGCCCGACCGCCGGTGCGAGCGTGCTGAAGTGGGGGCACGTCCGGATCTTCTCGCCCTGGCGGCACAACGTGGACACGGCATCCGAGTCCCTGCTGGCGGCCCGCGGCTGGGTGCGCCCGCCGGACGACGTGTTCCCGACGGGCCAGGAGCTGGTCGAGCGGTACCTGGCTCCTCTCGCGTCGCTGCCGGCGTTGCGGCCGCACATCCGCGTGCGCAGCCGGGTCCTTGCCGTCAGCCGAGGGGGCTTCGATCGAACGAAGACGGCCTCTCGCGACTCCGCCCCCTTCGTGCTGCGAGTCGAGACCGACGGCGTCGAATCCGACGTGTTCGCCCGCGCGGTGGTCGATGCGTCGGGCACCTACGAGACGTCCAACCCGCTCGGTGGGAACGGCCTGCCCGCGATCGGCGAGGCGAGGGTGGCGTCCAGCGTGTTCTACGGCATCCCCGATGTGCTCGGCCGCGACCGGGGCCGGTACGTCGGCCGTCGCGTGCTCGTCGTCGGCAGCGGCCACTCCGCGTTCAACGTGCTGCTCGACCTGGCGGCGCTGACCGAGGAAGCGCCGGAGACACGCGTCACCTGGGCGGTGCGCCGGCCCTCGATCGATGGACTGTTCGGCGGAGGCGCCAAGGACCAGCTGGAAGAGCGCGGCCGCCTCGGCACCCGCATGCGCGCCCTCGCCGAACGGGGCGCGCTCGCGATCGCTCCGTCGTTCCCGATCACCCGCCTGGAACGGACCGCGGACGGCATCGTCGCGCACTCGGGAGACCGGACGCTGGCGCCGGTTGACGAGATCGTGGCCACCACCGGCTTCCGGCCCGACGTGGCCCTGCTGCGGGAGCTGCGCCTCGAGCTGGACCCGATCGTCGAGAGCCCCGCCCGCCTCGCCCCGCTCATCGACCCCAACGTCCACAGCTGCGGCACGGTGCCGCCGCACGGCGCCCAGGAGCTCCGGCAGCCGGAGACGGACTTCTACATCGTCGGCATGAAGAGCTACGGGCGCGCGCCGACGTTCTTGATGCTGACCGGCTACGAGCAGGTCCGCTCGGTCGTCTGCGCGCTGACCGGCGACCTGGAGGGCGCGCGCGACGTCCGCCTGGTGCTGCCCGAAACGGGCGTGTGCAGTCTGGACGCTGCCCGGACTGCCGATGCCTGCTGTGGCGCTCCGCCCGAGCCTGTCGCCAGCGGCTGCGGAGAGGGCTGTGCCACCCCGGTGCCGCTGACGATCGGCCCCAGGAACGCGTCCGGGCCGTGTTGCTGAGCGGGACCAGGCGCGGCGGTGCCCGCGCCTTCTACGGATGGCCCATGCTCGCGGGCCTCTCGCTGGCTCAGGTCGTGTCCTGGGGGATCCTGTTCTACTCGTTCGCTGTCTTCGTGCGCCCGATCGAGGTCGAGACGGGATGGTCGCGAGCCCAGGTCACGGGCGCCTTCTCGGTCGCGCTGCTGGTCTCGGGCCTGGCGTCGATCGTGGTCGGCCACTGGCTCGATGCTCGAGGCGCCCGCGGTCTCATGACGGCCGGCAGCGTCGCCAGCGGCCTCCTCCTTCTCGCCCTGTCGCGCACCACCTCGTTGGCGGCGTTCTACGCGGTCTGGGCAGGGCTGGGCGTGGCCATGGCGATGGTGCTGTACGAACCCGCCTTCGCCGTCGTGGTGAGGTGGTTCGTCCGGCACCGTGATCGGGCCCTCACCATCCTGACGCTGGTTGGCGGACTGGCGAGCACCCTGATGGTTCCGGTTGCGTCGTGGCTGCTGGAGAGGGGCGGGTGGAGGGCGGCCACGGCCACCCTGGCCGTCGTCCTCACTCTCACGACCGTCCCGGTTCACGCTTTCATGCTGCGCAGGAGCCCCGCGGCAGTGGGCCAGTGGCCTGATGGTGACGACGGCGCGACCGAAGCCCCTCCTTCCGCCTCGGCCCAGGCGGCCGACCTTCGCCCGGTCCTCGCGGACGGCCGGTTCTGGGGACTGACCTTCGCGTTCGCGCTGTCGAGCTTCGTGTCGGTCGCGGTGAGCGTCCACCTCATCGCGTACCTGGGTGAACGGCACTACTCCCCCATGGCCGCGGGCACGGTCCTCGGCCTGCTCGGCCTCATGCAGCTCCCCGGACGGATCGCCTACGCGCCGCTGCGCCGCGGCCTCGTCTGGTACTGGGCCGCCGGGACCGTCTTCCTGGCACAGGGGGCCGCGATCGCCGTTCTCCTCGCCTCGTCGGGCGTCCCGGCTCTCGCAGGGTTCATCGGCCTCTTCGGCATGGCGGGCGGCATGGCGACCCTCTTGCGCGCCTCGACCGTCGCCGAGCTCTACGGACTCGACCGTTACGGACGCGTCAGCGGTGTCGTCGCGCTGTTCGGCACCTGCGGCCGGGCAGCCGGCCCCGTGACCGCCGCGTTGCTCCTGGCGGCCTGGCACAGCTACGCCCTCGCCTTCGCCGCGCTCGCGGCGACGTCGGGGGTGGCCGCACTCCTCGTCCTGCTCCCTGCGCGATCGCGCCCCATCGAATCCACCGTCCGCGCTAGGATCGAAGGCGTGGCGTCCTGCCGATAGTCCGTCACGAGGAGCGCACGGATGGCCTGGAACGTTCTCTTCCTCTGCACCGGCAACTCGGCCAGGAGCATCATGGCCGAGGCGCTGCTGAACCATCGAGGCGCCGGCCGATTCCGCGCGTTCAGCGCCGGGAGCCATCCCAAGGGGCAGGTCCACCCCCTCGCGCTCGAGACGCTGGAGCACGCGCACATCCCGGCCGAAGGATCCCGCAGCAAGAGCTGGGACGAGTTCGCGGCACCCGACGCGCCCAGGATGGACTTCGTCTTCACCGTCTGCGGCAACGCGGCGAACGAGGTCTGTCCCCGGTGGCCCGGCGGGCCGACGACGGCTCACTGGGGCGTCGACGACCCCGCCGCCGCCGGAGGATCGCGCGAGGAGCAGGTCCACGCCTTCGAGCGTGCGATGCGCGAGCTCGACGCGCGGATCACGCTCTTCACCCGCCTCCCTCTCGACTCGCTCGAAAAGGGCGCCCTCCAGGAGAGCCTCGCCCAGATCGGCCAGCTCGCCACGAACGAGCCGCAGTAGCTGGCTCGAGCTTCAGCCGAACAGGCCTTATACTCCCTGCGGTTGAGCAGCGACACGCCGTCGACCGACCCGACGTCGAGCGGCAACGCCACCATGGCCCTGGTCCTGGGGATCATTGGGCTCGTGGGCAGCGTGGGTTCCTGCTGCTGCTGCCTCTTCTGGTTCCTGGGCCTGTGCGCCCCCGCCGGCTGGTATCTGGGCAGCCAGGAGCTTCAGGCCATCCGGGCGGGCCGCTCGCCAGCCTCGGGGGAGGGCGCGGCCAGGGCCGGCATGATCTGCGGGATCATCGGAACCGTCCTGCTGGCGCTGTATCTTGTGGCGCTCGCGATCTACGTGGCCCTGGTGGGCGTCGGCGTGGCCCTGGAGACGATGAAGCAGGGAGGCCTGCCGCTCCCGCAGTAAGCGTGTCGGGCAGGGTTGCGGGCGCTCAGCGCGCCGGGACAGCCCCGCTTCGAAGCGACTTGCCGACGGCCTGGATCATGGTGCCGCACGAGTCGATCCGCTCGTTCTCGCTCTTGCGGGTCCGGTAGGCGTCCACGACGCCGATCCAGCTCTCGCGCGGGAGTCCCGAGTCGCGGGCGGGCGTCTCGATGAGGTCGGCCAGGTCCTTGGCCGTCTCCGGGCTCGGCACGCCGCCGGTGAGCGCGAGGTGGGAGACGAGACCCAGCTCGAACAGCGCCGCTGTCGCGCGTCCGTGGCGCTCCTGCAGGAGGAGCGTGATCGGATGCTCCCGGGCCTTCAGCAGGAACCCCATCGCCTCGACCGTGTCGGTCCTGGCTCCTTGCCTGGAGACGCGTGATCCGTCGGGGAACCGTCTCAGCCTCCGCCCCACGCCCCGCGTGCGGCGGCTCAGTAGTTCGTCGCGCCAGCCGCGGTGCCGCCGGAGTAGGGCAGGTTGACGCCGGACGTCACGTTGCCCATGTACTTGCCGGTGGCAGTGGACGCGAACACCACGCCGCGGTCCAGCAAGCTGAAGCTGTTGTCGCGTACGAGCACGTTGGAGCTGCTGAGGACCAGCACTCCGGTGCTACTGGCGTAGGACGTG
>JAICEW010000112.1 GCA_025923995.1 Vicinamibacteria bacterium | reverse complement strand
GCCCGGCGGCGGGACGTCGGAGCCCTCTTCACACGCCGTCTCCCGCGAAGCTGTAGGGGGCCCAGGGTCCGGTGCAGCTCACGAGCAGCTCCGGAAGCGCCCGCGCCGCCCGGCGCACCCGCGCGCGGTAGCGTGCGACGCTGCCGCGATCGACCAGGTGGTGAATACGGCCCGGGCCCGTGTCATCCGGTGCCGGCTCCACCTCTTCCGCACGCACCAGCGGCCGCAGGGCGTCCAGCAGGCGGCGGACCTCCGCGCTGGCGCGCGGGTCGCGCGCGGCCAGGCGGCGCAGGTGTCGCGTGCCCGGCCCGTCCTGCGGCTGGCTGGGCGCGGGACGCACCCGGACGCGCAGCGTCATCTGCTCCCGGTTGGCGACGCGGGCCAGCGCGCGGCGCAGCGCCCGAGCCCGCGGCCGCAACGACTCGCGGAGCGCGTCCGCTGTCGGCGCGAGGGATCCGAACCTCACGGGCAGCGCGGCCCTCGTCGCGAGGGTCAGGCGGCGCACCACGCGGTCGTGGGCGCGCAGGTTCGCGAGCTCGGGCCGCGGCGCACGCGCCATCTCGCCCACCGCGGCCACCACCCGGCCGCCGTTCACGAAGTGGACCTTCTCGCGGGCCAGCCCCCGCAGCCGGGCGCCCCGGGGCGCGCTCGCGAGCACCGCGTACACGTAGAGCATGCGCGTCACCGCCGGCGGGCGCCCTGGATGCGGTCGGCGGCCGCCAGGACCGCCTGCAGCCGCAGGTAGACGAGGTCGATGCCCGCGAGACCGAGCACGATCTCGCCCGTGAGGACGACGCCCTTGTTGAGCACGTGGTCCACGAGGTCGCCGAGGGTGGACTCGGAGGGACGCGCGAGCGTGCGCCGGCGCGGGGCGTTCTTCCTCACCGGCGGGTCTCCAGGAAGTGGTAGGCCGGCCAGGGCCCCGTGAGGACCAGCTCCACCCCCTCCCGCGCGAGCGCGCGCGCGCGCTGTGCGACGGCGCGCCGCAGGGCAGCGGTCTTCGCGCGGTCGACGAGGAGCACCGCGTCCAGCAAGAGCCTACCCGCCTCGGCGGGCAGCTCCTTGCGCACCGCGGCCACGGACAGGGTGCGCAGGGACTTGAGCGTCGCCTCCGCCCGCGTCCGGTCCCCGGAGCGCTCGCCGCGCGCGAGCTCCCGCGCGCGCGCCTTGCGCTGGAGGAACTCGAGGCCGCTGCGCGCCTGCGCGGCCGGCCGGGCCGACGGCGCCTCCTCGCGGCGGCGCATGCGGATGCCCCACTCGACGCGGCCGCGCAGCCGCTCGCGCAGGCGCGCCACGCGCTTCGAGTCGCCCTTCGACTGCGCCACGGCCGCTTCGTCGCTGGTGAACAGCGTGAACAGCTTCATCGGCAGCAGCGTGCCCTGGTCGAGGAAGTGCTCGGCGACGCGCTCGTGCCCCAGCGCGCAGGCCGATACCCAGTCCAGGTCCCGCAGCCCGCGCTCGATCGGCTCCTCGCCGTAGCGCGCGAGGGGAGCCGGCGCGGCCAGCAGCCAGAGCCCGTCGGCCACGGGCAGCGCACGCAGGGGCCCGACGCCGGGCAGCCCCGCGGGCGCGCGCTCCACCGCGGGCCGCGTCTTGCGCTCCAGCAGGCCGTACACGTACGTCGCCGTCCCGGCCTTCACGCGAGCGGCGTCCACTGCGCCGCCCACGCCCGCAGCGCGCGGGGTCCGCGCGGAGGCGACGGCAGCAGCGGCGCGCCCCACCCGTTGACGCGGCGGTCGATCGCCTTCTGCAGCGCGCGCACGTTCGCCTGCTGCGCCCGCGCCGCCCGCCGGCAGGCGCGGCACGTGCCCGACCGCAGGCCGTTCACCAGCAGCGCCAGCGCGCCCAGCCGCTCGCGCCGGAGGCCGCGCACCAGCCGCCGCGTCTCCAGCACGGAGAGCTCCGCCGGCTGGGCCACCACCACCACCGCCGTCGCGCCGGGGTCCTGCAGCAGCTCGCGCAGCCGGCGCACGCCCCGGGAGGCGGCCACCAGCTCCTCGACCAGGGGTGCCGCCTGGCGCACCGCCGAGGCACGCGCCACGCGCAGCAGCGCCTTCACCCATCCCTCGGCGAGGGCGGGCATCGCTAGAAGACGCAGGGCGTGTCCCGTCGGCGCGCTGTCGAGCACCACGAGATCATAGTCCTTCCCGGCGGGACCCACGGCCTCCTCGACCTCCACCAGCGCGAAGAGCTCGTCGAGCCCCGGCGGCGCCTCGTCCAGCAGGTCGCGCGCGAGCGCGCGGTCGAGGGTGGCCGAGACGCCGGACCGCCCGTCCTCGGTTCCCAGCAGCCCCTCGATGCGGCGCCGGTACTCGAGCCGGCGCTCGGCGAAGGCGCGCGTCGCGTCCAGCTCGCGCACGGTCACGGACCCGACGGCGCCCGCTCCCGCCGGCAGGGCCAGGACGTCGGCCAGCGAGTGGGCGGGATCGGACGACAGCAGCAGCACGCGCTGGGACCATCGCCCCGCCGCCTCCAACGCGCACGCGGCGGCGGCCGACGTCTTGCCGACGCCGCCCTTGCCCGCGAACATCACGAGCCGGCGTCGCGAGGGGAGGCGTGGCCAGGCGGGGCCCGCCCGGGGTGGGCTCGTGGCCGTTGCGCGCCCGCCGCTCTCCCGCCCGGCGGGCGGAAGCCCGCGACGCGGGCGCATCCGCAGCAGGGCCGCCCCTCCCCGTGGCTCGACCGCCTGCGCCGGCAGCCAGGCGACCGGCAGGTCCTGGCTCCGGATGGCCGCGAGCACCGAGCGCTCGGCCCGCGCGCGCGCGTCGCAGAACGCGCAGGGCGACGCGGGCCGCGGCGTCACGCGGTTGACGAGCAGGTCCTGGCGGACGAGCCCCCGCGCGCGCAGGGCGGCCAGGCCGTCCTTGGTCTCCTCCCAGGCGAGCGTCTCCGGATGCGTGACCCACGTGAACGCGCTCCGCGCGAGCAGGTCCTTGAGCGCGTCGGCCTCGGCCTCGAGGTCCGCGATGAAGCGGTCCGCGTCGTCCGGCGTCCACCCCGCGCCCAGCGCGGTGGCGAGCGCGCGGTGCTTGGCCTGCAGGTCGTCGAGCACGCGGGCCAGCCGGCGGACCTGCGCGGGAGCGTCCAGCAGGCGAAGGGCGTGGCCGGTGGGCGCCGTGTCCACCACCAGCGCGTGGTCGGGCCGCGCGCGGGCGAGGCGGAGGAGCTCACGCAGGCCCATCAGCTCGTCGACGCCCGGCAGCGTCAGGTCCAGGAAGGAGTCGACCTCGTCCGCGCGCAGGTAGGTGCCGCGCTCGCCCAGCTCGCGCAGCAGCGCGCGGTGGCGGCGCATCCAGGCCCCGAACGCGCGGGGCGCGTCCACCTCGGCCGCGCGCAGGCGGCCGCGGCTGCCGGGCACCGCGCGGTCCTCCGGTCCCAGCCGGACGCCCAGGCCGTCGCCGAGCGAGTGGGCGGGGTCGAGGGAGACGAGCAGGACGCGCTCGCCGGCGCGCGCGCGGCGCCAGGCGTGGGCGGCGGCGCAGGTGGTCTTGCCGACGCCACCCTTGCCGCCGAAGAAGCGGGGGGTTCCGTCAGCCCTCGCGGTCCGAATGGTCGTCGCCGGCGATCGTCGCCTCGACACCCGCCACCTTGTATCCGCCCTCGCCCGCGATGGGCGCGCGGCCGCCGCCCTGGATCTCCTGGATGCGCAGCAGCAGCTCCGCCTCCAGCTCGAGGTAGTCCTCTTCCGACATCTCGCCCAGCTCGCGCCGCACCTGCGCCTCCAGCAGCTGCGCGCGCAGCGCGCCGTCGTCGGTCATCTCGGCGTCGACCGCCGTCATCAGCTTGTCCAGCACGAAGCGCAGCCCGCCGATGAGCAGGCTGTCGACCAGGATCATTCCGACCCCTGCGCCCGCTCCAGCTTGAGCCGGATGTTGACGAAGTTGTAGGGAGGCCACGGCCCCGTGTACTTGAGCGTGAGCGTGTCGAAGCGGGCGCCGATCTCCTTGACCCGTGCGTCGAACGCGTTCTCCTGGTCGCGCGTCACCAGGAAGGCCGCGTTCATGATCATCTTCTCGCCGATCGGCTTGTTCCCGCGCGACGCCGTCGACACCGGCCGCAGCGCCTCGAAGATCGCGCCCACGTACCGCTCGGCCATGACCTCGAGCGCCGTGTCCACCATGCGCCCGTACTGCATGCGCGCGAAGTAGGTGGAGCCCGACTGCGAGGAGATCTCGTCCTTCAGCCGCCGCACGTTCTCGTCGTCCTTCTCGATCTCGCGCACGATCTGGTCGCGGTCCCAGAGCACCTTGAGGCCGAACTCCAGCTTGTCGCGCATCTTCTGCAGCACGTCCGTGAACGCCTCGTAGGCCGCGCGCAGCAGCTCGACGATGTCGTCGCGCGTCTTGAACACGGTGCCGAAGGACATGGGGATGACGGTGTGGTTGCGCATCACCGCCTCGTTCACGCGCTCGTGGGCGAGGATGTTCTCGCGTGTGGCGTCGATCACCTCGCGCGGCGTGTCGGAGACCACGGCCGCCAGGTCGCGGAAGTTGACGGTCGTGACCTCGGAGGGCTCGGCGCCCAGGCCCAGCGGCCCGAAGCGCAGGGGCTTCTCCGACTCGATGACGCAGTACACGTACTTGCTGCGTGCCTCGCCGGTCGCGGGGGCCGGGGCCGCCGCGCGACGCATGTCGGCCGGCGGAGGAGGCGGCTGGCGCTTCTTCTCGGCCGGCGCGGGCCGCGCCTGGGCGCGGGCGCGTCCCGTCGCCTTCTTCGTCGTGCGGGCCGCGGCCGGACGGCTGCGGCCGTTACGGGAAGCGGCACGAGAGGCAGGGCGGGCCATGGCGCTTCAGCTCCTTCGGGCGGGAGGTGTGCCGGGCAGCACCCGGCGGATCTCCTGGCCCAGGACGGAAGGGGCGCAGGGCTTGGTCAGGAAGCGGTCGCAGCCGGCCTCGCGCGCGGTGTGCTCGGAGCCGGTGAGGGCGTGGCCCGTGAGCGCGATGACCGGGATGTCGCGGGTGGCGGCGTCCTGCTTGAGCCTTCGCGTGGCCTCCCATCCGTCCATTCCCGGCAGCGAGAGGTCCATCACGATGACGTCGGGGTGCAGGCCCGAGGCCTGGCGGAGGGCTTCCTGTCCGTTGTCCGCCTCCGCCACGTCGTAGCCGTGGAAGCGCAGGTACTGCGCGTACATCTCGCGATTGTCCTCGAAGTCGTCGACGATCAGCACCAGCGGCGCGGTCTTGGCCATCGGCGGTCAGAGCCTCTGCGGGATGACGAGCGTGAACGTCGAGCCTTCTCCCGGGCGACTTTGAAGCTCCAGGCGGCCGTTCAGCATGTGCGCGAGGCGGCGTGAGATGGCGAGGCCCAGCCCGGCGCCGCCGTAGCGGCGCTCGGTGGACGGGTCGGCCTGCTGGAAGTCCTCGAAGATCTTCTCCTGGTCGGCCGCATCGATGCCGATACCGGTATCGGCCACGGCCACGCGCAGCGGTCCGCCGGAGCGCTCGGCGGCGATGGCGACGGTGACGGACCCGGCGGGCGTGAACTTCACCGCGTTGCTCACCAGGTTGACCACGATCTGCTTGACCTTGGCCCTGTCGCTCGACACCGCGGGCAGCCCCGGCTCGATGCGCAGCGCGACCGAGAGCCGGGAGCGGGCCACCAGCGGGTCCAGCTCCGCCAGCACCTCGCGCACCAGCAGCTCCAGGTCGATCGACTCGATGGTGAGCGGCATGCGGCCGGCCTCGATGCGCGAGATGTCGAGGATGTCGTTGATGAGGGCCAGCAGGTGCTGCGCGTTGGAGTCGACGCGCGTGAGGTTCCGCTCCTGCTTGTCGTTGAGCGAGCCGGCCACGCCCTCCAGCAGCAGGCTGGTGTAGCCCAGGATCGCGTTCAAGGGCGTGCGGAACTCGTGGGACATGTTGGCCAGGAACTGCGACTTGAGCGCGGAGGCCTGCTCCAGCTCCAGCCGCTGCCGGCGCAGCAGCTCGTTCTGGCTGACCAGCTCGGCGGTGGCCTCGCGCACGCGCTCCTCCAGCAGCTCGGACGCCTGCTTGAGCTCCTCGTACAGGCGGGCCCGCTCCATCTCCTCGGTCCGGTCGTGCAGGACGGTCACCACCGTGGCCACCTCGCCGTGCTCGGAGAAGATCTCGCCCGAGACGGCCTCCACCGGCAGCGGGATCCCGGTCGCCGGATCGACGAGCGCGATGCTGCCCACGTGACGCGGGCCGCGCGAGAGGAACACGTTCGACACGAACGACGAGAAGTGCGCGTCGTTGGCGCGCACCCTCTGCGCGTACTCGGCCGGCTCGCCGGGCGGGACCGTGAACAGGCGGTCGGCGGGCGTGTTCATCAGCACGAGCGCCCCCGCCGAGTCGGTCACCAGGATGGGATCGGCCACCGAGTCGATGATGAGGTCCAGCCGGTCGCGCTCCGCGCGCACGTCGCTCTCGGCCACGCGCAGGCGGCGGTAGTTCTCCGCCACCTGCTCCATGGCCCGCCGCAGGTCGGTCACGTTGCGCAGGATGGAGACGACGGCCGTGCCCTGGCGCGACTCCGGCACCGCGGTGGAGAGCAGCTCGAACAGCAGGTCGGAGCCGTCGGCGGGATCGACCAGCAGCAGCTCGCGCGGGCGTCCCTCGCCCTGCAGCATGGTCTGGGCCAGCGCGGCCGACAGCAGCATGTTGTTGAGGGCGACCGCGCGGCGGCGCCCCTCGCTGTCCCCCTCGGACACGGCGAACAGCGCCTTGGCGCGTGCGTTGGCGACCAGCATCCGGCCCTCGGCCTCGGTGAGCAGGATGGGGTCGGGCACGCTGTCGAGCAGCACGCGGTCCCGCCGCCCCTTCTTCTCGGCGTCGACGGCCGCGTGGGTGCGGCTCATGCGCAGCAGGCGATGGCCGAGCACGCGGGCCAGCCAGCGCGCCGACGCCTCCGCGTCCGCGTTCCACGGGCTCATGACCAGCAGGCCCGCGGTCCACTCCTCGCGCCCCAGCCGCCCGTTCATGGGAACGCCGCTGAAGGAGCCGCGCCCGATGAGGGCGGCCAGGCGCGGGTCCCGGAACGGCCCCACCAGCCGCGTCGGCTCGCGCCGGCCCGCGGCCATCACCAGCGGATGGTCGCGCTCGTCGAGGTCGACGGTGAGGCCCAGCCCCGCCTCCTCCAGCGCGAAGCCGAGCGCGCCCATCATCACCAGGCGGTTGTTCTCGAGGTCGGACGAGAAGCAGGCCGCGCGCTCCACGCCGCCGAACTCGACCAGCCACTCGAGCGAGCGGCCCACCACCTCCCGCGGGTCGTCCCACGCGATCAGGAATTCGAGCAGGCCGAGCTTCGCGTCCATGAGCGAATCGGGCGCGCGCCTGCGCGCGACCTGGACGCGGGACGTGCCGGCCGAGGACTCCGCCACGAGAGGCTTCTCCCCTCCGAGGCCCCTGCCGCCCGACTAACGCCGGCGGCGGGCGCGCCTGCCGGCGGCCGCCGACTCGTTGGCGGCCAGCTGCGAGCGCAGGGCCACGTTCTCCGCCAGGAGGGAATCGGACGAGCGCGGCATCTCCACCGGCCGCGCGACGGGCGCCACCTGGCCCACCGCCTCGGAGTACTTGAGGTAGGTGTCGATGGAGGCCACCACTACGCGCGCCTCGACCGTGATCAGGTCGATGCCCACCAGCGAGACGCGCACCCAGGCGTCGATGACGATGCCCTTGTCCAGCACCCGATCGAGGACGTCGATGAGGCTGGTTCCGCCTGCCGTCCTTTCAACTGGCATCGCTTGGCTCCTTCTACCGAGTCACTCGTCGCCGGCCCGCGCCGACGGGCGGGCGGCCCGCCGGCGTGCGCGACCGCGACAGCTGCGCGATCCGACGCTCCATGGCCTCCACCTGCACGCGCAGGCGCTCCGTCTCCGCGCGGGCGATGCTGCCCGGCGCCAGGTGCTGGTCGTACTTCCACCAGTCGAGGCCGATCTGCTCGGCCTTGTCGATCGAGCACACGATCAGGCGGATGCGGATCGTGAGCAGCTCGACCTCCGCCAGCGCGATGCGGATGTCGCCGGCGATGAGGAGGCCCTTGTCCAGCACGCGGTCCAGGACGTCGACGAGTCCCGTGGACCGGGGCGGCAGGATCTCGGCGGGCATCGCTCAGCGCGCCGCCACGACGCGCCGGGGCGGCATCTTGGAGAGCTCGCGC
This sequence comes from Vicinamibacteria bacterium, assembly GCA_025923995.1. Classification (GTDB taxonomy): domain Bacteria; phylum Acidobacteriota; class Vicinamibacteria; order Fen-336; family Fen-336; genus JAICEW01. The sequence goes on along the minus strand of JAICEW010000112.1, from coordinate 10,509 downwards.
TCGAGGCGCTTCAGGCGCTCGCGGATCTCGCGGAGCCGTTGCGTGTCGTTCGCGCCGGGAGGCGCTTCGGCCGCACGGTCACGGGGGGACTGCACGTCGTGCGACATGGCACGCGCCTCCTCTTCAACGACGCTGACCTGCACCCAGATAGCCCTACGAATGCGCAGGGATCAGTAGACGTGGGGGGAGGCCCGAAGTCAAGGGGAGTGAACGGAATCCCCCGCCAGGTCCTCCTCCAGCAGCTCCTCGTGGATGGCGATGGCCGCGCGCGCGCCCTCGGAGGCGGCGACCACCACCAGCTGGGAGTCGATCGACGCGTCGCCGGCGGCGAACACGCCATCCCCGTGCGTGCGGCTGCGGCGGTCCGCGATCACCGTCCCGCCCTTGGCCAGCCGGCAGCCGAGCTCGAGGGACAGTCCGCAGGACTGGCGGCATGGTACGGAGAGGAACAGCGCGTCGCACGCGACCGGCTCGCCGCCGGCGACCACGACGCGCTCGAGCGCGGTCGCGTCTCCCGCCAGCCGCACCACCGGCTCGTCCCGGACCGCGACGCCGTTCGCGGCGAGACGCGCGCGCATCCGCGACGCGAGCCGGTAGCGTCCGCCGGTGAGGAGGGTGACGCGCGGGCTCCACGACGTCAGCTTGAGGGCCAGGCCCGCGGTGGCGGAAGTCGGTCCCCACGCGGCCAGCCGTCGGTCGCGGAACTCCCAGCCGTCGCAGTACGGACAGTGGAACACGCTGCGTCCGTAGAAGCGGCGGAGGCCGGGCCAGCGGGGAAGCTCGTCCACGACCCCGGTGGCCAGCAGGACGCGACGGGCCCGCACGCGGCGTCCTCGCGTCAGCGTCGCCTCGAAGACACGGGCGCGCCGCTTCACGGTCCCGACGCGCGCTCGAAGCAGGCGCACCGTCCGGTAGCGGCGCAGCTGGGCGCGCGCGATCTCGAGCAGCTCGGCCGGCGGGGTGCCGTCGCGGGTCAGGAAGGCGTGCAGCGATCGGCTGGCCTCGTTGCGCTTGGGGCCCGCGTCGCACACGAGGACGCTGCGGCAACAGCGTCCCAGCATGAGCGCGGCCGAGAGACCGGCCGGTCCGCCGCCGACGACGAGAACGTCCCAGATGTCCGGGAGGGCCATGCGGCATCGCTCCTGCAGCGGCGTGTCTCGTGGGGCGGACCGGCCGAATACGCGTCGGAACGAGCGGCTACGTGTACCGGCACTGGCGCGGCGTCTTCTATCCCGAGCGCCTGCCGGCGGCCGACTGGCTTCCATACTACGCCCGGCACTTCGACACGGTGGAGATGAACGCGACGTTCTATCGCCTGCCTTCGCCGGCGGCGGTCGACGCCTGGCGCGGGCGCGTGGGCCCGCGGTTCCGCTTCGCCTGCAAGGGGAGCCGGTTCCTGACGCACATGAAGCGGCTGCTCGACACGACGAGGGGCGTGGAGCGGTACTACTCGCCCGTACGGCGGCTGGGCAGCACTCTCGAGGTGGTGCTGTGGCAGCTGCCCCCGCAGATGGAGCGTCCGGATCCGGACCGGCTCGACACCTTCCTCGAGGCGCAGCCGCGCGACCTGCGGCAGGCGGTGGAGTTCCGCCACGAGGGCTGGCACGTCCCCGAGGTCTGGCGGATCCTGGAGCGGCACGGCGCCGCCCTGTGCGAGCACGACCTGCTTGCTCGCCCCGCCTACCGGCCAGACGCGCCCTTCCGGTACCTCCGGTTCCACGGGCGGGGCGCTCGCTATGCAGGGCGCTACGGACGCGAGGGTCTCGAGCCCTGGGCGCGTGATCTCGCGTCGTGGCGCGACGACGGCCGCGATGCGTACGTCTACTTCAACAACGATGGCGGCGGGGCGGCGGTGAAGGATGCGCTCGACCTCGTCGACCTGCTCGCGCCGGGCCGCCAGACGCGTCCGGCGTAGATGGGGCAGGCCCGCTCACCGCGTCGGGCGGGGACCTTACGGCGGGCTCATGGCATCGCCCGCCTCGAGCCGGTCAAGCCGGCTCGGCTACCAGCCGCCGGGGCCGGGGTCCCAGTTGCCGGTGCGGGTGAACTCGGTGTGCTCGCGGGCGAACATCCGTCGCAGGTGAGGGACGTACGCACCCTCGAACCCCATCTGCCCGAGGTCGACGCCCACGCGGTGACAGTCGAGACACCGGAACCCGCCGAGCGGATGGCGCACCGGGTTGTGCCGCCCCCGCCACAGACACCTGAGCCTCGATCCGATACTGCCGTCCGCATGCCTCACGGGAGACCTCCGAGTTCGAATGACAGAAGCAAGCGTCGTGCCGGCTCAGGCCGGCGCCGTATAGCGGTCCTCGACGACCTTTTGTACGCGCTGCCGGGTCTCCGCAGGGTCGCCGCCGCTGCGCTCGACCTCCGAGACCTCATCCGCAAGCGCCTCGTCCCGAATGGCCTCGCGCATCCAGCGCGAGTAGTCGCCCGCGCGCAGGTGGTGCATCCAGGTCTCGTCGTCGACGCCCTCGGCGAGCTGCAGGAACAATTGCAGATTCTGCGCACGAAGGTTCAGTTTTCCCTCGGGGCCGCGGAAGTAGAAGCTCTTGTCGGGACGCAGCTCGCCGGCCGCGTACTTGCGGACGTGGCGCTTGCGCTCGCTCCGGGGCGGAGCGGCCCGGAAGACGAACGGCGGCTCGCCGCCGTGGACGTCCCACAACGCCACCTGGCCCGTCTCCAGGTCCCCCTCGTCCGTCGGCGGAGGCGCCAGGCTCGCGGCGTCGGCGAAGCTCCGCATCGTCTCTCCCCATGCCTGTCCCACCGCGACGACCGTGTCGATCGTCTGCAGCGCCGACTCCGCGACCTTGTTCGGGTGCACGGTCACGAACAGCAGGCCGTGCGGCGTCTGCGGCATGAGGCCGTGCGCCTTGTCCCACGACGCCGGCAACAGGTGGTGTGCCTCGTCCAGCACGATCCAGTGCGGCCGGCCGGTGCGGGCGCGCATCTCCATGAGGCGCGTCAGGAGCCGCTCGAAGAAGACGGGGCGCTGCTCGAGCGGCACGCCCAGGAGGCTCACCACCGCGTCCTGCTCGGGACGGGCCAGCACGTCGAGCACCTCCTCCGCGGTCGGCACGTTCTCGGGCCCGCCCAGCACGACGGCGTCGGGGAGGCTCGGGTAGTCGCCTTCGGGATCGACGATGCAGAACTGCCGGCCGGCGGCACGCAGGCGCTCCAGCAGTCCGGTGGCGAACGTCGACTTGCCGCTGCCCGACGTGCCCGCCAGGAGCACGTTGATGCCGTACGGCGCCAGCGTCACCGGCGTGCCGTCGTCGCGCGCTCCCAGGGCGAGCAGGTGGCGCGGCAGCGGGACGTCCTCGAGGTCGTTCTCCGCCAGCCGGCGCACCAGCTCGACCACTCCCGCGCCGTGGTCGCCCTGGGTGACCAGGTCGGCCCGCTCCTTGAGCATGGGCAGCGCGTTGGCCACGGCGATGCCGCACTCGCAGGCCGCGAGGAACGCGTGGTCGTTCTCCGCGTCGCCGATTCCGGCCACGTTGTGGGTGGAGAGCTCCAGCTCCGCGAGCGCCTTCACCAGGCCGCTCGCCTTGTTGGTTCCCGACGGCAGGACCATGACCGCGCCCTTGTTGAAGATGACCTGCAGCTCGAGGCCCAGCCGGCGGATGGTGTCGAGCACGACCGTCTCGTGCGGCGAGAAGGTGGCCACGATCGTGCGTCCGACGGCGAGCGGCGACACGCCCGCGCTGCGCAGCGCGTCGACCAGCTCGGGTGACGGCGGCTCGGCCAGGACCTCCTCCTCGCGCGTCTGCGGACGGTAGAGCAGCGCGCCGTTCTCGACCACCACGCGGTCGAACAGCTCGAGGGCGGGGAAGAGGGCCTTGAGGTCGTCGAGCCGCCGCCCGGTCACGAGCACCAGGCGCCGTCCGGACGAGCGCAGGAAACGCAGGGCGGAGACCGTCTCCTCGGCCACCATCCCGCCGGCCGCCATGGTTCCGTCGTAGTCGCAGGCCAGGGCCAGGTAGCGCATGGCGGATGCTGGCAGCAAGGCACGTGCCCGCCCGTGGCATCCCTCTTGCTCCACCCGGAGCAGTGGACGAGAAACGAGAGGCCCGCAAGGGGACGCGATGGAAGCGGGCCGCGCTCGCGACGTTCGCGGCCGCCGCGATCGCGGCGGGCTTCTCGTGGCCGTTCCTCTCGCCGCTCCTCCGCTCCCTGCTTCCGAGCGCGGCGCCGCCCCCCACCGCGCAGGAGCTGCTCATCCGTCGCCAGCACGAAGGGCTGTCGGCCCTGATCGCGCGCGCCGAGGCGGGGCCGATGGTGCCGGCGGGGCAGCACGCGCTGGTGGGCGTGGACGTGAAGCTCGTGCAGTCGCTGCTGGGCGCGCTGGTGCCGGCGGAGTACGTGGTAGCGGAGCGCTATCGCATCCGCGTCGAGCGCGCGAACGTCTCGTTCGAGGACGGCTTCGCGCTGGTGACTCTGGAAGGGCGGGCGAGCCTGCTGGGGCGCGAGCAGGACGTCTTCGCCGACGTCACCGTGTACGGCGACCTCCACGTCGAGCGCACCCAGCAGCGCAAGGACGTGCTGCAGGCGCGCATCCGGCTGCTGGCGGTGGACCCGCGGCGAGTGGCGGTGGTAGTGGAGACGCGCCATGCGGACCGTCTGGTGAAGGAGCTGGGGCGCGCGCAGCTCGAGGAGTTCGCGGCCCTGGCCTCGTCGCTCGAGATCCCCGTCCGGCAGAGCTACTCGCTGGACGTGCCCGCCGCCGGTCCCGCCGGTCCCGTGCAGATCGAGGGCGCCGCGATACCCGTGCAGTTCTCCGTCCTCGACGTGACGGCTTTCGCGGGGCGCCTCTGGATCTCGATGGCCGCGTCGATCGGGCCGGGCGCGGTCGCGCCCGCCACGCCCCGGTTGCCCCTTCGGCCCCCCGCGACCCCGCCGCCGGCGCAGATGGCGCAGATGCACCGCGCGCAGCACGAGCGCCTCGAGCAGCTGCTCGCGCGCGACCCGGTGATGGCGGAGGCGATGCGCACCGAAGGCGACGTGGTGATCGCCGTGCGCTCGGAGTTCGCGCGAGCCGTGGTGCGCCAGGTGGCGCTCAGCTACTTCGACCGCGTGGTGGTGGACCTGCGCGACCTCGACGTCTCCACGCAGGGGGACATCCGGAAGCAGACGCCGCTCGGGCGGATGCGCGTCGGCTCGTGGGAGATGGACATGCGCGTCCACCGGGTGAAGGGCGTCCTGCGCGCCGGTCGGCCGGAGGTGGCGTTCCTGGAGGGCAACCGCGTCCAGCTCGCGTTCCCCGTGCACCTCGAGCAGGGCCAGGGCCGCGCGACCCTGGACTTCGCCTACGACAGCAGGGGGCTCGCGAGCCTCATCTGCAAGGACTTCCAGGCCGCGCAGACGGTCGCGGGCGGGGTGATCCCGGAGGAGTACCCGGTGCGGGGAGCGTTCACGCTGCACGCGGCGCCTCGCACGCTCACGGCGCAGCCCTCCTTCCCCGACGAGTTCAAGGTGAAGCTGGACCTCGATCCCGGCTCCTGGGCGGCCGTGCGCGCACGCCTGCAGCGCGAGGACCGCCTCGGCCGTTGCGGCCTGGCGCTCGATCCGGAGAAGGTGATGGTCGACCTGCGTGCGCTGGCGGCGCGCGGCTTCGACGTGCGCCTGCCCGCCCAGATCTTCCGCACGGTCGCGCTCCCCGCGCAGGGCGCGCAGAGCGTGCTGGTGAGCAGCCACACGGTCGGGGTGGAGGTCAGCCAGAACGCGCTGCACCTGGGGTCGGTCGCCACTTGGTACAGCGCGAAGGTGGCCGTCGAGCTGCCGGCCACCTTCCAGTCTCAGGCGCGGTCGTCCACGCCGCGCACCCCTTCCTGGACCGCGCAGTGCGCGCAGCAGAAGAAGGTGCCGTCCTTCTCGACCCCGTGGCCGACGATGGTGCACCCGCAGTGCTCGCAGGTCGGCGCCAGCGCGTGGATCGCGCACTCGAAGCTGTCGAACACGTGGCTCTGTCCGCCCATGGTCACGATGAACGCCTTGTCGTAGGCGTTGCCGCACGTCTCGCACTGCAGCATCGTTCCTCCCTCGCCCGCCGCGCGGGCTCTTGTCATTTGTACAAAGCCGCCTACTGGAAGATGCCGAAGTGCCCCAGCAGCCACCAGAGCAGGATGAACACCAGGATGGTGGAGAAGCAGCCACCCCCGAGCTTCTTCGCTCCGTAGCCCGCCGCGACGCCGCGCAACAGCTTGCTCATTTCGTTGTCTCTCCCTGGCTTCCTCGACGAGCCGCACTTCGCCTCGGTGCAAGGCGTGTTCCTGCGCGGGTTCGCTAGTCGCCCAGGAACTCGCCGATGGGCGAGAGCCCCTCGATGTGGTCACACACGATCTTGATCGCGGCCAGGATGGGCACGGCCAGGAGCGCCCCGACCACTCCCCAGATCCAGCCCCAGAACAGGACGCCGGTGAACACCACGACGGGGTTGAGCGCCAGACGCTGGCCGATCAGGCGGGGCGTGATGATGTTCCCCTCGAGGAAGTTCAGCGCCAGGAAGACGAACGGCACCAGGGCGGCCTGGCCCGTCGTCGGGTAGTGGACGAGCGCGGCCAGGCCCAGGATGACGGCCATCAGGAGCGCCCCCGCGTAGGGGATGAAGTTCGTGACGCCCGCCAGCACGCCCCACAGCACGGGGTTCGGCATGCCCTGCAGCTTGAGCACGATGCCCACCACGACGCCGAAGACGATGTTGACCAGGGTGACGGTCACCAGGTAGGAGGAGATCTGGTCCTCCGTCTCCCGCGCGATCTGCACCGCGCGCTTCTTGTCCGACAGCCGCGGGAGCACCTTGATCAACTTGGTCAGGAACATGTCGCCCGCCGCGAGCAGGAAATAGAGGAGCACCGAGACGATCAGGGCGGCGCCCAGGAAGTTCTGCGTCCCCCCGAACACGGCCGCGGCCAGGCTCTCGCGCTTCAGCTCGACCTGGGGGGTCTGCGTGTCTCCCATGTCGGTCATCTTCTCGACGTGCTCCGCGGTGCGCGTGAAACGCTCGAGCGGCTTCATGAGGGTGCGCATCCGGACCTCGACCGTCGAGAGCGCTTGCGGGGCCTGCGCGATCCAGGACGCGGCGGGACCCGAGAGGCCGTAGAGCGTCCCGCTCACGACCGCCACCACCGCCAGCAGGATCGCCGCCGCGCTCAGCGAAGGGGGGATGTGCGCGCGGCGCAGGCGACGCACCAGGGGGTTGAACAGGAACGACAGCAGCAGCCCCACCATCATCGGGACCAGGAAGACGCGCGTGAAGTAGAGCGTGTAGAAGACGGCCAGCACGAACAGCCCGGTCAGGGCGACCGAGCGGATGTCGACGCGGACCGGAAAAGGCGTCGGCGTGGGCGCCTCGTCTCTCGGGGCGTCCACGCCGACGGGCTCGGGCGAGCCGGTCACGCGCTCCGTGACTTCATGAGCGCCGCATGAGCAGGACGGCACCCGCGGCTGCGGCCACGATCCCCGCCCAGAGCGGGATGTTCACGCGCTCCTTCTCCTGCACCTGGATCTCGACCGGGCCGATCTTGGCCGCCGTCTCGTCCTTGGTGTAGGAGAAGCCGCCGTAGGCGACCGCCAGCAGCCCGGCGACCAGCAGCACGATGCCGACGACGCGCAGGCCGCTCACGTGTGGTCCACCTCGATGCTCTCCTTGCTGCCGCTGCCCGACACCGCGATCATCACGCCGAACCCGATCGCGATCAGCAGCCCGATGCCGGTCCAGGCCGCGCCGATCCGCTGCAGGACACCGGTCTTCCACATCGCGAGCAGCACGCCCGCGATGAGGATCACGTATCCAATCAAGTACATGCGAACCCATTTCATGCCCCGAACCTCCTGCCGGTAGTGATAGCAAGAACCCGGCCAGGCTCGGGGAGGGTCAGACGTCGCGGCCGGCGAGGCGGGCCACCACCGCGGCCAGCTCGTCGGGCTGCACCGGCTTGGGCACGTGCATGTCGAATCCGGCCAGCAGCGCCTGCGTGCGGTCGTTGCTGCTCGCGTAGGCGGTGAGCGCCGCCGCGGGGACGCGGCCCCCCTCGCCAGGCGGCAGCGCGCGCACCTTGCGGATGAAGGTGAGCCCGTCCTGGCCCGGCATCTCGATGTCGGCCAGCACGACGTCGGGGCGCTCGCGCTTCAGCATCTCGAGACCCTGCTCGGCCGACAGCGAGGTGAACACGTGCGCGCCGCGCCGCATCAGCACCGTCGACACCAGCTCGAGCGAGTCGAGCTTGTCGTCCACCGCCAGCACCGTCACGCCTTCGAGCGAGATCGCCGACGGCGCGGGACCGGGGTCGGCGGGATGGCGCTCGGCCGTGGGCGCTCCGGCCGCGACCGCCCGGCGGGGGAGCTGGATCGTGAAGATCGCGCCGCCGCCGGCACGGTTCTGCGCCTGCGCGGTGCCGCCGTGCAGCTCGACCAGGTGGCGGACGATGGCCAGCCCGAGGCCCAGGCCGCCCTGGCGGCGCGTGCTCGACGAGTCGGCCTGGCGGAAGCGGTCGAAGACGAAGGGCAGGAACTCGGGATCGACGCCGGGCCCGTTGTCTTCCACCGTGATCGCGACCTGGGAGTCCGGCTTCTCCAGGCGCAGCAGCACGCGTCCGCCGCGGGGCGTGAACTTGATCGCGTTCGCGAGCAGGTTCCACACCACCTGCTGCAGCCGGTCGGGGTCGCCGGTGATGGGGCCCGCCGAGGGGTCGATCACGGTCTGCAGGGCGATGCCTTTTCCATGCGCCGCGGGCAGGACCGTGTCCACCGCGGCGCCGATCACGGCCGCCGGGTCCACCTCGCGCAGGTCCAGACGCAGCTTTCCCGAGACGATGCGCGATACGTCCAGCATGTCGGCGATGAGCTGGTTCTGCGCGGCCGCGTTGCGGTGGATCGTCTCCACCGCGCGCGAGGCGTCCTGCTCGGAGAGCTGCCCGTCCATGAGCAGCCGCGACCAGCCGACGATCGCGTTCAGCGGCGTGCGCAGCTCGTGCGAGAGCGTGGCCAGGAACTCGTCCTTGAGGCGGCTCGACTCCAGGACCTGCTCGTAGGAGGCCTGGGCTTCGCGGAGCAGCACCCCGCTGTCCACGACGCCGGCCAGGAACTGCGCCAGCTCGGTCGCGAAGCCGAGGTCGCTGTCGCTAAGCGGCGCGCGATCGGTGACGTTGGCGAGGCCGAGCACCCCCAGCACCTTCCCGCGGGCGCGCATCGGCACGCAGAGCACGGAGCGCCAGTTCAGGCGCGCCATGAGGTCGAGGTGGAGGTCGTCCAGGGCGGTCAGCTCGAGGACCGGGCGCGTCAGCTCGGCCAGGACCATCGACTCGCCCGTGCGCAGCACGGTCGGGAAGCAGGGGACCGCGGCCGGGGGCGGGTAGCGGCTGCCCAGCTCCTTGAGGAGCGACACCTGCTCCGAGTCCCTGTTGGCGAACCGCAGCCACCCGGGCCCCGCCGACGCGGTGACGTGGATCAGGCACACGTCCGCCAGCAGCGGCACCGCCAGGGACGCGACCTGCTCCAGCGCGTCCTCGATCTCGGGCGTGCTCCCCACCACGTTCGCGGCCTGCGCCAGCAGCCGGTCGCGCTCCTCCTTCTCGCGCCGGTCGTGCATGTCGAAGCAGGTGCCGACGTAGCCCGCGAACGTGCCGTCGGCGGCGAAGCGGGGCAGCCCGCGGTCGAGCATCCAGCGGTAGCGCCCGTCCGTGCGCCGCAGGCGGAACTCGACCTCGAAGGGCTCGCGCACCGCCAGCGCCGCCTCGAACTCCCGGAGCCGCCGCTCGACATCGTCCGGATGGACGCTGGCCGAGCATCCGTCCGCGAGCGCCTCCTCCAGCCGGCGGCCGGTGAACTCGAGCCAGCCGTTGTTGAACCACTCGCACTCGCCGGACGCGCCCGCCATCCACACCATGAGCCCGGTGGAGCGGGCCATGATGTCCAGCCGGTGCTCGCCTTCGGAAGGGGCCGCCGGCTGCGCGCTCTCGACCGCGCGCTCCGACGATGCGACCCGCGCCTCCCCCGCCCCGACCAGCTCTCGATGCCAGCGCTCGCGGGAGCGCCGCTCGGCCGCGCCGATCGCGAGGACGCCGCCGCCGACCAGCGCGTAGAGGGCCAGCCGGGCGGGCACCGTGTCGGCGGGGGGCGCCGCGAAGAGCAGCGTCCCGGCCACGCCGCCCAGCGCCAGCGCGAGCACGCCGGAGCCCAGTCCCGCCTTGACCGCCGCCAGCGCGATGGCGGGCACGAAAAGGAGGTACGCCGCCTGTTGAGTCCCCAGGACGGGCGTGAGGGCCGCGCGTACCAGGATGGCGACGATCACCGAACCCGCGGCCCAGAGGATCGCCCGTTGCACCTTGTAAATCCGTCAACAAGAGTAGCGGCCACGGTTCGGGCTGTCGACGGATCCGCAAAATTCCGAGGCGGATGGGCAGGCGGCCAGCCGCTCGTGTATCGTGACCCGATCGGGACCCCCGTTCCACACGATGACTGGCTCCTGGCGTACGCGCTTTCTCGACTGGGTGGTGGCGGCGACGGCGG
>JAICEW010000111.1 GCA_025923995.1 Vicinamibacteria bacterium | reverse complement strand
GCGCTCCGCGACCGGCGGCGCCAGTGGCTCGCGAAGGCCGATCCCCGGCGGCGCTGCGACTTCGAGGCCGACGGCGGCCCCGCGTCGATGAGCGCGTGGGAATGCATCGTGCACGTCGTCACGCACGCGCACTACCATCGCGGCCAGCTCGCATCGCAGTGCCGCGCCCTGCGCGTGCGGCCGCCGTCCCGCCACTACGGCGGGCGCTTCATCGGGGAGTTCTAGCCGCCCGGAACTCCAGCCAGAGGCCGTGCGCCCGGTCGGGTGGGACGAAGACGCTGCTGCCGACGCGTCGAGGCACCGGCGCGCCCGTGCGGCCGAGCAGCGTCTCGATCGCCGCCAGGCTGCCCACGCGGAGCGTGACGCCCGCGATCTTCCGGCCGGACCGGAGCTGGCGGTCGGCCGCCAGCATCACCACCTCGCCCTCGTCGAACCGCGCGATCGGCGCGGTCACCCGCTCGGGGACGCGCACCTCCCCTGTCATCACCCGCGCTCCCAGCGCCTCGAGCAGCTTCCGCTCGGGCGACAGCTCGCCGGCCAGCCAGACCGCGATCAGGGACGTGGTCCCGTTGGCGTGCACGAAGTGCTCGGGGCGGTCCGTGGGCGATGCATTCCGCCCGCCGAGGAAGAGGTACTCGAAGCCGGGCTCCTCGATGTCCACGACGGAGCGGAGGCGCTTGCTCCCGATCCCTTCGGATGCGAGCCGCGCGGCGGCCCGCGCGTGGTCCGGCGCGAACAGCGCCAGGAACGCCGGGCCGTCGCCCTGGGCGAGGTGGCGTCGATAGGTCGTCGTCAACGCGTCGCGGGCTTCCGGCGCCGTGATGAGCTCGAGCTCCGTGCCGTCGGGGAACTTGGCGTGCTGGTTGCGGATGCCGTTGTCGTGCGGCCGGCCAGGCTTGAGCGTGAAGCCCAGGGCGCGGTAGGCCTTCGCGGCCTCCTCGAGGTCCGTCACCGCGATCGGGACATGGTCGAGGCCGGCCACGACCGGAGCGCGGCCGGACGAGACGCCCGCGAGCGCCGTCGCGAGGACGCTCAGCGGCAGGGCCATCCGCATTCAGCCCTTCTCGTCCGCGAGCACGACCGTTCGCGCGGCGAAGTCGCCCAGGCGCTGCCAGTTCTCGGTGAACGCGACCATCAGCGCGCCCACCAGGAAGTTGAAGAAGCCGTCCACGAACGTGAGCAGGTTGCGCAGGAACGCGCGGCCGAAGCCGCACGGCTGCAGGTCCGTGCCGACGACGCGGATGCCCACCAGCCACTTCCCCGGCGTCTTGCCGAACCGGCCCTCCGCGTAGCTGTACGCGAGCAGCACCAGGCCGGCCACGCCGAAGGCGGCCGCGAAGCCCCCGAAGAAGACGAGCATGAAGCGCGGCCCCGTCTCCGCCATGCGCTCCGGGTCCGTGAACATGCCGAAGAAGGCCACCAGGGGGATGGCGAACGCGGCCGCGACGGGAACCGCGTCCACCATCTGCGCGAGCGCGCGCTGCCAAAGGGTCGCGAACGGGCGGCGATGGCCTTCGTGGACGTATTCGGCCACGCGGTGCCGCCGCATCTGCGCCGTCAGGACCAGCGCCAGAACGATCGACAGCAGGATCGGGAGGAGCTGCGGGACGAGGAACATCGCGATCATCCCCGGGCCGAACGGGAACGCGCTGCCACCCTTCCGGGTGGAGCGCACGACGCGGCCGTCCGCGACCTCCTTGAGGCGCACGCCGTCGCCGAACCCGCCCGTGACCAGGAAGAGGCGGTCGCCCGATGACAGCGCGCGCCAGTCGTTCCACGCGAACTCGCCGCCCTCGATCTCGACGGTCTCGCGCCGCGGCGCATCCGTGCCCAGCGTGACGATCGAGAAGCGCTTCTGCCGCCCCTTCTCCTGCTCGCCGGCCACGACGACCGGCTGCGCGCCCCGCAGGGCCACGCTCCAGTCGCACCCGCAGGCCTGGTCCGACGCGAGAGTCCACTCGGTCCCGTCCCGGTAGCGGTAGCGGATCGAGCAGCGCTCCGGCGTCCCCACGCACAGCTGGGCGAAGAGGAGGAGGCGCCCGTCCACCTCCAGTCCCTCGAGCCCGCGCAGGGCGCCGGCCTCGGGCGGCAGGCCGAGCTCGAGCTCCTCCGTGGTCCACCGCGCCTGTGTGCCGTCGACCGCGAGCGTCGAGAGCCGAGCGGGCCAGGTGTAGGTGAGGACCGCCGGCGCGCCGCGGTACGCGAAGGCCTTCGAGGTCCCGGCCTGGGCTCCCGCACCCTCGAGCCGCGTCACCGATCCGCCGTCGTAGTAGCGGACCGCGTCCGATCCCACGACCCACAGCCTCTCCCCGATCGGCAGCAGCGCGTGGGTGGCGAACGTGTCGGCCGGTCCCAGCGGCACCGGCGGGCCCGCGGGCTCGAGGTCCTCGACGCGGAGGCGCAGCAGGGAGGTGGACTCCGACGCCGCGTCCCCCGCGTCGAGCCGGTTCGTCTCCTGCGTCACCCACAGCGCGTCGCGCCAGACGGCGGACTGGTCGGCGCGGACGTGCTTGAAGTCCTGCAGGAACATCAAGGGCAGCATGAGCGCGAACATCACGACCATCGGCAGCACCATCTGGGCCAGGAAGACCACGGCGCCCAGCACGCCCGCGACCACCGCGAAGCGCTGCTTGGACTGCTCCGAGAGGTAGCCGGGCGGCGCGGGTGGAACGGAGGGCGCGTCGGTCGACATCGTTGTTCCGACCTCCTTCTCGTGGACGAGCCGAAGCATACCCGAGGGCGTCAGGCTCGACCGGCCGCGCGGCGCCTGCCCTTGACAAACCGTACTGTGTGGCATATAGTATGTGGCAACTACTATGTCGCGCCTGGTACTCCGGTGAGCCCCGATCTCTTCGAGAACCTGCGGCTGGAGCTGCGGCGCGGCTGCGTGATCGTGGCCGTCATGGCGGCCCTGCGCTCGGAGCAGTACGGCTACACGCTGCGCAAGGCCCTCGCCGAGCAGGGGATGGACATCGACGAGGGCACCTTGTACCCGCTGCTGCGGCGCCTGGAGACCCAGGGCCTGCTGGCCAGCGAGTGGCGGGAGGAGGACAAGCGCAACAAGCGCTTCTACCGCCTGTCGGCGGACGGGAAGCAGGTGCTGAAGCAGCTGCTGGCCGAGTGGGAGACGATCGACTCCTCCCTGAGGGGGATCCTGAAGGAGAACCGCCGTGCAAGTGCTCGATCGGTATCTTGACGCGGTGCGGGGGTACCTGCCCCGCGACCAGCGGGCCGACATCGTCGCCGAGCTCGCGGAGGACCTGCGCTCGGAGATCGAGGAGCGCCAGGCGGCGCTCGGCCGGCCGCTGGCGGAGGACGAGCTGAGGGCGCTGCTGAAGCGCCGCGGCCACCCGATGTCGGTGGCGGAGCGCTACCTGCCGTCGCGCCACCTGATCGGCCCCGCGATGCTGCCGGCCTACCTGCGCACGGTCCGGATCGCCGTGGGCGTCATCCTGGTGCTGGCCCTGGCGGGAAGCCTGGTCTTCACCGGGCCCGCGCGCGGCGCCGTCCCCGTGCTGAGCGGAGCCTGGATCTGGTTCTGGCTGGCCCTCGGCGGCTCGCTCGCGTACGTGGGCCTGTTCACGCTGATCTTCGGGCTGGTCGAGCGCCACTACCGCCGCGCGGAGGAGACGGGCCGGTGGGACCCGCGCGACCCGGAAGGGCTGACGGCGGACGTGGACGCGTCCGCGCGCCTGTCGCAGCGGGCCCACGCGGTCGCGGACGTCGTCACCGACCTGCTGCTGCTCGTCCTCTGGCTGCGCGTCCATCCGGTGGCCATGCCGGAGATGGGGATCGTGCTGACTCCAGTGTGGCTGGCCCTCCACTGGCCCGTCGCGCTCTATCTGGCCGCCTCGATCGGGGTGGAGCTCGCGGACGCGCTGCGGCCGTCCTCGAGCCGCGGCCGTCTCCTGGCCCACCTCTGGGTGGACGGGCTGGCCCTGGTGCTGATCGGCGTGCTGCTCGCCGCCGCTCCGTGGGTGCGGGTCACGGCACCGTCCATCCCCGCCGAGACGGCACGGATGCTCGGGCGCTGGATGAACAGCGCATGCCTGCTCGGACTGCTGTCGATCGGCGTCTACTACCTGGTGCGCTTCGTCCGGCAGGCCCTGCGCGCGTTCGGCGGGTCGAGCCCGGCCACCACGCCGCAGGCCACGGGCCAGTGAGCGCACCGCAGGGAGGCGTCATGCACACGGACCTGGTCGAGCGATACCTGCAGGCGGTGCGCTTCCTGCTCCCGCGGAAGCAGCGCGGCGACGTGGACCGCGAGCTGTCCGACGACCTGCGGGCTCAGGTCGAGGAGAAGGAGGCCGAGCTGGGCCGGAGTCTCACGGAGGACGAGACCGCGGCCATCCTCAGGGGCTTCGGACATCCGGCCAGGCTGGCCCTGCGCTACCAGCCGGCCCGCCACCTGATCGGGCCCGAGGTGTTCCCGTTCTTCGCGTTCGCGGTGAAGTCGATACTGGCCGCGCTCGCGGTCGTGCACATCGTGCTGCCGGGGATCTACTTCATCGTGGCCGGCGAGCCGTCGCGCCGCGTGGTCGGCCTGTTCCTCCGCTTCCCCGGCGTGGCCCTGCAGGTGCTGGCGTGGACCACGATCGCTTTCGCGATCCTCGACACGCGCGTGGTGCGCTCCGCGGTCGCGGGCGCGCTGGCCGACTGGCGACCGCAGTCGCTCCCCGAGGTCCGCAAGAAGGACGAAGCCGTCCCGCGCCCCTCCGCGAGCGGCCTGGCCTGGACGGCGTTCCTCAGCGTCTGGTGGCTGGCCGGCATCGCCTACCCGCCGCTCATCCTGGGACCGGCGGCGGCGCACGTCACCCTGGGGCCGGCCTTCGAGCGGCTGTACGCGCCGATCGCGGCGTCGGCCGTGGCCAGCCTGGCCGTGGGCTGGCTCCAGCTGTCCCACCCGGACTGGAAGCGCGCGCTCGTCTACTGGGGAATGGCGGCCGACGCGCTCGCGCTCGTCACGCTCTACCTGCTCGCGCGCGCGGACGTGTTCGTCGTGCCGGCCACGGCGGCCTCCGACCCCGCGCTCCTGGGGACGCTCAACGACGCGGTCCGCGCGGCCATGGTGGTCTCGCTCCTGGCGACGGGCGCCTCCATCGCCTGGAAGTACATGAGGTCCCTGCGGGCCGGCTAGCGCACGTTCGCGGGGTGCGCGAGGGGCAACGAGCGGCCGATCACCGGCGCGATCACGCGCAGCTCGCCCATCAGCCGGTCGAACTGCTCGGGGTACAGGCTCTGCGCTCCGTCCGAGAGCGCCTTGTCCGGGTCGCAGTGCACCTCGATCAGCAGCCCGTCCGCTCCGGCCGCGACCGCGGCGCGGGCCATGGGGATGACCTTGTCGCGACGGCCGGTGCCGTGGCTGGGGTCCACCAGGATGGGCAGGTGGCTGAGCTTCTTCACCACCGGGATGGCCGAGATGTCGAGCGTGTTGCGCGTCGCGTTCTCGAAGGTCCGGATGCCCCGCTCGCACAGGATCACCTGGCTGTTGCCGCCGGCCAGGACGTACTCGGCGGAGAGCAGCCACTCCTCGATCGTGGCCGCCAGCCCGCGCTTCAGGAGCACCGGCTTGCGCACGCGTCCCAGCTCGCGCAGCAGGTCGAAGTTCTGCATGTTGCGCGCGCCCACCTGCAGGCAGTCCACGTAGCGCAGCATCATCTCGATGGTGCGCACGTCCATGACCTCGCTCACCACCGCGACGCCCAGCTCGTCCGCCGCCTCGCGCATCCACTGCAGCGCGGCCTCGCCGTGGCCCTGGAACGAGTAGGGCGACGTCCGCGGCTTGAAGGCGCCGCCGCGCAGCACGCGCGCGCCCGAGTGCTGCACCGCGCGGGCGGTCTGGCCCAGCTGCTCGCGCGTCTCCACCGAGCAGGGGCCCGCCATCACGATGACCTCGGGCCCGCCCACGGTGACGCCCGAGAGGTCGACGGTGGTGTCGCTGGGCTTGAACGTGCGGCCGACCAGCTTGTAGGGCTCGGAGATCTTGATCACCTCGCGCACGCCGGGGATCAGCTCCAGCGTGGCGGGATCGACCCTCTCCCGCGGCACCCCCACCGCGCCCAGCACGGTGTGCGCGGCGCCGGTCGAGCGGTGCACGTCGTAGCCCACGCCCACCAGCGTCTCGATGACGCGCTGGACCTGCGCCTCCTCGGCGGCCTGCTCCATCACGATGATCATTTCGGCTCTTCTCCCTCGACCGCCAGCCTCTCCAGCCGGCGTCCTTCGTCGATGATCCTCTCGAACACGCGCCGCACCGCCTGCGGGTCCAGAGGGCCGGGGCTCTCGCGCGTCACCCGCTCCAGCACGGCCGCCTCGCGCTCGGGCGAGTAGACGGGCAGGCCGGCGGCCTTCTTGATGCGCCCGATCTCGACCGCGCAGGCCGACCGGCTGTTGAGCAGGCCGACCAGCTGCGAGTCGATGAGGTCGATGCGCTTGCGCCACTGCTCGATCGCAGCCGTGCCCGGGTCCGCGGCCGGGCTCACATCGCGCTTCTCAGCCACCGTGCCCTCTCCCCCAGGTCTCCCTGCGGATCCGTCTCCAGGAAGCGCACCAGCGCGCTCCCCACCACCACGCCGTCCGCGACCGCCGCCGCGTCCGCGGCCTGCTCGGGCGTCGAGATGCCGAAGCCGAGCGCGATCGGCTCGTCCGTGAGCCCGCGCAGCCGCTCGACCAGGGGACGCGCGTCGTCCGACAGCCGCTCCTGCTCGCCCGTCACCCCGGTCCGGCTCAGCGCGTACACGAAGCCGCGCGAGGCCTCCGCCACGCGCCGCAGCCGGTCGGGCGGGCTGGTGGGCGAGGCCAGGAACACCGTGTCCAGGCCGCGGGGACGCGCCGCCCGCAGCCAGTCGGCCGCCTCCTCGGGCGGCAGGTCCGTCACCAGCACGCCGTCGACGCCGGCGTCGCGCGCGTCCCGGGCCAGCCGCTCGAGCCCGTAGCGGGCGATGGGGTTGAAGTAGCTGAACAGCAGCAGCGGCAGATCGCTCGCCTGCCGGATCGTGCGCACGGCCTCCAGCACCCGCGCCAGCGTCGTGCCCTGGCGCAGCGCGCGGTCGCTCGCGCGCTGGATCACGGGCCCGTCGGCCAGCGGGTCGGAGAAGGGCACCCCCAGCTCCAGCACGTCGACCCCCGCGTCCTCCAGCTCGCGCGCCGCGGTCACCGTGCGCTCGAGGGACGGGTCGCCCGCGGTCACGAACGCGACGAACGCCTTGGCGCCGTCCTTTCGGCGCCGCGCGAAGCGGTCCGCGATGCGGCTCACGCGGGACCTCCCACCACCGCCAGGTCCTTGTCCCCCCGGCCCGAGAGGTTCACGAGCACGGTGCGGCCGCGGAGCGCCTCGCGGGCCCGGCTGACCCAGGCCAGCGCGTGCGAGGACTCGAGCGCCGGCAGGATGCCCTCGGTGGCGGCCAGCAGGTGGAAGGCCTCCAGCGCTTCGTGGTCGCGCACGGACTCGTAGCGCACGCGTCCGGAGTCGTGGAGCTGGGCGTGCTCGGGGCCCACCGCGGGGTAGTCCAGCCCGGCCGAGATCGAGTGCGTCGGCAGCACGTTGCCCGCGTCGTCCTGGAGCAGGTACGTGCGCGTGCCGTGCAGGACGCCGACGCCCGCGCCCGACGCTCCCGGAAGGAAGCGGGCCGCGTGCTGCCCCGGCTCCGACGAGCGCCCGCCCGCCTCCACGCCGACCAGCGCGCACGGGTCGTCCAGGAACGCGCCGAAGAGGCCGATCGCGTTCGAGCCGCCGCCGACGCAGGCCACCAGCACGTCGGGCAGGCCGCCCGTCTGCTCGCGGACCTGTGCGCGCGCCTCCTGGCCGATCACGCCGTGGAAGTCCCGCACCATCGACGGGTACGGGTGCGCGCCCAGCACCGAGCCCAGCAGGTAGTGCGTCGTGCGCACGTTCGTGACCCAGTCGCGCATGGCCTCGTTGATCGCGTCCTTGAGCGTGCGCGAGCCGGAGTCCACCGCGCGCACCTCCGCGCCCAGCAGGCGCATGCGGTGGACGTTGGGCGACTGGCGCTCCATGTCCTCGCGGCCCATGTAGACGACGCACTCGAGCCCCAGGAGCGCGCAGACGGTCGCGCTGGCCACGCCGTGCTGGCCGGCGCCGGTCTCCGCCACCACCCGCTTCTTGCCCATGCGCTTCACCAGCAGCGCCTGGCCGAGCGCGTTGTTGATCTTGTGCGCGCCGGTGTGGCACAGGTCCTCGCGCTTGAGCAGGACGCGGCACCCCAGCTCCTCCGAGAGGCGGTCCGCCCGCGAGAGCGGCGTGGGACGGCCGACGTAGTCGCGCAGCAGGCGGCGCAGCTCGGCCTGGAAGGCCTTGTCCCGCCGCGCGGCCTCGTAGGCCTCGGCCAGCTCGCGCAAGGGCTCCATGAGCGTCTCGGGGACGAACGTCCCGCCGTACGGCCCGAAGCGTCCCTGCGCGGCCTTCGTCATCGCGAGTTGCGCACCGCCTGGATGAAGGCGCGCACCTTGTCGGCGTCCTTGCGGCCGGGCGTCTTCTCGACGCCGCTGGCCACGTCCACCACGTCCGGCCGGACAGCCGTGAGCGCGACCCCGACGTTCTCCGGCGTCAGGCCGCCGGCCAGCACCAGGAACGACGCGCGCTCGCGCACCTCGCGCGCCTTGGACCAGTCGAACGTCCGGCCGGTCCCGCCCGGCAGGCCGCCCGGCGTGGCGCGCGTGTCGAGCAGGATGCCGGCCGCGTGCGTCTCGTAGCGCAGCGCGTCCTGGGCGGTGAATCCGGGTCCCACCGGAACCGCCTTGATGACGCGCCGGGACAGCGAGCCCAGCTCGTCCGGCTTCTCGTCGCCGTGGAGCTGCACCACGTCCAGGCCCACCTCGTCCGCCGTGCGCAGCACGGCCTCGCGCGACGCGTTCACGAACACGCCCACCCGCAGCACGAACGGCGGCAGCGCGCGCGCGATGGCCCTGGCCGTCGCCACGTCGACGCCGCGCGGGCTCTCGGGCACGAACACGAAGCCGATCGCGTCCGCGCCGGCGCGCGCGGCCATGAGCGCGTCCTCCAGGTTCGTGATGCCGCAGACCTTGACCGCGACCCGCGCGCCCTTGCGGGCCGCGCGGCCCGCCCAGCGCGGCGTGGACGAGTCGCGGATGAGGGCCTCCAGCGTGGAGCCGGGATCGGCGCCCGACATCAGGTGCTCGCCGACCAGGAACGCGTCGTAGCCGGCCTCGCGCAGGCGGCGCACGTCGCCGGGACCCTGGATGCCGCTCTCCGCGACCGCGACCACGCCCGCCGGGATGAAGCGCGCCAGCTCCAGCGCGTTCTCCAGGCGCACCTCCATCGTGCGCAGGTCGCGGTTGTTGACCCCGATGGCGCGGGCCCCGGCGGAGAGGGCGCGCTCCAGCTCGCTGCGGTTGTGCACCTCGACCAGCGTGTCGAGGCCCGCCTCCTGCGCGGTCTCGTGCAGCGCCTTCAGCTCGTGGTCGGTGAGCGCCGCCACGATCAGCAGCACGGCGTCGGCGCCGGCGTACCAGGCCTCCCACACCTGGTAGGGATCGACGATGAAGTCCTTGCGCAGCGCGGGCAGCAGCGTGGCCGCGCGCGCGTCCTTGAGGTCCTCGAGCGCGCCGCCGAAGAACTGCTCCTCGGTCAGCACGGAGAGCGCGGCCGCGCCCCCCACCTCGTACGCCTGCGCCACCTGCATCGGGTGCAGGTCCTCGCGGATCACGCCGCGGGACGGCGAGCGCCGCTTGAACTCGGCGATCACGTTGATCTGGCCCGGCCGCGCGATGGCCGGCAGGAAGGGGCGGCGTCCGGTCGGCGTGGGCGCCGAGCGCTGCATGCGCTCGAGGGGCAGCGTGCGCCGCTGCTCGTGCACGCGCTCGCGCGTGCGCGCGAGGATCCGCTCCAGCACACCCGTCGGTGCAGCGCTGCTGCTCATGTCCCGCAGATCTCCTTCACCTGTGCCAGCAGGCGCGCGGCCCGCCCGGCGTTGAGCGCGTGAGCGGCTTCCTCGGCGCCTCTCTCCAGGTCGGGGGCCTTGCCCGCGACCACCAGCGCCGCCGCCGCGTTCAGCACGACCACGTCCCGCGCGGGGCCCGAGGCCCCGCCCAGCAGCTCTTCCGCCACCGCCGCGCTGCGCGCGGCATCGCCCCCGCGCAACGCGTCCGGCGCGCAGCGCGTGAGCCCCGCGTCCTCGGGACGCACCACGAACTCGCGCGGCGGCTCGCCCTCGGCGAACGCGGCCACCTGCGTGACGCCCGCGAGGGACAGCTCGTCCAGCCCGGCCCCGTGCACCACCCAGGCGCGCCGCACGCCCAGCCGCGAGAGGCAGCGGGCCAGGAAGCCGGTCAGCTCCGGGCGGGGCACGCCGACCACCTGCGCCTCGGGGAACGCGGGGTTGGTGAGCGGGCCGAGCAGGTTGAACGCCGTGCGCACCCCCAGCTCCTTGCGCGGCCCCACCGCATGACGCGTGGACGCGTGGAAGGCGGGCGCGAAGAGGAAGGCCCAGCCGCACTCGTCCAGGCAACGCTGCACCACCTCGTGCGCGGGGTCGAGCTTCACGCCCAGCGCCTCCAGCACGTCCGCGCTGCCGCAGCTCCCGCTGGCCGAGCGGTTGCCGTGTTTGGCCACGGGTACGCCGCACGACGCGACCACCAGCGAGGCCAGCGTCGAGATGTTGAGCGTGCCCGCGCCGTCGCCGCCCGTGCCACAGGTGTCGATGGCCCCCTGCGACCTCACGCGCGCCGCGCGCGCCCTCATCACGCGCGCGAACCCGACCACCTCGTCCTCGGTCTCGCCCCGCGCCGCGACGGCGCCCAGCAGCGCCCCGATCTGCGCCGGCGTCGCCTCGCCGTCCATGATGACCGACATCGCGTCGGACGCCTCGCTCTCCTCGAGCGCCTGCCCCGCCATGACCTTCCTCAGGAACGCCTTCACGACGCCATCCGCAGGAAGTTCGCCAGCAGGTCCTTCCCCGCCGTCGTCAGGATGCTCTCGGGGTGGAACTGCACGCCCTCGAGCGGGTGCTCCCGGTGGCGGACCGCCATGATGACTCCGTCCGCGGTGCGCGCCGCGACCTCGAGGCAGTCGGGCACCGACTCGGGCGCGATCACGAGCGAGTGGTAGCGCGTGGCGGTGAAGGCCTGCGGCAGGCCGGCGAAGATCGTGCGCCCGTCGTGGTGGATCTCCGACGTCTTGCCGTGCATGAGCGATGGCGCGCGCACGATGCGGCCCCCGAACGCCTGGCCCAGCGACTGGTGGCCCAGGCAGACCCCCAGCAGCGGAACCGTCCCCGCCGCCGCCTTGATGAGGTCGATGCTGATGCCCGCCTCGTCCGGCGTCCCCGGCCCCGGCGAGATCACGATGGCCTGGGGCCGGAGCGCCATCGCCTCGGCCACCGAGACCTCGTCGTTGCGCAGCACGCGCGTCTGCGCTCCCAGCTCTCCCAGGTACTGGTAGAGGTTGTAGGTGAAGGAGTCGTAGTTGTCGATCAGGAGCAGCATCGCCGTCAGAGCCTCTCGGCCAGGCGCAGCGCCGCCAGCAGCGCCTCCGCCTTGGCCTCCGTCTCGCGCTGCTCCGCCTGCGGGTCGGAGTCGGCCACGATGCCCGCTCCGGCCTGCATCGTGACGCGGCCGCCGCGGAAGAAGAAGCTGCGGATGGCGATGCAGAAGTCGAGGTTGCCGCGCAGGTCGAGGTAGCCGAGCGCTCCGCCGTAGAGCCCGCGCCGCACCGGCTCCAGGTCGTCGATGATCTCCATCGCGCGGATCTTGGGCGCGCCCGAGAGCGTGCCGGCCGGAAAGGTCGCCTGCAGCGCGTCGAGCGCATCCCGCCCGGGCATGAGCTCGCCCGTGACCGAGCTGACGATGTGCATGACGTGGCTGTAGCGCTCGATCACCATCAGCTCGGGCACGCGCACGGACTCGAACCCGCACACGCGCCCCAGGTCGTTGCGCCCCAGGTCGACCAGCATGACGTGTTCGGCCCGCTCCTTGGCATCGGCCAGCAGCTCCCGGCCCAGGCGCTCGTCGGCTTCCGCGTCGGCTCCGCGCGGGCGCGTGCCCGCGATGGGCCGGACCTCCGCGCGCCGGCCCTCGACGCGCACCAGCATCTCCGGCGACGCCCCGGCCACCGCGTCCGCGCCCTCCTTGAGGAAGTACATGTACGGCGACGGGTTCACCATCCGCAGGGCCCGGTACACGTCGAACGGGTCGAGGTCGCAGGCGGCGGAGGCCTGTCGCGAGAGCACCACCTGGAAGATGTCGCCCCGCCCGATGTGCTCCTGGGCGCGCCGCACCGACCGCTGGTAGGCCTCGCCGTCCGACAGGCTCAGCACGGGCGACCGGACCCGCGCCGCGGCACGCGCGGGCGCACCGTGTCGCAGCTGCGTCTCGAGGCCGTCCAGCTCCGCCTGGGCCGCGTCGAACGCCGCGCGCGAGCCCGGCTCGGTGTCCGCGATCAGGACGATCCGCTGCAGCACGTGGTCGAACGCGACCAGCGACCGGTAGAACGAGAAGGACGCGAGCGGCGCGTCCGAGGGCGCGTGGCGGTCGGGCAGGGACTCGAACAGGCGCGCGGCGTCGTAGCTCAGGTACCCGACGGCGCCGCCCGTGAAGCGGGGCAGGCCGGGCACCTCCGCCGCGGGCGGCCCCATCTGCGCGCGCAGGGCGGCCAGCAGGGGCTGTTCGAGCTCGCGCCGCTCGCTCCCCCGCCGCTCCACCACTCGCGTGCCCCACGCCTCGATCGTGAGCACGGGGTCGCGCCCCAGGAACGAGTAGCGCGCGATGCGCTCGCCGCCCACGACGCTCTCCAGCAGGAACGCGCGCTCGGACCGCGCCGAGAGCGCCGCGAACGCGGACACCGGCGTCCAGAGGTCGCCGGGCACCTCGCGGAAGACGGGCACCGGGCCGCCGCCCGCGGACAGGCGCTCGTATTCCGCGAGGGAGAGGGACCTCATGGCTTCCGGCGCTCCTGGAGCACCTCGAGCACGCGCGCGACCGGCACGCCCCGCTCGTGCAGCGCGAGCTGGAGATGGAACAGCAGGTCCGCCGCCTCCTCCGCCAGCCGCTCGTCGCTCTCGCTCTTCGCCGCCAGGACGACCTCGGTCGCCTCCTCGCCGATCTTCTTGAGGATGCGGTCGCGTCCGCCCGCGAGCAGCTTCGAGGTGTACGAGCCCTCCCGCGGCGCGGCGGCGCGCTCCGCGAACACGCGGCCCAGCTCGTCCAGCACCGCCGGCAGCGCTCCCGGCCCGTCGCCGAAGCAGGTGCGCGTGCCCTCGTGGCACGCGGGCCCTTCCGGCTCGACCAGCAGCAGCACCGTGTCGCGGTCGCAGTCGACCCGCGCCTCGCGCACGCGCAGCCGGTTCCCGGAAGTCTCGCCCTTCATCCACAGCGCCTGGCGGCTCCGGCTCCAGAAGTGCGCGAAGCCGGTCTGCCGCGTGCGCTCGAGGGCCTCCGCGTTCGCCCAGGCCACCATCAGCACGTCCCCGCTCGTCCAGTCCTGCGCCACCACGCACACCAGCCCGTTCGCGTCGTAGCGCAGCCCATCGTGGACGAGGTGCTCGGTCACGACCGCACCTCGACCCCCATCGCGGCCAGCTGCGCCTTCGCCTCTCCGATCCGTACGTCCCCGAAGTGGAAGATCGACGCCGCCAGCGCGGCCGACGCGCGTCCCTCGGTCACCGCCTCCCCCAGGTGCGCGACCGTGCCGCAGCCCCCGGATGCGATGACGGGCACGTTCACCGCCTCGGCCACCGCGCGCGTCAGCGGCAGGTCGAAGCCGTCGCGCGTGCCGTCCCGGTCCATGCTGGTGAGCAGGATCTCGCCGGCCCCGTGCGCGGCGCCCGCGCGGGCCCACTCGACCGCGTCCCGTCCGGTCGGCGTGCGCCCACCGTGCGTGAAGACCTCCCAGCCCTCGCCCGCGCGGCGCGCGTCGATCGCGAGCACCACCGCCTGCGAGCCGAACCGGTGCGCCAGCCGCTCGAGCAGCGCCGGCTCGTTGAGGGCGGCGGTGTTGACGGCCACCTTGTCGGCCCCGGCGCGCAGCAGCGCCTCCGCGTCCTCGAGCGAGCGCACACCGCCGCCCACCGTGAACGGCAGGAAGACGGTGTCCGCCACCCGGCGCACCATGTCCAGCACGATGGGCCGCGCGTCCGACGAGGCCGTGATGTCCAGGAACACGAGCTCGTCCGCGCCCTCCGCGTCGTAGCGCGCCGCGCACTCGACCGGGTCGCCTGCGTCCCGCAGCGACACGAACCGAACGCCCTTCACCACCCGCCCTCGATCCACGTCCAGGCACGGGATCAGGCGCTTGGCGAGCATCGTGCCGCCTCCCGGGCCTCGGCCAGCGTGAAGCGCCCGTCGTAGAGCGCACGGCCCACGATCACCTCGTCGACGCCGCAGGACGCGATCGCGCCCAGCGCCCGCAGGTCGTCCAGGGACGACACGCCGCCCGAGGCCGTCACCGCCACCCCGGCGGCGCGCGCCAGCTCCTCGGTGGCCGCCACGTTGGGCCCCACCAGCGTGCCGTCGCGCGTGACGTCCGTGTACTGCAGCCGCCGGACCCCCCACTCGCGGCAGCGCTGGGCCAGCTCGACCGCGCGCACGGTCGTGATCTCCTTCCAGCCGCCCACGGTGACGCGCCCGTTGCGCGCATCGAGCGCGACCGCGACCGCCTCCGGCCACAGCGCGAGCGCCGCCTGCACCACGCCGGGGTCCGCGACCGCTGCCGTGCCGAAGATCACGCGGTCCGCCCCGCGGTCGCGGTAGCGCATCGCGTTCTCCAGGACGCGCAGGCCGCCGCCCACCTCGACCGGGACCGTGACCGCGGCCATCAGCGACTCCAGCGCGTCGAACTGCGGCTCGCCGCCCAGAGCCGCGTCGAGGTCCACGACGTGGAGCCGCTCCGCGCCTTCGTCCTGCCAGCGGCGCGCGGCCTCGGCCGGGTCGGCGCCGTAGACGGTCTCGTGCTCCAGCACGCCCTGCCGCAGCCGCACGACGCGGCCGCCGCGCACGTCGACCGCCGGCATCACGATCACGCGCGCACCTCCTCGCGCACGAGCGCCACGTAGTTGCGGATGAGGGCGAGGCCGACCGACTGGCTCTTCTCCGGATGGAACTGCACGCCCAGCACCGAGCCCTGCCCGACGATGGCGGCCACCGCACCGTCGTAGTCCGTGGTGGCGAGCAGGACCGACGGGTCCGCCTCGCACTTGTACGAGTGCACGAAGTAGACGTGCGCCCGGTCCGGGACGTCCGTGAACAGCGCATGCGGGCGCACCTGGCGCAGGCGGTTCCAGCCCATGTGCGGCACGGGCAGGCCGGTCTCGATGCGCGTGACGCGTCCGGGGAGCAGGCCCAGGCCGGCGTGGCGGCCGTGCTCGCTGCTCTCCTCGAACAGGATCTGCATGCCGATGCAGATGCCGAGCACGGGACGCCCCTCGGCCGCGGCGCCGCGCAGGAGGTCGCCGAAGCCGCGCCGCTCGATCTCCTCCATGGCCGCGCCGAACGCGCCGTCGCCCGGCACCACCAGCGCGTCCGCGTCGCGTGCCGCCTGCGGCGAGCCGACGAGGGTCGCCGTGGCACCGACGTGGCGGAACGCCTTGAGCACGCTGCCCAGGTTCCCGATGCCGTAGTCGAGGACGGCGATCACAGGGATCCCTTCGTGCTGGGCACGCCGCTCACGCGCGGATCGCGTCCCACCGCCATCGAGAGCGCGCGGGCGGTCGCCTTGAACAGCGTCTCCGCGATGTGGTGCGCGTTGCGGCCGCGGATCGCCTCCAGGTGGATGTTCATGCGGCCGTGGTCGGCCAGGGCCCAGAAGAAGTCCTCGAACAGCTCGGTGGCCAGGGTGCCCACCTGGCGGGCCTTGAAGGTCACGTCGAAGTGCAGCCAGGGCCGTCCCGACAGGTCGATCACGCAGCGCGACAGCGCCTCGTCGAGCGGGACGTACGCGTGGCCGAAGCGCACGATGCCCTGCTTGTCGCCCAGCGCCTGGAGCAGCGCGTCGCCGAGCACGATCCCGACGTCCTCGACCGTGTGGTGCGCGTCGACGTGCAGGTCGCCCTTGGCCGCGACCTCCAGGTCGAAGCGCGCGTGGGTGGCCAGGGCCGTCAGCATGTGGTCGAGGAAGCCGATGCCGGTCGAGACCTGCGAGCGTCCGTAGCCGTCCAGGTCGAGGCTGAGCTCGATCTGCGTCTCCTTCGTCTTGCGTCGCAGGCTCGCCGTGCGCGCCTTCGTGTTCACCGTGCCGCCCTCCTGAACTTCTGCTCCTCCAGCGCGTGCCGCAGCGCCGTCAGGAACGCCTCGTTCTCCTCCTCGCTGCCGACGCTCACCCGCAGGCAGCGCGACAGCCGCGGGGTGGCGCTGACGTCGCGCACCAGCACGCCGCGGGCGTAGATCGACTCGAAGACCACCTTGGGGTCGGCGTCGGTCAGCTCGAACAGGATGAAGTTGGCCCGCGAGGGGTACGGCCGCACGCCCGGCACGTGGGCCAGCCGGCGGAACAGCTCGTCCCGGTCGCTCACGATCGTCTCCACGCGACCACGCAGCGCCTCCGCCTCGTCGAGGGCGGCGAGCGCGGCGGCCTGGGAGAAGAAGTTCAGGTTGTAGGGCAGGCGCGCCTTGTTCACCTCGCGCACGATCTCGGTCGAGGCCAGCAGGTACCCCACCCTCAGCCCCGCCATGCCCATCGCCTTCGAGAAGGTCCGCAGCACGACCAGGTTCGGGTGGTCCGCCAGCAGCGGCACCACCGACCTCCCCGCGAACTCGTGGTACGCCTCGTCCACGACCACCAGCCCGTCGTTGACGGCGCAGAGCGACGCCACGTCCTCTGGCTCCAGGAAGGCGCCGGTCGGGTTGTTGGGCGAGCAGACGATGGTCAGCGCGGGCGCCACCGCCTCGCGCATCGCGCGCAGCTCGGCGGGCCGGTACTCCAGCTCGGGGCCCAGCGGTGCGGGCACCAGCTCTCCCCCCAGCACCCGCGTCAGCAGCGCGTAGAGCGTGAACGTGGGCTCGGGCACCAGCACGCGCGTGCCCGGCCCGACCGTGACCAGCAGCAGCGCCTCGATCAGCTCGTTCGAGCCGTTGCCCGCCAGGACGCCGTCGGCTCGCCAGCCGGCGAACGCCGCCAGGCGCTCCAGCAGCTCGCGCGGGTCGAAGTCGGGATAGCGCGACCACGGACGCGAAAGCGCCGCGTCCAGCACGCGCTTCTTCACGGCCTCGGGCAGGTCGTAGGGGTTCTCGTTCTGGTTGACCTTCACGGGCGCGCGCCGGGCCGCGAGCGTGTAGGCCGCGATCTGGCGGACGGCCGGCTTGACGTGCCGCAGCGGGTTCAAGGCTCCCCCTCGAATCGCGTGAGCAGGCTCTGCGCGTGCCCGCGGAACCCCTCGGCCATGGCCACGCGCACCATGCCCTCGGTCACGCGGAGCAGGCCGAGTCGCGTCATCTCGACGCGGCTCCCGCGGCGCTGGAAGTCGCGCACCGACAGCGGCGACGCATGGCGCGCGGTTCCGCCCGTCGGCAGCACGTGGTTGGGCCCGATCCCGTAGTCGCCCGCCGCCACCGGCGCGTAGGGCCCGACGAACACCGCGCCCGCGATCACGCGCGACGCCACGCGGCGCGCGTCGCGGGTCATCACCTGGGCGTGCTCCGGCGCCAGCGCGTTCACGGCCGCCACCCCTTCGTCCAGGCCGCGCACGCGCACGATCGCGGCGAAGCGGGCGAGCGCGCGTCGCGCCGACGCTTGGTTCGCGACCGAGCGCACGCCCAGGCGCACCAGGCGGGCCACCTCGTCCGCCAGCTCGTCGGAGGGCGTGACCAGCACGACCGTCTCGTCGCCGCTGCCGTGCTCGGCCTGGGCCAGCAGGTCGGCCGCCACGAAGCCCGCATCGGCCGTGTGGTCCGCGAGGATCACGACCTCGCTCGGGCCCGCGTCCTGGTCGATCTCGACCGTGCCCCTCACCTGCCGCTTGGCCTCGGCCACGAACGCGTTGCCGGGCCCCACGATCTTGGCGGCCGCGGGCACCGTGCGCGTCCCGTACGCGCAGGCGGCCACGGCCTGCGCGCCGCCGACGCGGAACACCGACTCCGTCACGCCCGCGATCGCCATCGCCGCGGCCAGGCCCGGGCTCGCCTCGAGCGCACGCGGCGGCGTCACGATCTGCACCCGGGCCACCCCGGCCACCCGCGCGGGGATCGCGTTCATGAGGACCGAGGACGGGTACGCGCCCGCGCCGCCTGGCACGTAGAGCGCGACCGAGTCGAGCGGGGTCACGACCTCCTCGAGGCGGGACCCGTCGGGCAGGCGCAGCGCGAAACCGTCGTCGCGCTGACGTCGATGGAACGCCTCGATGCGCTCGGCCATCCCGCGCAGGGCCCGCACGAGCGTCCGGTCCGCGCGCCGTGCGAGCGCGCGCAGCTCCGCGGGGCGCACGCGGAGCGTCCGCGGCGTGAGCCGCACGCGGTCGAAGCGCGCGGTCAGGCGCACGAGCGCCCTGTCTCCCTCTCGCCTGACGCTGTCGAGGATCGAGGCCACCACCCGCTCGACCCGCCGGTCGGGCCGGCCCGCGCGCGGCAGCGACGCCAGGTAGCGGCGCCAGCCGGCCGTCCCGAAGCGCAGGCGCTTCACGACACCGCCTTCGCGAGCGTCTCGAGCAGCCGCGACACCTCCTCGCGCCGCGCGTGGTAGCTGGCGCGGTTCACGATCAGGCGAGCGGTGCTCGTCGCCACCTCCTCGAGCGTCGCCAGGCCGTTCTCGTCGAGCGT
>JAICEW010000110.1 GCA_025923995.1 Vicinamibacteria bacterium | reverse complement strand
GCGGCCGGGTCGAGCGGGCCCGGCGCGCGCGCGAAGAGGCGTCGCAGGGAGAACCAGGCGTGGCCGGGCACGTCCAGCGCGGCCAGCAGCAGCCGCTCGCGCAGGTCGTAGACGCGGGAGCCGGTGCCCCTAACGGGCGTCCAGCGCCGCCGCCTGGGCATACCCTTCCTCGAAGCGCCGCGCGGCCACCTCCCAGCTCAGCTCGCGCGTCGCGGTACGCCGCGCTTCCTCGCCCAGCCGCGCGCGGGTCTGCGGCTCCCGCAGCAGGCGGCGCAGCGCTTCGGCCAGGGCGCGCGTGTCGCCGGCGGGCACCAGCAAGCCGTTGCGGTTGTCGTCGATCACCTGCGGGATGCCGGCCACGCGCGAGGCCACCAGCGGCCGGCCGGAGGCCATCGCCTCCAGCAGCACGTTGGGCAGGCCGTCCACGTTGCCGGCGCCGTCCACCACCGACGGCACGACCACCACGTCCGCTTCGCTCAGCGCCGCCGCCACCAGCTCGCGCGGGAGCGCGCCCGGGAGCGTGACCGGCGCGCCCGTCGCGCGCACCTGCGACTCGAGCGAGGCGCGCAGGTCGCCCTCGCCCGCGATCACCACGCGGACGCCGCCCGTGCGCGCGGCCGCGTCCACCAGGTGCGCGAACCCCTTCTTCTCGACCAGGCGCCCCACCGCCATCACCAGGAAGGCGTCCTGCGGCACGCCCAGGCGCGTGCGCACCTCGGGCGCGTCCGGCCGCGGGGCGAACGCGTCGACGTCCACGCCGTAGGGCACCGTACGCGTGCGCTCGGGGCGAGCGCCCAGCGCCAGGCTGCGCGCGTGCAGGTCGTCGCTGCAGGCGGTCACGGCGCCCGCGGCCGCCAAGGCGCGGCGCGCCAGCGCCCGCGCGGGAGCCAGGCGCTCGGCCAGGAACACGTCGCTGCCGTGCAGGCTGATCACGAACGGCGCTCCCGACAGACGCACGATGTCGGTCACCAGCGCCGCGTTGGGCACCACCCAGTGCGCGTGCACCGCGTCGTAGCGCTCGGCCTCGAGCCGCTCGGCGACCGCGCGGCGCATCGCGATCGCCGCCCGCGGCGCCAGCGCGTAGACCTCGGGCCGCACGCGCACGTCGCTCTCCAGGCTCTGCGCGTAGCCCCAGCGGCTCCACTCGTCCCGCGGCGCGTAGCGATAGGGGAAGAAGCGCAGGTTCGGCTCGTCGGGCCGGCGCAGGTCCGGATGGTGCGGCAGCACCACGTCCACCCGGTGGCCGCGCGCGGCCAGGGCGCGCGCGATCTCCTCGATGAAGGGAGCGGTGACGTCGCCCGGGTGCTTGGGGTACGAGGACGTGAGGTGGAGGAGCCTCACGTCGGCTAGCTGCGGACCTCGGCCGGGCGCGCGCGTTTCTTCGGGCGAAAGCCGTAGCGGAAGCGGAGCAGCGCGAAGTTGAGCAGGGCCATGTAGATCTCCTCGGACGTGAGCTTGGAGGCGTCGCGTACGCGGTTCTTGAAGTGAATCGGCACCTCGCCCAGCTGGAACCCGTTCACCCACGCCTGGTACGCCATCTCGCCGTGCACCACGTAGCCCTTGATCTTGATGCGGTCGAAGTCGCACTGCTCCAGCACCGCGCGCCGGTACCCCCGGTAGCCGCTGGTCGTGTCCCGCACCGGCACGCCGGCCACGAGTGCGATGTACTTGTTGGCCATCCACGACAGCAGCGGCCGGGCAGCGCCCCACTCGGACGTGCTGCCGCCCTCGACGTAGCGCGAGCCGATCACCATGTCGTGCGTCTGCAGCTTGGCCAGGAACTTCGGGATCTCGCGCGGGTGGTGCGAGAAGTCCGCGTCCATCTCGAAGAAGATGTCGTAGCCGTGGGGGTCCGCGAGCCCCTTCTTGAACGAGGCCAGGACCGCCGCCCCGCGGCCGCCCTTGTGGCCGCGGTCGATGAGCTCGACCCGGCCAGGGAACTCCGCCATGGCCTCCCGCACGGCGGCACCCGTGCCGTCCGGGCTCCCGTCGTCCGCCACCCACACGTCGATCGTCTCCCCCTGGGCGAGGATCTCGCGGATCAAGGGGCGGACGTTGTCCACCTCGTTGTAGGTCGGAACCACCACCAGTACTTTCATCGCACGCCACCGTCTTTCGACAAGCCGGGAATGGTATCGCGAATCTCCAGGCGGTCCACCATGACCCCCAGGTCCCGCTCGTCGTTCGAGAGCGGGTCCGTGTGGGTGGGCCGCCAGGCCGCCACATCGAGCCGCAGGACCGGAGGGCCGGCGGGAAGCACGTCGGGCAGGGTGAAGGCGTGTTCCGTCCAGCCGGACTCGGCCTCAAAGTCGCCGAGCGGCACGCCGTTCAACCGGACCGCGACGCGCGCGGGCCGGCTGGCCGGGCGGCGGCCGGTCGAGGTCGAGACCATCACCGTCGCCCCGGGCCGCGCGCCGGGCAGGTAGACGGAAGCGCAGGGGCCGGTCCAGCGATAGGTGAGCGCACCGCCGCCCTCCTTGTCGTAGAAGCCCGAGACCTGCACGTCGTCCGTCCCCCCCACGTCCACCAGCGGCAGCGGAGGCACCAGGATCTGCTCGGGCGGCACCACGCGCGAGACGGTGAAGTTGAGTGCATGGAACTCGCGGCCCCGCGGCTTGCGCGCGTACGCGCGCTCCCACTCCCAGGTGCCGAACGAGTACGACTGCACGCGCTCCAGGAAGACGCCGCACAGGTCCGAGCCCGAGGCCGACGTGTGTACGAAGTAGACGTTTCGATAGCGTGTGCGCCAGGCGTCGACCAGGTGCTGCAGGCGGTCGGGGTCGGGCTTGAAGCGCGCCATCTCCAGCACCGCGAGACCGTGGACCGACCAAAGCGGCTGCGAGAGCAGATGGATGCTCTTGGGCTGCTCGAACACGAGCACATCCTCCGGCGCGAAGCGTCGTGCCACGTCCTGCACGAAGCGTACCGCCCCGCTCCAGTCGCGGTGGCCGTAGAGCGGCACGGTGTCCCTCAGGAATGCCGCGAACAGGAGGGCCGCAAGTGCCGCGGCCACCACGCGTCGCCACCGGCCGCGGGCGGCCATCCGCACCAGGGCGAGCGCCGCCAGGCCCAGGAGGAACGGGAGCACGATTGGGACATAGCGTCGCAACGCGAAGAAATAGTCGTTGTAGACGCGGATCTTGTAGAGGTAGAAGAGCGCGCCCGACGCGAACAGGCCCAGCGGGAGCAGGTAGCGCGGCTTCCAGTCCCGCAGGACGAGCAGCAGGCCCAGCAGCGCCAGCACCAGTGCCAAAGGCGTGACGAACCAGCCCAGCCGGACCAGCGACTGCGCGTCGTGCGCGGCCAGGCGGTGGAACCCCAGGTCGCGCAGCGCCGCCAGCAGGACGGTCGAGCCGGTCGTGCGGGCCTCGTCGTAGCCGTCCGCGCCGGCCCAGGCGGAGAGCAGCGGGCGGAGGAAGTACGCGTAGGAGGCGAGCGCGACGACCACCGTCATCAGCGTCGCGCGCAGCGCCCCGCCGTGCGCCTCCAGCAGGGCGACGGCCGCTTCGCTCTTGCGATGGATCACGAGCAGCAGGCCGAGCGTTCCCGCGGCGAGAGCGATCCAGACCCACGCGGGCTGGCTCCAGTACGGTCGGCTCGTCACGTTGACGAGGTACTTCCGGGCGAAGAGCGACGCGTGGACCCCCGCGTGGACCAGCATCGCCAGCAGCGGCAGCAGCAGGGGCGCCGCGCGCCGCCAGGGCAGGTCGTGGTGCGCCCGCCGCACCAGCAGGTACAGGGCGAGCGGCCCCAGCAGCAGCACGCTGTCGATGCGCACCAGGAACGTGAGGCCGAGCGCGAAGCCGGCCAGCAGCCCGTCCGCGGTCGCACCGCCGCGCTCCCACAGCGCAAAGGCGAGCAGCCCCAGGAACACGAGGCACTGCGAGACCGGCTCGGACACGGGATAGCGCGCGAACCAGACCTGCACCACGTTCGTGGCCAGCAGGAGGCCCGCGAGCAGCGCGGGTGCTCGACCGAACAGGCGGCGCAGGACGAAGAACGCGCCCAGCGTCCCCAGCACGCCGAACACCGGCGGCGTGGCCAGGGCGCCCTTCACGCCCATCGACTGGAACAGGTACGCGCCGAACGCGGGGAAGAGGTGGAAGAACTCCGGGATGACCCGCGCGGTGCGCGGGTTCTCGAGCGGGAAGCCTGCGAAGCGCGCCCAGGTGAAGTCGGGCGAGTCGGGATTGCGATAGAACAGGCCCACGTCCTCGAGCGGGATCGACTGCACGACGGGATCGACGTACGCGATCCCGCCCGTGCGCCCGATGAGACCCATGGTCGCGACGTAGACGCCCGGGTCGCGGCCGCCCACGAGGTACTCGGTCGGCCGCGCCTGCAGGACCAGCGCGATCACGAGGATCACGGCGGCGGGCAGTACCTCGGAGGCGCGCCGCGGCCGCGGGATCGGCGCCCGCAACCGGCCGCGCCCCAGGACCAGCGCGACGGCGCTCGCGCCGGCGATGCCGACGCCGGCGGTGACGAGCGAGAAGCGTCCGAGCTCTGCGAGCAGCAGCGCCACCCAGGCCGACACGGCGACGCTGACCGCGACCGCGAGGAACAGCGACTCGTCGCAGGCGGGCTCGTCGTCCGTGCGCGGCCGCAGGGCCAGGTACACGAGTCCCGGCAGCAGGACGAGGGCGAGGCTGGCCAGCGTCGCCGGAAGGGCCGGGACCAGGTGCAAGGGCGTGGTCAGCCGATGGCGGCCACGCTGTCGCGGACCGCGGCCGCCACCGACCGGGCCTGGCCGTCCGTCATCTCCGGGTAGAGGGGCAGCGACAGGATGGTGGACGCGGCGGCCTCGGCCTCGGGGAAGTCGCCCGCGCGGCCCTCCAGGTGCGCGAAGGCCGGCTGCAGGTGCAGCGGGATCGGGTAGTGGATGAGCGTGCCCACGCCCCGCTCCTTGAGCGCGGCCATGAGCGCGTCACGCCGCGGGTGTCGCACCACGAACAGGTGGTAGTTGGACTCCGCATAGGGCTGCTCGAGCGGCAGGCACACGCCGCCGTCCGCGAGCTGCTCGAGGTAGAGGGCCGCCAGCGCGCGCCGGCGCGCGTTCCAGGCGCCCAGGTGGCGCAGGCCCACGCGCAGCACTGCCGCCTGCACCTCGTCCAGCCGGCTGTTCACTCCGGAGATCTCGTGCCGGTAGCGGTCGCTCTGTCCGCCGTTGCGCAGCCTGCGCAGGTGCGCCGCGCGGTCCGGATCGTCGACCAGGATGGCGCCGCCGTCGCCCAGGGCGCCCAGGTTCTTGGTGGGGTAGAAGCTCAGCGCGCCGAGGCCGGAGATGGCGCCCACC
The DNA here is from genome assembly GCA_025923995.1 of Vicinamibacteria bacterium. Classification (GTDB taxonomy): domain Bacteria; phylum Acidobacteriota; class Vicinamibacteria; order Fen-336; family Fen-336; genus JAICEW01. Next base: position 13,548 of record JAICEW010000110.1, on the reverse strand, counting down.
GTGCGTCCCTTGTAGCGCGCCCCGTGGGCCTGGCAGGCGTCCTCGACCAAGGTGATGCCGCGCGCCCTTGACAGCGCGAGCAGCGGGTCGAGGTCCGCCGGGTGGCCGTAGAGGTGGACGGGCAGCAGCGCCTTCGTGCGCGGCGTGATCACGCGCTCGACCGCCTCGGGCGCGATGTTGAGCGTGGCCGGGTCGAGGTCGGCGAAGACCGGGCGCGCGCCCGTGCGCAGGATGGCGAGCGCCGTAAAGGCGGCCGTGAGCGGTGAGGTGACGACCTCGTCTCCGGGCCCGACGCCCAGCGCCTCCAGCGCGAGCTGGATGGCCTCGGTCCCGTTGCCGACCGCGACCGCGTCCTTCGCCGACAGCGCCTGCGCCAGCTCGCGCTCGAACGCCTCGCCCTCCGGCCCCAGGATGAACCAGCCGGAACCGAGCACGCGCGCCACGGCCTCGTCGATCTCGCCCCGCAGCGCCGCCACGTGCGCCTTCATGTCGGTGAACGGGACGCCCTGGCTCACAGGTAGTGCTCCCGGTTCTGCAGGTAGTACTCGATCGTGCGCGTCAGCCCGTCGCGCAGCCCCACCCGCGGAGCCCAGCCCAGCGTGGCCCGGATCTTCCCGGTGTCCGCGTGGAAGTCGCCGATGTCGATGCGCTTGCGCTCGGGCGGGAACGGCACCAGGCGGTACGATCCCCGGCCCGCGACCTCGATCATGAGCCTGGTGAGCTCGAGCAGGCTCACCGCCTCGTCGCCGCCCAGGTTGAACACCTGGCCGTCCGCCGCGTCGGTGGCGCCCGCGCGCAGGAACGCGTCGACCACGTCGTCCACGTAGTCGAAGTCGCGCCTCTGCGTGCCGTCGCCGAAGAGCTGGATCTCCTCGCCCAGCACCACCTGCCGCACGAACCAGCCGATGAAGCCCTGGCGGTTGTGCCGGATGAGCTGCCGCGGCCCGTAGGTGTTGGTGAGCCGCAGCGACGAGGCGCGGATGCCGTACACCGAGTGGTAGACGAGGTGGTACATCTCGCCCGAGATCTTGTTGATGCCGTTCACGTCGGTCGGGTTCAGCAGGTGCGTCTCGTCCACCGGCAGGCGCATCGGCTTGCCGTAGATCTGCCGCGTGCCGGCGTAGACGATCCTGGCCTCGGGGTTGGCTTCGCGCAGCGCCTCCAGGATCGAGAGCTGGCTGCGGCAGTTGATCTCCAGGTCCGTGAAGGGGTCGGTCATGGAGTCGATGTGGCTCACCTGGCCGGCCAGGTTGAAGAGCACGTCCTGGCCCTTCACCAGGTACGCCATCCCGTGGCCGCGCACGTCCGCGATGTTGATGCGGACGCGGTCCTCGTATCCGGCCAGGTTGAACAGGTTGCCGCCGTAGTCGGGCAGCAGGCTGTCGACGGCCAGCACCGACGCCCCCAGGTCGGCGAGCGTGCGGCTCAGGTTCGACCCGATGAAGCCGAGGGCGCCGGTGACCAGGACCTTCCGGCCCCGGTAGAAGTCCCGGTAGTCGCTCACGGGCCGTCCGCGCGGGAGGGCGACGGGGTGGGCCCCTCGGGCCGCGGCCGCAGGTGCTCGCGCTTCCACACCAGGTCCACCCACAGCCGCATCAGGTCCAGCAGCGTGCGGCCCACGCGCGAGACGTTGAAGAACTGGCTCTTGCCGTACGAGCGGTGGAAGTGGTGCACCGGCACCTGGGCGATGCGGAAGCCGTGGTCCTGCACCTTCTTCATGAGCTCGACGCAGATGACGCCGGAGCTGCGGGTCAGGACCACCCTGTCGAAGACGCTGCGGCGCATGAGCCGGAAGTCACAGTCCACGTCGCGCAGCTTCAGGCCGAAGACGGTCCGCACGAACCAGTGGTACACGCGCCCGATCACGATGCGGTGCAGCGGGTCGGAGCGGCCGATCTTGTAGCCGTTCACGAAGTCGACGTCGGGCCCGAACGCCTCGTGCAGGCGCCTCAGCTCGCGCGGGTCGTACTGCGCGTCGCCGTCCGTGTAGAAGATGAGGTCCTTGGAGGACGTCAGGAAGCCGGTGCGCAGCGCGCCGCCGTAGCCCCGGTTCTGCTCGTGGTGGACCACCTTCAGCCAGGGGAAGCTCTTCGCCATCTCGTCCAGCAGCGCGCCCGTGTGGTCGGGGCTGCCGTCCTCGACCACGATCACCTCGTAGTCGTCGGTCAGCTCGCGCGCGGTCATGTGCGCCACCAGCGCGAGGCTGGCGATGGTCCCCGCGTCGTTGTACGCGGGGAAGAAGATGGAGAGGCTGGGGCGGGTCAACCGAAAAGGCTCGCTCGTGCGCGGCCCTCATGGCCGCGGCGAAATCCGGACGCTAGCACGCGGTCCGCGCGAGGGTCAAACATGCGCGGGCTCGCCGGCGCGCCGCGCGCGCGCCCACAGGACCAGCAAGGCCAGCCCGCCGGCCGCCCCCACGGCCAGCCCCGCGCCCAGGCCAGGAGTGCGGTACCGCAGGACCGCGCGGTGCAGCCCGGGCCCAAGCGTGAGCGCCATCTGGGCGTGGTTGGCCCGCAGCAGGGGCGCGGGCCGTCCTGCGAGCGTGGCGGTCCAGCCCGGGTCCCACGACTCCGCCACCACCAGCAGGCCCGGCCCCTCCGCGCGCGCCTCGATGAGGCCCGGTTCCAGGCGCACCACGTCGGCGGCCGAGGCGCGCCCCTCCGCCGGCAGCGCGGCGCCGCGCGCGTCCTCCGCGGTCAGGATCGCTTCCTTCAGCGGGTCGAGGGCGGGGCCCTGGCCGCGCATGGCCGCCAGCGCCTCCGCTTCTGCGGGCACGACCCGCACCTTGGCCACGACGTGCGCGCGTCCTCCGCTCGCGGGCACCTCGAACAGGCGGATGGACGGCGTGGCCGCGGCCTCGCGGAAGCGGCTCGCGTCGCTCAGGTAGCGCCCGAGGTTCGACGAGACGCTGGACCGCCCGCCCATGGCGTCGTACAGCATCACGTCGCCCAGCACCAGCTGCCCCGCGCCGGGAGCCCGCTCGATGCCGACGCCGTCCAGGTAGTAGCGCCCCGGCAGCGCGAACGCCCCCTCGTAGCTGTAGCCCGGCCGCGGGCCGTCGGTGACGTTGCGCGCGATGGGCGCGCGGCGATGGCGCACCAGCGGCCGCACCGCCGGGTCGTCGTACGCGCGCTCGGCGGTGTCGACGCCCGCGCGCAGCGCGAAGGTGAAGTCGCGCCCGCTGGCGGCCAGCCGCGCGTGCACCAGCGCGACCACGTCGTCCTGCGCGGTCGCGGCCCCTTCGGCGAGGAACGACTCCACGCGGATCTCGGTGGCGGCGGCGACCGGGAAGGGGAAGAAGCGACGCCGTCCCTGGGGCACCGGCAGGTCGGCGATCGTCGCCCGCGCCGGCTGGGCCAGGACGTAGGTGGGCGCCTGCACCCAGCGGACGCCCAGCCCCTCCAGCAGCGCCGGAGGCGTCTGGAGGAAGGAGGGCGGGAGCAGCCCGCCCGGCCGCATGCCGCCCAGCGCCTCCAGCGTGCGCTGCCGCGCGATCGGGACGTAGCCGTTCACGCTGCGGCGTCCCAGGGGGCCCGCCAGGTTCGCGAAGGCGAGGTCGAGGGCCTCGTTGCGCGGCCAGCTCGTGACCACGGTCAGGGCCGGCTCGTCGCGGCTCTCACCCATCGTGCGGTCGAGGGCGGCCCGGGTGCCCGAGCCCTCGCGCAGGTCTGCCCGGGAGGGCGCGCCCGCCCACACGCCGCGCCCGTCGGGCTGCAGCAGGAAGGCGACGGTCAGCGGCAGCAGGAACACGCCCGCCTTCACGGGATCGGGATCGGCCGCGTTGGGAAGGTACACGATGATGGCGAGGGCCAGCACGCCCGTCGCACCTGCGAGCGTCTGCGGCAGCGGGCCCAGGGCCGCGGCCGCCACCGACAGCGCCGCCGCGGAGGCGAGGCTCGCGACCAGCAGGTACGCGCGCAGCCGGCGTCCCAGCGGCTCCCGACGCGCCTGCCACTGCGCGGACAGCGCGAAGCCGGCCAGGATGCTGAGCGTCAGCTCGAAGAGCAGCGGCAGGCTGCCCGGCGCGGCCAGCGGGCCGCGCCCCCACTGCAGCCCCAGCGCCAGCACCAGCGCCACGAACAGCACGCGCACGGCCGGCTGACGGACCAGCAGCGGCAGCGCCGCCAGCGCCAGCGACGGCGCCGGAGTGTGGGATGCGTAGCGCAGCACGAGGCCGGTCGCGCCCGGCTGGACCCCTTCCGCGGACGTGGCCAGCCCGCTCACGACCGGGCCCGCGTCGCGCAGGAGCAGCAGCGTCGGCAGCAGCTGGGGCGCCGCCAGCATCACGCCGGCCGCCACCGCCCAGGCCAGGGCCAGCGCCGGCGGCCGCTCGTTCCGCCCCCGGACCAGGAACGCGACCGCGACGCGTCCGGCGAGCAGCGCCGCGCCCGCGCGCACGGCGGCCGGCGAGCCGGCGGTCAGCAGCAGCAGGACGGAGGCCGCCAGCCCGACCAGGCGCCCCGCGGTGGCGCGTCGCAGGCAGGCCTCGAGCGCGATCAGCAGCAGCGGCAGCGTGGGGGCGGCCACCAGCGTGGGCGTGTCGCCCAGGTGCGCCGTGAAGTAGGGTCCGAGCGCGAAGCACAGGCCGGACACGTAGGCGCCGACGCGGCCCACACCGAGCTGGCGGACGTACGCGTAGAGCAGAGGGCCCGTCGCGCCCAGCGAGAGCAGGACCAGGCACTGGAAGGCGATGTAGGGCGGCAGCAGGCACAGCGCCGCCACCAGCGGGAAGAACGCGCCGGGGTGGTACGCGGCCAGCAGCGGCGTACCCAGCAGCACCTGCGGGTTCCACGCGGGCAGCACGCCCTGGCGGTAGGCGTTCCAGACGGCCGCCTTGTCGGGATAGTGCAGCGCGGCGCCGTCGCCGGGCCCGAGCAGCCGCCCCTCGAGCAGCGCCGGCGCAAAGGCGATGGCCGGCAGCAGGGCCAGCAGCGCGGCCAGGCCCAGGTCTCGGACCCTCGGGGAGATGGCTACCTCCGCTCCTGGCCGGAGGCGATCTGCTCCGAGATCAGCCCGAAGAGGAACACCACGACCGCGAGCTGGACCGCGAGTGCCGCGCCCATCGGGATCTTGCCGTACTGGGCGACGTTCCACACCCCGTAGCCGAGCCCCACCAGCAGCGAGGCGAGGCTGACGGGGAAGAAGACCTTGAGCGGGCGGTAGAGCGTGACGATCTTCAGGATGATCAGCAGGAACTTGGTCCCGTCCCGCATCGCGCGGATCTTGCTGCGGCCGACGCGGGGCCGCGCGCGGATCGGCTCGAAGGCCACGTTGTACCCGGCCTTGAGCAGCGCCAGGCAGGACGTGGTCGGGTAGGAGAACCCGTTGGGCAGGAGGTGGAGGATCTCGACCAGCCGGTCGCGCCGGGCCGCGCGGAAGCCGGACGTGAGGTCCGGGATGTCGCGCCCGGTGAGCCAGGAGGCGAGCGCGCGGAAGACCGCGTTGCCCAGCGCGCGGCCCCACTTCTGGTCCTTCGCCGCCCGCGCGCCGATCACGAGGTCGTACACGCCGACGCGCTCGACCAGACGGTCCGCGTCCTCCGGGTCGTGCTGCCCGTCCGCGTCCAGGAGCAGGATCACGTCGCCCTGCGCCTCGCGGATGCCGGTCTTGACCGCCGCGCCGTTGCCCTTGTTGTAGGGATGCCGGACCACGCGGGCGCCCGCGGCCGTCGCACGCGCCGCCGTCTGGTCGCTCGATCCGTCGTCGACGACGAGCACCTCGCGCCAGGGCCGGCGTCCCAGCAGGTCGGCCACCACGCCCCCGATCGCGTCTTCCTCGTCGAAGGCCGGGATGACGACCGAGACCTGCCGCGGGTCAGCCACGGCGGTCGTCCGGGAGCTCCAGCTTGCGCACGCGGTAGAGCAGGTCCTCGAGCAGCTTCCGGTTGCTGGCCACCAGGTCCGCCATCAACCCCCATTGCAGGGTGAACAGGCCCATGATCAGCAGCAGGACCGACAGGATGGCCGACTGCAGGTGCCCGCGGATCTCGCCCATCCACCAGAACCACGCGTAGCGCAGGCCCAGGGCTGTGCCCGCCAGCAGCAGCACCGAGCCCAGCACCACGAAGACGCGGAACGGCTCGTACATCGCGTAGATGCGCAGGATGGTGGCCGCGCTGCGCTTCAGGTACTCCCAGGTGGAGGCGAACAGGCGCGACGGGCGCGTCGCCTTGGCCTGGATGGGCAGGTGCGCGATGGCCAGCTTCTTCTTGCCGGCCTGGATGATCGACTCCAGCGTGTACGTGAACTCGCTCACGATGTTGATGCGCAGCGCGGCCTCGCGCGTGAAGGCGCGGAAGCCGCTGGTGGCGTCGCCGATCTGCGTGCCCGAGACCTTGCGCACCACCCAGGAGCCCAGCCGCTGCAGCAGGCGCTTGGTGGGCGTGAAGTGCTCGACCTCGGCCACGCCCCGATCGCCCACCACCATGTCGGCCTCGCCGGCCAGGATGGGGGCCAGCAGCCGCGGGATCTCGTGGCCGGGGTACTGGTTGTCGGCGTCCGTGTTGACGATCACGTCGGCGCCCAGCCGGAGCGAGGCGTCGAGCCCGGCCATGAACGCGGCCGCCAGCCCCTTGCGCCGGGTGAACCGCACCACGTGGTCGACGCCGTGCGCGCGCGCCACCTCCGCCGTGCGGTCGGTGGAGCCGTCGTCCACGATCAGCAGCTCCACCCGGTCGATGCCGGGGATCTGCCGCGGGATGGCGCGGATGGTCTCCGGCAGGGAGGCCTCTTCGTTCAGGCAGGGGATCTGGACGATGAGCTTCATTGTCGCGGTGGCACGGCGGGTCGGGGGAACCGTAGCACAGGGGTCTGAGGGCCGGTTAATCAGGACGAGCGCAGCTCGACCGCGGCCCGCCAGCCCGAGTAGGCGCGGAACTGCTCCACGTTGTCGAGCACGAGCGGGCCGTCGTGCGGCGTGCCGCGGCGCGGCGCGCGCAGGGCGTCGGCGGCGCTCAGCCGTCCCGCTCCCTCCGCCTTTGTCGGGGCCAGCGCCGGCGTCAGCCGGCGGAAACCGTCGTCGACGGGCGTCCGCGGCGCCGCCTGCTCCAGCCACTCCAGCAGGGTGAGCAGCGACGACATCGAGAAGAGCGCCGCGTCGCCGAAGTCGAACAGGAGGGTATCGAGCTCGAGCGGCCGCGGGTCGTCGCGGCGGTGGAGGTGGATGCGGTGCCCTCCCTCCAGCGTGGCCGTGCGCACGCGCTTCACGTTCGTGCCCGTCTGGTACTCGCGGGTGATCGGACCGCGCACGATCAGGAACAGCGCGCCCGGCGCCACGCGCAGCAGGCCCTCGTCGGTGCGCAGCGCCAGGCCGTCGCCGCCGTCTCCTCCGCGCACCGCGAGCGGGCGGGTGCGCGAGGCCGCCTCCGCTCCGGGCACCACCCGGGCTCGGAGTCCGGCGCTCGTCAGGCGGGCCGCCTCCTCGTCGGCCTGCTCGGGGGGCAGGACGCGGTGGAGCTGCCAGCCGCCACCGTTCACGCGCTGGCGCGCGTCGAAGGTCGAGACGCCCCGCGCGCGGGCGACCCGGTCCACGTCGGCGCCCCGCAGGTCGACCACCAGCAGCGCGCGGCCCGCGTCCGCGGGCTCCGGCTCGGGCGGTGCCGGCGCGGCCGAGGGGGCCTCGGCGGGCAGCAAGGCGCCGCAGTAGAGGCAGGTCGGGCGGGCCAGGGCCGCCGGCCGGCCGCAGCGGGAGCAGCTCACGGGAGGCTAGACGTTGAAGCGGAAGTTGATGACGTCCCCGTCGCGCACCAGGTACTCCTTGCCTTCCAGGCGCAGCGTGGCCCGCTCACGGCAGGCGGCCATCGAGCCCGCCGCCATGAGGTCGGCGAACGCGACCACCTCCGCGCGAATGAAGCCCCGCTCGATGTCGGAGTGGATGGCGCCCGCGGCCTGGACCGCCTTGGTGCCCTGGCGGATGGTCCAGGCGCGGCACTCGTCCTCGCCCGCGGTCAGGAAGGAGATGAGCCCCAGCAGGCCGTACGAGGTGCGCGCCACGCGGTCGAGTCCGGGCTCGTGGAGGCCCAGGTCGTCGCGGAAGGCCTGCGCGTCCTCCGCCGACAGCTGCGCCATCTCGGCCTCGATGGGCGCCGAGACCGGGCACAGCGCAAAGCCCGGCGTCGCGGCGAAGGTCGCGAGCCCGGAGCGCTCGAGCGTGCCGGCCGCGTCCTTGACCTGCTCCTCGCCCAGGTTCGCGACCAGCAGCACCGGCTTCTCCGAGAGGAACCCGTAGTTGCGCAGCTTGCGCCGCTCGTCGTCGCCGAACTCGAGCGAGCGCAGCGGCCGCTCCGCCTCCAGCGCCTCCTTCATCTTGATGAAGAGCGCCCGCTCGGCCACGTCCTCCGCCCGGTTGGCCTTCTTGATGTTGGCCTCGAGCTTCTCCAGCCGACGCTCCACCGCGCCCAGGTCGGCCAGGATCAGCTCCAGCTCCAGCATGCGGGCGTCGCGCAGCGGGTCGACCGATCCGTCGGGATGGGGAACCAGCTCGGACTCGAACGCGCGCACCACGTGCAGCAGCGCGTCGATGCCGCGCAGCGCCGGCAGGTCCACCAGCGCCCCGCCCTCGCCCTTGGCCACCCCGGGCACGTCGACGTACTCGACGGTGGCGAACGTCTTCTTCTTCGGGTTGAACAGCCCGGCCAGCGCGTCCACGCGCTCGTCGGGGACGCGCGCGATGCCCACGCGCGGCTCGGGCCGTCCGCCGGGAGCCGCCGCCGGCGCGCCGGTCAGGAGCTGGAAGAGGGTGCTCTTGCCCGCCGAGGCGAGCCCGACGATTCCCACCTTCATGAAGTCACGTCGCTCGAGTCCATAACGGGCGATTATAGCCGCGGGGGACCGGCCGGCCTTCGTAGTAGAATCCGGCCGCGAGCATGCGTTTCCTGACGTGGCTCCTTCCGGCGCTGGTGCTCGCGGCTCCCGCGCGCACCCCTGCGCCCTCCCCGTCGCCCACGCCGTCCCCCTCGGCCGCACCCGGCGCCACGGTCCTCCTGTTCCTGGTCGACAACTCGGCCTCGCTGCAGCCGCTGGACCCGGAGGAGAAGCGGGTGGCCGCGCTCGAGAAGATGTTCGGCTTCGTGGCCGGCCACCCCTACCGCCTGATCCTCTTCGGCGGACGGCACGAGGTGTTCGCCGACGACCCCGCGCGCTACCGCAACGACGGGCAGTGGACGGACCTCTACTTCGCGTTCGCGAAGGCGCGGGAGGTGATGAAGGAGTACCCGAGCGGGACCGACTTCAAGATGATCCTGCTCACCGACGCCATCCTGGACCCGCAGCCGTCGGACTGGACGGACATGGACGTGCCGCCCCTCGCCGACCTGCGCAACCACGTGGCCGAGCAGACGGTCGCGCTGGTCAAGGAGATGGGCGCACCGCTGTACGTGATCCTGGTGGGCGAGAACCTGCCGCCGGCGCGCGAGGTGATGGGCAACGCGGAGCGCGCGCCCGGGCTCATCCTCGACATGGTCCGCGCCGCCAACGGCCGCCAGGCGTCGCCCATGGCCCAGAGCCTGTCGGCGTTCTTCGAGGACGACGGCCTGCTGCTCAAGAAGTTCGTGTTCCGCGTGCGGCCGGAGGAGGGGCTCAAGAAGGTCGAGCCGGTGGTCAAGCGCATCGCCGCCCCCTCGCGTCCCACGGTGGAGCTGCGCTTCTTCTCCATCCTCGTCCTGCCCGCGCTGCTGTTCCTGCTGCTGCTGATCGGCATCGCGGTGCGCTCCTTCCCGGGCCCCGGCGACCTGGAGATCGTCGAGCTGAGCCGGGAGTCCCCCGTGCACGTCGCGGTCGACCGGCTGCACAAGCTCCAGGCCGGCGGCTGGGGCTCGCGCGGCCTGTCGATGGTGGGCGACCTGAAGGAGGCGGCGGCCACGCTCACCTACCAGGCCGCCGGCGTCGACCTCACCGGCGCCGGGCTCGACACGACGGGGCTCGATCCGCTCACGCTCGAGCTGCTGGCCGCACCGCTCGACCGGCTGCGCAAGGCGCTGCACCAGTACACGAACGAGGGCAGCAAGGAAGAGAAGATCTACGTCCTGAACCTCGAGTACATGGCGCAGAACTTCGAGGCGAAGGAGGCCGAGCAGATCCTGCGCACCGCGCGCGGCGATCGCTCCCGGGTGCCGCCCCAGGATTACCTGCGCGCCAAGACCCACCTGCTGGGCAACGACACGCTGCGCAAGTCGCTGACCGACCCTCGAGTGCATGTCGTCACCTACGGAAAGGACCCGGCGCGCAAGGACCTGGCGCCTGGCGGGCGCGTGAAGATCGGCCCCTACGGCTTCATCGTGACCGACGTGACGCCGGGGGGCCGGAAGGACGCGCGGATCGTCCTCTACTACGACACGATCCCCTCGGCCCTCGGCCTCAAGACCTGGGTGCCGGACGCCATCCAGCGCGTCTTCCGCCTGCGCCGCAGCCACGAGAGGGTGGTCTCGTGACGCCCCCCGGCCGCGGCCCCGGCGGTTTGCCGGCGCCGGCAGGGCCGGCGTAGACTCCGCATCGTCGCCCGGCCGTCTCCCTCGCCCAGAGCACCCGTCATGCCTTCGCACCTGCTCGTCGCCGGTCTCGATGCCCGCAGCCTGCTGCTGGAGGCCCCGCTGCTGCGCCGCGAGCGCCACGTGGTCGAGGAGCGCGCGAGCGCGCGCGGCGTGCTGGAGGACATCCCGCGCACGGGGACGCGGCTGGTGGTGTTCGGCCCGCGCCTGTCCGACCTGGACCTGGAAACGGCCATCCGCCGCATCCGCTCCGGCGCCGCCACGCGGGGCGTCTCCATCCTGGTGCTGCTGCCGGCCGACGAGCCCGAGGGGGCCGAGCTGGCCGCGGTCGAGGCGGGCGCCAACGCGGCCCTGCGGCGGCCGCTGGACCGCGCGCGGCTGGAGACCTGGCTGGCCAAGCTGCTGGTGGTCCCGCGCCGCGTCGACGCGCGCATCCCGGTGCAGGGCCACGTGGTGGGCACGCCGCGCAGCAGCGAGTCGGTCCACTTCTTCGGCCTCACCCGCAACCTGAGCGTCAACGGGATGCTGCTGGCCAGCCCGGTGCCGCTGCCGTTCTCGCCTGACCTCGACCTCGAGTTCAACATCCCCGGCGTGATCGCGCGCCTGCAGGCGCTCGGCCGCGTGGTGCGCGAGGCGGGCGAGGTGGAGTGGCCGTACCTCGGCTACGGCGTCGAGTTCCTCTTCGTGCCGCCCGACAGCCAGGAGGCGCTCTCGATGCTCGTGAGCGGCCGCCTGCCGCTGCCGCCTCCGCCCGCGGCCGACTCCAGCCTCGGCATCCACTCGACCATCCGGCGCGAGGACTGGGTGTACGAGATCCTGGAGCCGGTCCAGCACGACGCGTCGTGGCAGGCCGAGATCCGGCGCGCGCCGCGGTCGAGCTGGCGGCCGGGCCTGACCGGCCCCTTCTACGTGGTGGAGGGCCGGTCGCGGGAGAGCGTGCTGCGCGAGGCCAAGGCGTTCCTCGCCCGCCACCCGCATCCCGCGCTGTAGCTCCTCCGCCCCATGACGTCGTCGCCCCGCGTCTCCGTGCTGCTCCCCGTCCGCGACGCGGCGGACACGCTCGGCGAGTGCCTCGCGTCGCTTCGGTCGCAGACGCTGCGCGACCAGGAGGTGATCGCGGTCGACGACGGCTCGCGGGACGGAAGCCTCGAGCGCCTGCGGGCGGCCGCGCGCGACGACCCTCGCCTGCGCGTCGTCGCCGGACCCGCCCGCGGGCTGGTCGCGGCCCTCAACGAAGGCCTGGCCCACGCTCGCGCGCCACTCCTGGCGCGCATGGATGCGGACGACGTGGCGCACCCCGAGCGGCTCGAGCGGCAGGCGCTTCGCCTGGAGTCCGACCCCGCGCTGACGGCGCTCGGGTCGCGCGTGCGCCTGGTGGGCTCGCCCGGGACCGGCAACGAGGGCATGCGCGCCTACGTCGAGTGGCAGAACGGGCTGCTGGAGCCGCAGGCCATCGCGCGCGAGCTGTTCGTGGAGTCCCCGCTGGTCCATCCCTCCGTGACGATGCGGACCGAGGCGCTGCGCGCGCGCGGCGGCTATCGCGACACGGGCGGGCCCGAGGACTACGACCTGTGGCTGCGCGCGGCCGCCTCCTCCTGGCGTTTCGCGAAGCTGCCCCACGTCCTGCTGGACTGGCGGGACGGAGCGAGGCGCCTCACGCGCACCGATCCGCGCTATCACGCCGACCGCTTCCGCGCCGCCAAGCTCGAGGCGCTGGCCGCCGGGCTGCTCGCCGGCGGACGCGCCGTCGTGATCTGGGGGGCGGGCCCCATCGGCAAGGCCTGGTCGCGCGACCTGCGCGCGCACGGCCACTCCGTGGCCGCGTTCGTGGAGGTGGACCCCGACAAGCTGGGCCAGCGCATCCACGGCGCGCCCGTGGTCGACGTGGCGGGCGCCAGGCACCTGCCGCGCGGGCTTCTGCACCTGGGTGCCGTGGGGAACGCGGCGGCGCGCGAGCGCATCCGCGTCGAGGCTCAGCGCCTGGGACTCGAGGAGGGGCGCAACTTCGTGGCGGTCGCCTGATCCAAACGCCGCGGCCGCGGCCCGCTATAATCGCCTTCGACCCATGGTTGCGGCCTCCTCCCTCTCCCGCCGGCTCGCCCAGATCGATCGCCGCCTCCTTCGGGCCTACGGCCGTCCCGCACGCGCGCGACGCGATCCGCTCGACACGCTGGTGGAGACGGTGCTCTCGCAGCACACGAGCGACCTCAACAGCGGGCGCGCGTTCGCGTCGCTGAAGCAGGCGTTCCCGACCTGGTCCGCGGCCGCGTCGGCGCCCGCTCCGCGGATCGAGAGCGCGATCCGCGTGGGCGGCCTCGCGCGCGTGAAGAGCCGGACCATCAAGCGGCTGCTCGCGCAGGTGAAGGACCGCGAGGGCCGCTACGACCTCGCGCGCCTGCGCCGGCTGCGCGCGAGCGCCGCGCGCGAGTCGCTGCGCGGCCTCAGCGGCGTGGGGCCCAAGACGCGCGCCTGCGTGCTGCTCTTCGCCTGCGGACAGGCCGCGTTCCCGGTGGACACGCACGTGCACCGCATCGTGCGCCGGCTGGGGCTGGTGAAGGCCGGCGCCTCTGCCGAGAAGGCGCAGGACGCGCTGGAGCCGCTGGTCCCGCGCGCCTCCGCCCTGCCCCTGCACCTGAACCTGATCCGGCTCGGCCGCGAGGTGTGCAGGCCGCGCGAGCCGCGCTGCCCGGTCTGCCCCCTGCGCGGCGTCTGCGCGTACGCGCGGGGCGCCGCGTGAGGCGCGCGGCCTGGCTGGCGCTGGCGCCGGTCCTGCTGGCGGCGGCGCCCGTCCCCCCGCCGGCGCTCGGCCGCAGCGAGAAGATGGCGCGCATCCTGCGGCTGGAGGACCGCCGCAGCGTGGGCGACGGGGAGCTCGACCGCTACCTCGCGGACGGCGATCGCGGCGTGCGCCGCCGGGCCGCGCTGGCCGCCGGGCGCATCGGCGACCCTGCGCTCGCGCCGTCGCTGGTCACGCGCATGAACGACAGCGAGGTGGAGGTGCGGCAGATGTCCGCCTTCGCTCTCGGGCTCATCGGCGACCCGGTCGCGGTCGAGCGTCTGGCGGC
>JAICEW010000109.1 GCA_025923995.1 Vicinamibacteria bacterium | reverse complement strand
CGGCTGATGTCGAAGAGGTTGTGGAGCTGGAAGACCTTGAGCGAGAGGCGGCGGTTGACGCTCTTGAGCTCCTGGTAGATGAGGCCGTTCTCGATCGGCGTGGCCGCGCAGGCGGCCACGCTGCGCAGGAAGTCCGCGTCGTCGTCGCCGTAGCGGGATCCGTCCGCGCGCCCCGCCAGCGCGATGACCGCGATGACGCGGCCCGCCTTGCGCACCAGGCACACGGCCTCCACCTCCGGGAGGCCGAGTGCGTCGCCGCCGCCGAACGTGACGTCCTCGCCCGGCAGGTGCGACTCGGTGAGCGCGGCGAGGACGGACGACGCGAACCCGCGCTGGGCCCGCGGCTCGAAGCGCTCCTCGACGCGCACCAGGATCACGCCGCGCGTGGCCTGCAGCTCGCCCATGACGATGAGCAGGGCGGCCTCCAGGATGGCGTCGCCCGAGAGGCTGGAGCTGAGCGTCGTCGACAGGTCGAGCAGCGAGATCAGCTCCGACATGCGCTTCTCGAGCGCGGGGCCGGTGTCCGAGCCGCGCCGGTAGGCGTCGAGCGCCCGCTGGTAGGGCGATACCGCCGGCTCCGCGGCCAGCGCGCGGGGGTTGCGCTCGGTCATGGGGCACCGCCGGCGCCGTCCTTGCGCTTCACCAGGCAGCAGATGTTGCGGCCGGAGACGCGGCGGAACGTGACGGAGTCCATGATCTTCTCCATCAGGTGCACGCCCAGCCCCCCGGTCCGCCGCTGCTTCACGTAGCGGTCGAGGTCGACGCTCGGCATGTTGCGGGGATCGACGGTCGCGCCCGTGTCCTCGATCTCGACCCTCAGCTCGTCCCGGCGGTCGTCGAAGCGCAGCTGCACCAGCCGGTCGGGAGCGCCCGCGTACGCGTGCTTGATCGCGTTGGTCGTGGCCTCGTCGACCGCCAGCGCCAGCCGGCCCGCCTCCGCCTCGTCGAAGCCGGCCAGGGCCGCCATGTGGCGGGTCAGCTCGCTGATCATGGCCAGGTACGAGGTCTGGCTGGGCACCGCGAGCGACAACGTGGGCTGCCGCGAACGGACGGGGCGGCCCGAGCCGCTCACTGCGGATCGGCCGCGGGGCGGAAGCTGCGGATCGCCTCCATCTCCGTCGAGAAGATCAGGTAGAGGTGGTGGAATCCGAGGATCTCGAAGATGTTGAGCACGGTCTCGTTCAGGTTCGTGAGGCGCAGGTCCCCGCCGTTCTGGCGGATCTCCTCGATCACGCCCATGAGCGCGCCCAGGCCCGCGCTCGCGATGTACGACAGCGAGGCGCAGTTGACCACCAGCTTGAACCGCTTCTGCTCCAGCGCGCGCTGGATCTCGGTCTCGAACAGCCGAACCGTGTGCGCGTTGATGAAGCCGGCCGGGTAGACGAGCGTGACGTCGCCGGACTCGCGCGTCTCAACGGTCAGCTCGCCCATTTCCCCTCCGTCCCGCGACGACTATAACGCGTCCCCGAGCGCTTGGCGCGCGCGCGCGACGTCGTCCGCGATCTGGCGCACCAGCTCGTCGGGGCCCGAGAAGCGCCGCTCGTCGCGCAGCCGCGCCGCGAACGTGACCCGAACGGCGGCGCCGTAGAGGTCGCCCGCGAAGTCCAGCACGTGAACCTCGAGCCGGCGCGCTCCTCCGCCGAACGTCGGCCGCTCTCCGAGGTTCGCGACGGCGGGGCGCGCGGGCTCGCCGGCGACGGAGAGCCGGCACGCGTAGACCCCCGGCGCCGGCAGCGTCTCGTTCACGGGCGCGACGTTCGCGGTCGGGAAGCCGATCGTGCGCCCGCGTCCGTCGCCGGCCACCACGTCGCCGTCCACGAAGAAGCGGCGACCGAGCATGCGCTCGGCCTCGCCCACGTCGCCCGCCGCCAGCGCGGCGCGGATGCGCGTGCTGCTGATCGGCTGGCCGTCGTGCAGGACGGGATCGATGCTGCGGACGCGGAACCCGAGGTCCGCGCCCAGCGCGGCCAGCGCGGCCGGGTCGCCCGAGCGTCCGCGGCCGAAGCGGAAGTTGGCGCCCACCACCACCGCGGCCGTCCGCAGGCAGCCGGCCAGCACGTCGCGCGCGAACGCGGCCGCGTCCAGCGCCGCCACCTCGCGCGTGAACGGCAGGACCGCGAGCCGCTCGATGCCGAGCCCCGACAGCAGCTCGGCCTTCTGCTCCGTGGTGACGAGCGTGGCCGGCGCCCGCTCCGGATGGAGCACGCGCGCGGGATGCGGGTCGAAGGCCAGCACCACGGCGGGGCCGCCGGCGGCGCGGGCCTCGCGCACCGTCTCCTCCACCAGGCGCGCGTGGCCCCGGTGCACGCCGTCGAAGTTCCCCAGCGAGACCGCGACGGGGCCCCAGTCCTGCGGGACGAGCGGGTCGAGCCGGACGATCAAGGGCGCCGAGCGGGCGAGGCCGGTTGGTCGCGCACGAGGAGGGACCTACGGCCGATCGGGCGCGACCGTCCGCTCGATCAGGCGGGTGCGGTCGGGCCGGCCGCCGTCGTCGACGGGAGACAGCAGGTACCCGTCCTGGGTCAGCGCGTAGTGGAACGGCCTCGCCGACGCGTCCTCCAGGTAGGCCGGGTCCACCAGCCCGCTCTTCACCAGCTCCGCGAGCGTGCGGGGCGGCGCGCCGTGGATGAGGAGGTGGGCCTGCACCGCGCGGTCCAGGCGCTGCAGGCGCGTGTGGCTGACGTCGTCCAGCAGGAGCTGCTGCGAGCTGCGCAGCATGGGGCTGAGCCCGGTCACCGCGAAGGGCGTCTTGCGCTGCACGAGCATCCCGACCAGCGCCAGCGCGCACATGGCGGCGACGGCGCCCCAGACCGGCGTGCCGGCGACGGGCGGCTCCTCGATGCCGGTCTCGCTGGCCTTGGCGGCCCCGCGGCCGGCGGTCGAGATGAGGTTGCGGGTCAGCAGGTCGAAGAGCGTCCGGCACGTCTCGAACTCGGGCAGGCCCGTGGCGTCGATGATCCCCTGCACGGTGCGCGTGCCGTCCACCTTGCGGAAGATGTTCTCCTCCTGCCGGGTGAGGCGGATCCGGGTCGAGGCGCCGGCGCGCTTGGCGTCCGTCAGGCTGCCGAACGCGGTCTCCTCGCCCTCGCCTTCGACCACCTCGATGAGCGCGTGGTCCACGACGGGGCGGAACACGAGGTCCATGGAGGGGATCTTCTTCTCGATGATGGGCCACTCGTCCACCATCCGGATCCCTTCCATGAGGATGAAGTCCGCGCTCATGGGGGCGAAGTTGTCGCGGTCGTAGTCGACCGAGTCGGTCGGCGCGAACAGGTACTCCCCGTCCCGCCAGCGGAAGACCTTGAACACGATCTGGGAGACCTGCACCTGCAGCGCGTCCCGCAGATCCTTGGCGCTGATCGCGTTCGACGTGACGAGGATGTGCCCCAGCCGCTGCAGCGTCGCCTTCTGCGTCTGCAGGGCCTCTTCCAGCCGCGCGGCGGAGAGCTTGCCCTGCTTCACGAGCACGTGGCCGAGGCGGTCCTCCAGGCGCTTGGCCGAGGAGTCCGCCATCACCACCATGCCGTTCTCGAAGGTGACGGTGACCTCCTCCTTGTCGCTCTGGAGGGTCAGCGTCCCCGTCTTCCGCTGCAGCCCGATGAGCTGGAAGATGTCGGGAAGTCCGAAGTCCTTGATGGTTCCTTCGAGGGCCATGGCGGTCTCGTCCCTACGCCGCCCGGGCGCGGCGCGGCGGTCGGCCGGCGGGCATGAGGATCTCGAAGTCGGGGCGCGCGCGGTTGGCCGCGATGTAGACGCCGAGCAGCACGACCGCCCCCAGCACCAGGCCCCAAGGCGTGGTCACGCGCGACGTCGCCTCCGTGTACGGCAGGAGGCGCCCGCCGAGCAGCGCGAGCGACAGCACCACCGACCACACCAGGATGAACAGGAGCCCGCTCCACGTGCGGTGGGCGTAGACGTGGCCGGCCCCGGGGAACACGAGCGACAGGGCGCGGAAGATCCGCTCGCGCTTCTCGTCCTCGCGCTGGACCTCCAGCAGCTTCTGGTTCCGCGCGGGGCCCGAGACGCCGTCCCGCACCACGAAGAGGTGGTGGCACTGCGTGCACAGGCCCTCCCAGGCCGCGCCCAGGTGGCAGCGGCGGCAGAAGGGCGTGCCGCACTTCACGCAGCGCATGGTGAACATGCGCGGGCCCCGCCAGCGCCACATGACGACGACCACGAGCGCGAACACGGCCAGGAAGCCCAGGAAGCGGTTGACGCCGCCGCTCCACGACAACACGTCCGTTCCCCCCTTGCCCAGGACGTTCTGGCGCGACACGCCCTCGCGCAGCCGCTGGAACTTGGACCACAGCTCGTCCTCGGAGAGGCTCAGGTCCACGACCGCGTTCTCGTTCTTGATCTCGTACTTCCAGGTCGCGTCGTACTGCTGGATCAGGCCCGGGTCCAGCCGCAGGGCCTGGGACCGCGCTTCGTCCGCGGGCTGCGGATCGAACTTCTGGAGGTACGCGAGCGACATGTTGTAGTACAGCGTGGCCGCCACGGCCGGGGACGGCCCGGCGTTGAGGCCCTGCTGGTACCGCGGTATGGCCGCGGCGAACTCGCCCGCGGCGAACGACAGGTTGGCGATGTTGTTGAGCGCGATGGGGTCGCCCGCCTGCGACCGCAGCAGCTCGCCGTAGACGGCGCCGGCGTCGTCGTACCGTCCCGCCTTGCGGTACTGGGCCGCCAGCAGGAAGGACAGGTCCCTGTCCTCGGTGTACCGCTCCCTCGCTCGCTCCAGCAGCTGCGTCGACCGCGCGTCCGCGCTGCCCTCGAGCGCCTGCACGCCGGCCACGAAGAGGGGGTTCTGCGCCGCCATGGTCCGGCCTTCGAGCCCTCGCACCACCGGGCCCACGGCGAGGGCGAGCAGCAGGGCCAGGGCCACGAGCAGCCGCTCGCTGATCGAGAAGTACAGGAAGAGCACCGCCAGCCACCAGAACGGCAGCCAGCCGTAGCCCTGGAACAGGAGGGTCGGGAGCAGCAGGACCGCGACGAACATCACCATGGTGACGAGCGGGCTGCGGTCGGGACCGAAGAACTCCTCGAGGTCGTGCCGCAGCAGCGCGCCGTGCCGGAGGACGAGCGCCAGGCTGGCCACGCCGAGCGTCACCAGCATCGAGAACAGGCCCACCGGGACCAGCAGGGCGAGGAGCCGGTGCCGCCCCAGGATGGTCGGAAGCCGGGCGGTGAGCCCGGCCACGGTATCGCCGATCGCGGACAGGATGCCGAACGGGCCCTGCTTCATGTCGCGCTGCGCCAGCGCGAAGTGCGCGTCCGGGAGGTGCGGGTCGAGCGCCAGGGCGGCCCGGAAGTCCTCCTCGGCCGCATCGAGCTCGCCCGCATCCAGGCGCCGCAGCCCCTGGCCCACCCGAGCGAGGGCGATGGGCTCCAGGCTGCGGATGTTCCGCTCGACGCGGTATTTCCTGATCTCCTGGTGCGCCGCGCGGCGGCCCTCCTGGTCGCCCCGCTGGTCGGCCTTCGCGTAGGCGCCCCATAGCGCCTCGAAGCTGTTCCCGGTGGGAGGCCGCACCGCCCGGACGTCGATGACCTTGTCGTCCTGCGCCGCGGAGGCGCACGGCGCCACCGCGAACGCCGCCGCCAGCAGCGCCAGGATGCGGGCCGCGCCTGGCTTCACCGGGCGCGCGCCAAGTAGGCCATCCGCAGCTCGTAGAGGAGGCCGGCCAGGACCTTGTCTTCCTCGGGGGTCCGGTGCCCCTCCGTCTTGCGCTCGAGGATCTCGATCAGGCCGATGATTCCCTTCGCACCCGGCAGGTCGACGAACGGCTCGTCGCTGCCCTCCGGCGCCCCGCCGAGCCCCAGCAGCGCGCTCGCCTGCGCCCCCAGGGACACCAGCAACCCGATGAAGTCCAGGGAGCCGTCCCCGGTGGGCGGCGGCTCGTGTGGCTCTGCCGGCGCCGCACCGCGCCGGGGCGGCGCGGCAGGCGTCTCCTGCGTTTCGTCGACGGAGTCCGGGCGGGTCTCGCCCTCGGGCGTGAAGTGCCGGCGGTCGTTGACGGTAAAGGGCTTCTTGTCGTCGCTCATACCGCAAGCTGCCGCCGCCGGCGCCCAGCAGCAGGGAAACGTCATCCCGCGAGGACGTACGCGGGATCCACCGGCAGCGCGGGAGTTTAGCGCGAGTGCAGAAGGGCGTTCAAGCGGCCGGGTCCGGGCGGGGGTACGGGCACGCTCGACAGCGCGGCCACGCCTTCACGCTCGGTGCGTACCCAGGCGCGCGCGCCGTCCGTGGAGACCGTGATGCAGCCGTCGCGGTCCGTGCGGTACACGAGCGCGCCGGCCTGCCGATAGCGCGCGAGCACGTCGGGGTGCGGGTGGCCGAACCGGTTGCGGTAGCCCGCGCTGACCAGCGCCAGCCGGGGACGGGACGCGGCCAGCAACGCCGGCGTGCTGCTGGACTTGCTTCCGTGGTGCGGCACCTTGAGCGCCAGGGCCGGGGTCGGCGGGAGGCGCGACTCGCCGGCGCCTTCGACGTCGCCGCCGAGGACCGTCGTCACCGCGCCGAAGCTCACGGCCAGCACGACCGAATCGTCGTTGCGCGTCGTCCAGGGGGGGCGGCCCGGAGGACGGGGGCCCATCACGTCGATGCGAACGCCGTCCCAGTCCACGCTCACGCCCGCGGTCACCGTCCGTCGCGCGGTGCCGCTCGCGCGCAACGCGTCGTCGAGTGACCGGAACCCCCGGTCCCGGCGAGGCGCGGGGCCCTCCCACGTCTCGGCCGTGTCGAAGCCCGCCAGCACCGCGGGCACGCCACCGGCATGGTCGGGATGGGCGTGCGTGACCACCAGCCGATCGAGCGCACGGATCCCCCGCGACCACAGGTAGGGCGCGACCACGGCTTCCCCCACGTCGAACCCGCCGTCGAACGAGCCGCCGGCGTCCACCAGCAGGAAGCGCCCGCGCGGCGACTGGAGCAGGATCGCGTCGCCCTGCCCCACGTCGATGACCGTCACGTGCAGGCGCCCGTCCGCGCGCGCCCCTCCGCTCGCGATCAGCGCGGCGGCGCCGACCGCGGTCAGGGCGGGGCCACGCGCGCCGCGGCGCGCCATCAGCAGCAGCGCGCCGATGGCGAAGAGCGCGACCGACCAGGCGGCGGGGCTCGGCACGCGCACGTCCAGCGCGGGCACCAGGCGCACCGCGAGCGCGGACCGCAGCAGCGCGTGCGCGGCGATCCAGGCCGCGTCACCGGCCAGCGGGGCCAGCGGCGGTACCAGCACGGCCGCCATCGGCACCAGCAGGCCCGCGACGAGGACCGCTGCGGACAGCGGCACCGCCGCCAGGTTCAAGAGCAGCGCCGCGGGCGAGAGGCGGTGGAAGTGCAGGATCAGCAAGGGGAGCAGCACGACCTGCGCGGCCAGCGACGCGGCCACGGCGGCCTCCAGCCGCAGGGGCCAGCGCGGCCATCGCTCGAGGAGCCGCGGGGCCAGCACGACGATGCCGAGCGTGGCCGCGAACGAGAGCTGGAACCCGGCGTCGCACACGGCCGACGGCCGGTGCGCCATCAGCGCGAGGGCGGCCAGGGCCAGCAGGTTCACCACGTCCGCCTTCATGTCGAGCGCGCGCCCGCCCAGCACGACGACCGCCATCGCGGTGGCGCGCGCGACCGGCACGTCCCCGCCGACCAGCTCGGCGTAGAACAGCAGCGCGATCGACAGCGCCATCGCTCCGGGCAGCCGGGGGCAGCCCAGCCGCTTCAGCACGACCGTGAGCAGCCCCGCCAGGAACGCGACCTGCGCGCCGGAGATGGCCAGCACGTGGTAGGTGCCGGCCGCACGGAAGGCATCCGCGGTGTCGTCGTCCACCGCCTGGCGATCGCCGAGCACCATGGCGCGCACGAGCCCGCGCTCGGGCCCGGGCAGCACGTGGGCGACCAGCGCCTCACGGGCCCGTCCCCTCACCCGCGCGGCCGCGCGCGCGAGCCGGCTCCCTCCCGGCTCCCCGCCTGTCTCGACCAGCAGGCCGCTCTTGCAGTAGCCCAGCGCGTGCACGCCCTGGCGCCGGGACTCGGCGGCCGGATCGAACGCGCCGGGCGTGCCGGACGCACGCGGCAGGCGCAGCTGCGCCCAGACCCTCACGCGATCGCCTTCGCGGATCGGCCGGCGGCCGGTGGCGCCCATCACGTCGATGCGGACGCGGCCCCGGATGCTCCGCGCTTCCGGGCCCACGTCGATGGACTCCGCGTCCACCACGATGGTCCAGCGGTCGGCCCGATCGCGCGCGTCCGCCGCGGCCCAGCCGATGACGCGGACCGGTGGCGCGTCCTCGGCCTGCCCGTCCAGCCAGACGCGAAGCGCGTTGCGGTCGTACGCGGTCCGCTCGATGGCGGCCGACGCGGCGCCGATCGCGAGGCCGGCGCCGGCGACCGCCCAGCCTGCGTTCCGGGGCGCCGACCAGGCGAGGAGCAGGACGATCGCCGCCAGCGCGAGCAGCGGCCCCACCACGCCCATCGGGAGCCCGGCGCCCGACCACGCGCCCAGGCCGAACGCCACGCACACCGGGACCAGGGGACGCAGCTTCATCGCTCCGCGGCTCCGGCGATTCGCACCGCGGGAGCCTACGCACGACGGCCCGCGGGCGAGGTCCGGACCGTGCAGTTTCGCGAAGTGTCACAAGGCTGGTTCGATGGGGCGCCGACAGCTGCGCACCGGCCACTCAACACGTTGCACAACGTGTTGAGTGGGGACGACTCAACCAGCAGTGGTGGACGGCGCCGTCAGAAGCGCAGGAACGGTGTACCCGAAGCGGCGCGTGCACCGCCCGAGAGGAGCGCCGCCGCGAAGCGGTACACCTGAGTGCGCTGACCCACGGCCCCCCGTCGCCGCGAGACTATCGGGGCACCAGCCTCACCACCGTCTCGAGATGGAACGTGTCGGGGAACATGTCGAACACCGCGACGCGGTCGGGCACGTAGCCGGCCGACGCGAACGCCGCCAGGTCGCGCCCCAGCGTCGGCGGGTCGCACGAGACGTAGACGACCAGCCGTGGGTGACGCTCGGCGATGGCGCGCACGACCTCGGGCCCGGCGCCGGTGCGGGGCGGGTCGAGGACCACGCGCTCCGGCTCGCCCGCGGGCAGCGCCGAGAGAGCGGCCGCCACCTCGGTGCGCACGATCCGCACGTTGTCGAGGCCCGCCCGTTCGCGGTTCCACTCCGCGTCCTCGGACGAGCGCGCGTCCTGCTCGACCGCGATCACGCCCGACGCGCCGTCCGCCAGGGCCAGCGCGAACAGGCCCACGCCCGCGAACAGGTCCAGCACGGGTCCCTCCCCGCCCGACCACTCGCGCACGCGCTCGACCAGCGGCCCCACCAGGTGCCGGTTCGCCTGGAAGAAGGAGAGCACGTGCGCCCGATAGCGCAGGTCGCCCACGGCCGTCTCGACGTACGGCGAGCCGTGGAGGCCGACGTAGCGTCGGTCCTCGGCCGTCGCCAGGCCGAGCCCGGTCAGCCGTGGCGCGCTCGAAGCCACCGCGGCCAGCCGCGACCCGTCGGCGGGGTCCCCCTCCCACGCGAGGGCCCCGACCCGCGCGGACCCGTCGTCCGACTCCGCCAGCGCGATCTCGGAGACGCGCCGCGCCCAGGCGGGCTGCGCGGCCAGGGCGGCCAGCAGCCCGCGGGCCGCGCCGACCAGCCCGGGCGTCACCTGCAGGCACGAGTCCAGGTCCACGACGCGGTGCGTGCCCTCCTCGTGCAGGCCGAGCCGCCACTCGCCGGCCACCGGCTGCAGGTGGAACCGCGCGCGGCTCCGCCAGCCCGTCTCGGGCGAGGCCACGACTTCGATCGGTCCGTCCCAGCCGGTGCCCGCCCGCGCGAGCGATTCGCGCAGCACGGCCTCCTTGAGCCGGAGCTGCGCCTCGTAGCCCAGGTGCTGGTAGGCGCAGCCCCCGCACCGCTCGAACAGCGGGCAGGGCGGCTGGCGGCGCTCGGGCGCGGGCGAGAGCAGCACTTCCGCGCCGGCGCGCACGAAGCCGCGGCCGACCTTCTCGACCCGCGCACGGACCCGATCCCCCGGCAGGCCCCGCGGCACGAACACCACCTGCCCTTCGTGCCGTGCCAGGCCCAGCCCGCGGTAGACGCCCTTCTCGATCGCGAGATCGAGGACGTCGCCCAGCCGCACGCGCCGCTCGCTCACCGCACGCCTGTCAGAGGTTGAAGAGGCTGAAGCGCGGCAGGCCGTGGCTGGCGGTCGCCCGGCGCGCGATGGACTCGGCCCGCACCTGCTCGAGCACGCGCGCGGGCATGCGGCCCCGATAGCCCGAGAGGTCCGCGTCCACCTCCTGCTCCAGGGCCGCGCGCCACTCCGGCCCGTGCGCGTCGCCGAGCCATTCGACGACCTCCGCCTCGCGGGCCATGAGCCAGGCCTCGAGCGCCCGGCGAGGTTCCCCCGCGCGCGAGGGGTCGCGCAGCACCGCGGTCAGCGCGCGCGCCTCGGCCCGCTCGCGCAGCGCATCGCAGTGCTCGAGCGCGTCCGCGAGACGGTGCAGCAACGCCGCCGGATCCGCCTCCGGCTCTTCGCCGACGGCGAGGGCGCGCTCCCAGCGCTCGCGGGCGGCGTCCACCTCGGCCGCGCAGTACGCGAGGCTGCCCACCTTGCGCGTGCGTGCCCACGAGTGCGCGTGGCCGTCGAGCGCGTCCGCGATCCCGCGCAGCACGATCCGCAGCGGCAGGCCGGCCGTGCGCCACTTGTGGATCAGCGTCCAGTCGGCGTTCGAGAGCATGAGCGGATCGCCGCGGCGCGAGACGAAGTACTCCTCGACCGCCTGGTAGTAGCCGGCCGCGGCGTCGGCCGGGGCGGGCGTCGGCAGCGTCAGTCCCCCTCGCGTTCGCGGCGCGAGCCGCCCTCGGCCCGGTTGCGCTCCCAGATGAGGCGCAGGCCGGTGAGGGTCAGCACGGAGTCGACCGCCTCGATCGACGGGATGTCGGCCGCCATCGTCTCGGCCAGGCCTCCGGTCGCGACCACGCGGGCCCGCTCGCCCAGCTCCGCGCGGATGCGGCCGATGATGCCCTCGACCATCGACGCGTAGCCGAAGTAGAGCCCGGACTGGATGGAGCCCACCGTGGAGCGGCCGACCACGCGCCCCGGGTTGCGCACGTCCACGCGCGGCAGCCGCGCCGCGCGCTGGAACAGCGCGTCCGCGCTGATGCCGATGCCGGGGCAGATCACGCCGCCCATGTACTCGCCCTTCTTCGTGACGACGTCGAACGTCGTCGCGGTCCCGAAGTCCACCACCACCACCGGCCCGCCGTAGGTGGCGAACGCCGCGACCCCGTTGACGATGCGATCCGCGCCCACGTCGCCCGGCGGCTCGTAGAGGATCGGCATGCCGGTGCGCACGCCCGGCTCGACCACCAGCGGGTCGCGCCCGAGGTACTGGCGCGCGAGCGACACCAGGACCGAGGTGAGGGGCGGCACGACGCTCGCGAGCGCCACGCCCTCGACCGCGGCGGGGTCGATGCCGGAGCCCGCGAAGAGGTTGCGCACGAGGATGCCGTACTCGTCCGCGGTCTGCTCGCGCCTCGTCGTGAGCCGCCAGTGCGCGCGCAACGCCTCGCCCTCGTGCACGCCCAGGACGGTGTTGGTGTTGCCGGCGTCGATCGTGAGCAGCAGGCTCATGGGAGAGGCGGCCTCCAGGGTCCTCCGGCCGGCGTCACGCGAGCCGGATCTCGCGCACTTCCCCGGACATCACGGTGACCCGGCGCCCGCCGTCCACCTCCAGCACGAGCGCGCCGCGCTCGTCGATGTCGCGCGCGATCCCGCGGACCGAAGCCCCGCCCGATCCCGCCTGCACCGGCCGGCCCCACCAGTCGACCGCGAGGGCGCGCCATGCGGCGCGCACGGGCTCGCCGCCTGCGGTCGCGAAGGCATGATACCAAACGGCCAGACGGTCCAGGACCGCGGCCGCCGCGTCGTCGGGGCTCGGTGGATCGAGCCCCAGCGCGCGCACCGACGTCACCACGCCGCGCAGCGCCTCGTCGACGCCCGCGGGATCGACCGACAGGTTGACGCCCAGGCCCGCGACGATCGCCGGGGAGCCCTGGCCGTCGCTCGACGACTCCACGAGGATCCCGCCCAGCTTGCGCCCGCCCGCCAGCACGTCGTTGGGCCACTTGAGGCGCGCGGGGACCGCCCACTCCTGCGCGGCCTCGGCGACCGCGACGCCGACCAGCAGCGGCAGCAGCGTGATCGGGCGATCCGCGGGTGGTGGCAGCACGACCGAGAGGTACAGGTTCCCCGGAGGCGACGCCCAGGCACGGCCGCCGCGGCCACGCCCCGCCGTCTGCCGCTCGGCCCGCACCACCATCCAGGGCGAGGCTTCGCGCCGCGCCATCTCCTTGAGCCAGTCGTTGGTGGAGCCGATGGTGTCCACCAGCCACAACGGCGCCGGCCAGGACTGGCCCCGCCGCCTGAGCGCGTCGCGCAGCTCGTCCGCCGGGTTCAGGCCGGCTCGACCTCCAGCGAGATGTCGACCGCCGGCGCGGAGTGCGTGAGCGCGCCGACCGCGATGAAGTCGGGCCCGGCCTCGGCGTACGCGCGCAGGTTCTCGAGCCTCACGCCGCCCGAGACCTCGATCGGCACGCGACCCTTCACCAGGGCGACCGCCTCGCGCACCTCGTCGGGCGTGAAGTTGTCGAGCAGGAGCATGTGCGCGCCGGCCGCGATCGCGTCCTCGACCTGCGCGATCTCCTCCACCTCGACTTCGACCGGCAGCCCGTCCGCGCCCGCCAGCGCGCGCAGCGTGGCCTGGCGCACCGAGCCCGCCAGGCGCACGTGGTTGTCCTTGACCAGGATGCCGGTGTCGAGCCCCGAGCGGTGCGGCACGCCGCCTCCCGCCTCGACGGCGTGCTTCTCCAGGAAGCGCAGCAGCGGCGTCGTCTTGCGCGTGTCGCGGATGCGCGTGCCGGTGCCGTCCACGGCGTCCACGAACCGGCGGGTCAGGGTGGCGACGCCGGAGAGGCGCTGGAGGAAGTTGAGCGCGACCCGCTCCGCCGTCAGCAGCGCGCGCGCGCGTCCGCTCACGGTCCCCAGCACCGTGCCAGGGAAGAAGCGGTCGCCCTCGCGCGCGTCGGGAGCCCAGGCCGCGCCCGGGTCCAGCACGCGGAAGGTCGCGGCCGCCACCTCGAGCCCGGCCACGATCAGCTCCTGCTTGGCCAGCAGCACGCCCCGGGCGCGCGCGCTGTCGGGCACGGTCGCCTCGGTCGTCGCGTCCCGCGCGCCGATGTCCTCCGCGAGCGCCGCCTGGACGACCTGCCGGACGCGCTCCGGATCCAGGCTCATGCGCCTTCGAGCGAGCGGAGCGTGGCCCGGATCTTCTCGGCCCGCGCCGTGAGCTCCTCGAGCTTCTGCCGCGCCTCCGCGACCACCTCCGGCTTGGCCCGCTCCACGAACTGCGGGTTGCCGAGACGCTTCCCGAGGCCGTCCCGCTCGGCCTCGACCTTCTCCAGCTCTCGCGTCAGCCGCGCGCGCTCCGCGGCCACGTCGAACAGGCCGGCCAGCGGGATGAGCACCTCGAACGCGCCCACCGGCTGGCGGATGGTCCCCGCGGCCGCCGGCGGCGCCGACGCGAGAAGCTCCAGCTTCTCGAGGCGCGCGAGCTGGCGGAGCCAGGCCTCCTCCCGGCCCACGGCCTCCCCCGCCGCGCCCGTACCCACCACCACCACGTCGATGCGCCGCTTGGGATCGACGCCGTACTCGGCGCGCACGGTGCGGATCGCGGTCACGAGGGCCGTCAGCTCCGCCATCTCGGCCGCCGCGCCGGTCGCGCCGGCGTCGCCCTTCGGGTAGGACGCCAGCATCACCGACTCGCCCTCGTGCGGCAGGCGCTGCCAGAGCTCCTCCGTCACGAACGGCATCAGCGGGTGCAGCAGGCGCAGCGAGGACTCCAGCACCTCGACGAGCACCTTGCGCGCCACCGGCCCGCTGACCGGATCGGCCAGGTACACCTTGGAGATCTCGACGTACCAGTCGCAGAACTCGTCCCACAGGAAGTGGTAGAGCGCGTTGCTGGCCTGGTCGAAGCGGAAACCCGCCAGCGCCTCGTTCACCTCGGCGGCGGTCGCCTCCAGCCGCTCGCGGATCCAGCGGCTGGGCAGCGGCAGCGACGACGGGTCGTACGAGCCCGCGATCTCGCCCTCCAGGTTCATGAGCACGAAGCGCGCCGCGTTCCACAGCTTGTTGACGAACGCCTTGTAGCCGATGAGGCGCGCCTCCCCCAGCGAGGGGTCGGTGCCCGGCGCGGCCAGCGCGGTGAGCGTGAAGCGCAGCGCGTCCGCGCCGTGCTTGTCGATGACGTCCAGCGGGTCCACGTCGTTCCCGCGCGTCTTCGACATCTTCTCGCCCTTCTCGTCGCGCACGAGGCCGTTGATGAACACGGTGCGGAAGGGCACGTCGCCGGCGAAGCGCATGCCCAGCATCACCATGCGCGCCACCCAGAAGAAGATGATGTCGAAGCCCGTCATCATCACGTCGTTCGGGTAGTAGCGCTGGAGGTCGAGCGTGCGGTCCGGCCAGCCCAGCGTCGAGAACGGGAACAGGCCCGACGAGAACCAGGTGTCGAGGACGTCCTTGTCCTGGCGCAGGGTCCCCTTGCACTTCGGGCAGGCGGCCGGCTCCTCGCGGGCCACGATCACCTCGCCGTCGGCGTCGCAGTACCAGGCCGGGATGCGGTGCCCCCACCAGAGCTGGCGGCTCACGCACCAGTCGCGGATGTTGCGCATCCACTCGAAGTAGGTCTTGCTCCAGTTCTCCGGCACGAAGCGGATGCGGCCGTCCTCGACCGCCGCGATGCCCGGCTCGGCCAGCGGCGTGGTCTTCACGAACCACTGAGCGGAGAGGCGCGGCTCCACGACCGTCTTGCAGCGCTGGCAGCGGCCCAGCGGCACCTGGTGCGGCACCGTCTTCACCAGCAGGCCCTCGCGCTCGAGCTGCGCCACGATGCCCTTGCGCGCCTCGAAGCGGTCCTGGCCGGCGTAGGGACCCGCGCTCGCGTTGAGGACGGCGCGGTCGTCCATGATGTCGATGGACGGCAGTCCCAGCCGCTTCGCCGCCTCGAAGTCGTTCGGATCGTGCGCGGGGGTCAGCTTCACCGCGCCGGTGCCGAACGCCGGGTCCACGAACGAGTCCGCGACGATGGGGATCTCGCGGCCGAGGATCGGGAGCTTCAGCGTGCGGCCGACCTGCCCGCGGTAGCGCTCGTCGTCGGGGTTCACCGCCACGCCCGTGTCGCCCAGCATCGTCTCCGGACGCGTGGTGGCCACCACGATGCCCTCGCTGCCGTCGGCCCCCGGGTAGCGGATGTACCAGAGGCTGCCGGCCTCGGGGTGCGTCTCCACCTCCAGGTCGGAGAGCGCGGTCACGCAGCGCGGGCACCAGTTGACGATGTAGTTGCCGCGGTAGACGAGCCCCTGCTCCCACAGCGAGACGAAGACCTCGCGCACCGCGCGCGAGAGGCCGGGGTCCATCGTGAACCGCTCGCGGCTCCAGTCGAGCGAGAAGCCCATCAGGCGCAGCTGCCGGAGGATCTTGCCGCCGCTCTCCTCCTTCCAGCACCAGACCCGCTTCTCGAACTCCTCGCGGCCGAGGTCCTCCTTCTTCTTGCCCTCCTTGGCCAGCTGCTTTTCCACCACCATCTGGGTGGCGATGCCTGCGTGGTCGAGGCCGGGGAGCCAGAGCACGTCGAACCCGCTCATGCGCTTCCAGCGCGCGATCACGTCCTGCAGCGTGTTGGTGAACGCGTGGCCGATGTGCAGCGAGCCCGTCACGTTGGGCGGGGGCAGGACGATGCAGAAGGGCGGCCGGCCCGACGTCGGGTGCGCCTTGAAGAAGCCGCGCTCCTCCCAGAACGCGTACCAGCGGCGCTCCACGTCCTTGGGTTCGTAGGCCTTGGCCAGGGGTTCGCTCATTCGCTCCGTCTCATGTCACCGCGGAGAACGCGGAGGGCGCGAAGAAAGCGCTGTGCCCTCTCCGCGTGCTCTGCGACCTCGGCGGTGAATGCCGTAGAAGGTGTTCTTACGTTTCCTGCAGCTCGGCCTTGAGGCGCTCGATCTCCTTCTTGATGAGCACCTCCGCCAGGTCGGGGATGACCTCCCACGCGATCTCCCGGATGACCTTCTCCGAGATCTGCGCGACGACCCGCTGCGCGATCTGCGAGACCATGTCCATCGGCACCGGCATGGCGGCGCTCGCCGACGGCGGGGCCGCCGCGCTGGCCGCCGGCTGCGCCGCCGCGGCCTCCGTCAGGTCCGCGAAGGACATCTCCTCGACCAGCGTCTGGTCGAGCGCCGGCGGCTCGGGAGCGCTGGCCGCGACCGGCGCCGGCGGCGCGGGTGCGGGCTCCTCCCGAGGCACGGCCACGACCGGCAGGGGCGGCGCCGGCTCGGGCTCGGGCTCCGGCTCCGGGAGCGGCTCGATCAGCGACTCCACTTCCGGCTCGGTGGGCGGCTCCGGGACGACGGCGGACGACGCGGCCGTCGTGGACGTGGACGACTCCTCCTCGAAGACCTCTTCGAAGAACGGCTCCGGCTCCGACGTCGCCGCCTCCACGCTCGCCTGCGCACGCTCCTCGAGCGGCACCTCCACCGTCGCGCCCGTCCAGGCGGGCGGCGGCGGCTCCGGCGTCGGAGGCGGAACGGGCGTGGGCGCGGCCGGAGACCCGAGCGTGACCGCCTCCTCCGACGTGAGGGGCAGCAGGTCCTCGGGCTCCTCGGGCAGGAGCGGCTCGACCGGCGTGGGAGCCGGCGGAGCGACGGGCACGTCGCGCGCGGCGTCCCGCTCGAACGCGAGGATCGGATCGGGCTCGGGCGGGGGCGTGTAGGTCTGGTTCGGGACGGGCACGTCGGCGCTGCGCAGCGGCGCGAAGCCGGCGGCCTCCGCGAACGGGTCTTCCGGGATGAACTGCACCTCTGGCTCCGACGCGCGCGCCGGCGGCGGCGGGGGCGGAGGCTCGGCCGAGAAGAACGGCTCGTCCATCTCCTCGAGCGGCGCGGGCTCGAAGGAGGCGGGCTCCGGCGGCGGCGGCGGAGCAGGAGCGGGAGGAGGGGGGGGCGTGGGCATCGCCACCACGGGCCTCGGCGCCGGCGGCGGAGCGGCGGCGGGCTTCTCGGCCCGCTGCAGCAGGTCCTTCACCTTCGCGATCAGCGTCTGGGGCTCGAAGGGCTTGGCCAGGAAGCCGTCGCAGCCCACGCGGGCGGCGCGCTCCTGGTCGAACGGCTCGAACGCACCCGTCAGCAGCAGCACCGGGATGTGCGTGAGCGCCGGGTTCTTCTTGACGAACTCGCAGACCTCGTACCCGTCCTTCTCCGGCATGATGATGTCGCAGAGCAGGATGTCCGGTGGCGCCTCGTTCACGCGCTCCAGGGCGAGGCGGCCGTTGCCGACCGTCACCACCTCGAAGTCCTCGTCCGAGAACGTCAGCTCGATCACCTTCTGGATGGTGATGCTGTCGTCCGCCAGCAGGATCTTCTTGCCCATCGTCAACAGTCCTCCCCGGAGGAGCCCATCGTCGGCAGGACGAATGTAGACGCCGAGGCGCTCTATGTCAATCAGCGATAGTGGGTTCCGGCCGCGGAGCGGAGCGGCCGCGCCTACGCCGAGACGGCGGACCGGATGAGTCGGATGACGTCCTGCGTCGAGGATCCGGGCAGGAACACCTCGGCCACCCCGAGCTTCTTGAGCTCGGGGATGTCCTGGGCGGGGATGATGCCACCGACGAAGACGCGCACGGCGCCCATGCGCTTCTCCGTCAGCAGCTCGTGCACGCGCTTGCAGATGGGCAGGTGCGCCCCCGACAGGATGGAGAGGCCGATCGCGTCCACGTCCTCCTGCGCGGCGGCCGCCACGATCTGCTCCGGGCTCTGCCGCAGGCCGGTGTAGATCACTTCCATCCCGGCGTCGCGCAGCGCGCGCGCGACGACCTTGGCGCCGCGGTCGTGCCCATCCAGCCCCGGCTTGGCGATCAGCACCCGCAGCTTCCGCTGGTCTGAGGGTTCTTGGCTCATCGGTTCGAATGATAAGCCAACGGCCCACAGCAAGTGACACGCGCGTGCCGGGATTCACTCCCGGCGCGCGCGGGGGGTCCAAGGGGGCGCGGCGCAGCGCCCCCTTGCTCACTAGAAGATCGGCGGCTCCTCGTACTCGCCCCACACCTCGCGCAGCGCGTCGCACATCTCCCCGAGCGTCGCATACGCGCGGGAGGCCTCGAGGATCGGGTACATCAGGTTGCCCGTTCCCCGCGCCGCCTCCTTCAGGTGCTGGAGCGCCGCCTGGACGGCGTCGCCGTCGCGGGTCGCCTTGAGTGCGCTCACACGCGCGATCTGGTCCGTGGCCACCGTCTCGTCGATGTAGAGGATGGGGAACGGCTGCTCCTCCATCACGTAGTCGTTGACGCCGACGATGACCTTCTCGCCGCGCTCGACCGCCTTCTGGAACTGGAACGCCGCCTCCTGGATCTCGCGCTGCGGGAACCCGCGCTCCACGGCGGCCACCATGCCGCCCATGGCGTCGATCCTGCGGAAATACTCGAGCGCGTCCGCCTCGATGTCGTTCGTGAGCTTCTCCACGAAGTAGGAGCCGCCCAGCGGGTCGGCCGTGTTCACGACCCCCGACTCGTGCGCGATGATCTGCTGCGTCCGCAGCGCGATGGTGACGGCCTCCTCGGTCGGCAGCGCGAGCGCCTCGTCCAGCGAGTTGGTGTGCAGCGACTGGGTGCCGCCCAGGACCCCCGCCAGCGCCTGCAGCGCCGTGCGCACCACGTTGTTGTAGGGCTGCTGCGCGGTGAGGCTGACGCCCGCGGACGGGGTGTGGAAGCGCAGCATCATCGAGCGCGGGTTCTTCGCGGCGAAGCGCTCCTTCATGACGCGGGCCCAGATCCGGCGCGCGGCGCGGTACTTCGCGATCTCCTCGAAGAAGTCGCTGT
>JAICEW010000108.1 GCA_025923995.1 Vicinamibacteria bacterium | reverse complement strand
TGTCTCTTCGATCGGAACGACCTCCTCCGTTCATGCACGCATGAGTGCTGTCGGTACACGACACGCACGATTACGGAGGGTCAGTACAACTCTCTGGCGGTTGGGGCGACCCGGCAGGATGTTGAGCGCCAGCTTTGCTCGCCGTCCGATGCTGAAGTAGACCGGAAGAACGGTGCCCGAGTAAGCACGTACTACCATATCGATCTGCCGGTCGACCATCACGACGAGGGACAGACGGTGCTGCTCGTGTTCGAGAATGGACGGCTCGTCTCGAAGGGTATGAGCCCGTACTACTAGGGGCCGAGTCCATTGCGTGTGCCGCAGAACAACAGGGTGCAGCAGACGAGGCGTGGCTAGAATAGAGCCTCGCTGCTGATCTGGGTGTTCGACAGACCGATCAGAGTGCAACCATCGTGGCGGCAAGATGCGATTCGGCAACCTGACTCAGCGACCTGACTTGCGATCTCTGTTCGGTGCTCTGTCGAGTGACGAGAATCGTGAGCTGCTGGATCGACTGCTGGCCATCGAGGGCAGGCTGGCACAACTGGCCGAGACTGCTACCGCGCTGTCGGCATTCCCTACAGGTCTTCCGGCCTCTCGCTCCTGACTCGGTCGGACGGTAGCGCGGCTGGAATTCACGGTGGACCCAGTGGCGACGCGGGTGACATTTGGTTCGACATCAGTCCGTCAACTGATCCTGCTTCCGGGCGTGAGGTTGCTCCGCCCTGGGTAGTGGAGTCCCGGCTTGTGGTGTTCTGTAGCGACTCACCTGAGCCTGGCGATGATGCGAATACTCACGATCTTCTTCGTCTTGAAGCCATCGCACACACCCCCGCGGTTGTTCTGGATACGCTCGAAACCCACGTGGCCGTTATGGCTGCTGAACTCCGGAAGCATCCACGAGCCAGGTTTACGGAGACACCTCACGCTGAACTCCTTTGACTGGGAAACACGAGGCTGTCGAACAAGGGATGATGCTCCGTGGTAGTGGGACGTAGATGAGATCACAGACGCTGTGCGGGTTCGCTTAGAGGGGCAGCACAGCGCCGGTGTTGGGCGGGCCAAGGAAGACATGAGAGGCAGAACGCCACTTCGCGGAGCCGCCATCGCCAGCGTGGTGTGCAGCGCAATCATCGTCGTCGTGTGGA
This sequence comes from Vicinamibacteria bacterium, assembly GCA_025923995.1. Lineage (GTDB taxonomy): Bacteria > Acidobacteriota > Vicinamibacteria > Fen-336 > Fen-336 > JAICEW01. The sequence goes on along the minus strand of JAICEW010000108.1, from coordinate 17,937 downwards.
GCCAGGGACTTCCTCCCTGGGAGCTTGGCCCCGGTGACTATCATCTGTCGCTGATTGCCCATCGCGGTTCAAGAGCGGGCGCTGAGGTCGATGGGCGCCTGGCACTCAGGCCTACGAGCGATGCAGATACCTCTCCCCGAAATGGCCAGCGTGCCGCTGGTCCACCCGATATTCGCAACGCGCCTCTCTACGGCTGGACTGACATCAGTCTGGCCGGCGTCGGCGTACCCATCTGTGAGGACGGTCCGGCACCTCCGGCCTGGTCGCAGGATCCCGTGTTTCCGGGCGTACTCGCACTGAAGCTCGACCCTGACATGAGTCTTGAGGCTCGAGTTCCGTACCGCAAGGATGCTCTTATCCTCGTGACCGGCACCGGCACCAACATTCGTGACGGAAAGCCTCGCCTGGATGGTTGCGGTATAGGCCTGTTCGTCCAGGATCGTGGGTGGCGATGCCTGCGCGGAGAATGGACTGCGTGGGGTCTAGAGGCGGACGGAGCAGGTACGTTCACCCTGTGTCTATAGGGAGGGGCCGCCCAACAATGACATGAACCTGACAAGGTACGCGGCGGCAGGTCGCCGCGGCCCTTGCAGGTTATCCAGTGTTCGCGGACGTGATCTGGTGGGACTGTGAGGGCACCGGTGCTCATAGCCTTTATCGTCGGCTCAGCTATCGCCGCGCTCCTGTTCCCGCATCTGTTTCGCGTCATTCGTGGCGCGGAGGCCTTGCGGAGCCTCCGTCGGGCCTGCCGAGACGATCGCTCTCGGGCGGATCGACTGATTGCGTATGAGCAGCAGCGCCGGCCAGGAATATCGCGAGGCAAGGCTGCTGCCCTTGCTCTTCAGTCCCTCTCTCGGGACCGGCGCTAGGCTTCTCGTTCTCCAGGCCCCGTTTCAAACTGAGATGAGAACGACGGAAAGACGCCCCTCGCAAGTCGGTCACGCGCCGTCGAACAACGCGTGGAAGCGGACGGTCTGCGCTGCAGACGGCCGCTCGCGCACCTCGCCGCTTGACGCCGTGTTGGGCGGACCGTGAAGAGCACCAATGACGCCTACGGATGACAACTGGGCGGCGGGTGACGCGTATGAATCCTACATGGGCCGCTGGAGCCGGCCGCTCGCAGGGACCTTCGTCGGTTGGCTGAGCCCCCCGCCCGAAGTCCACTGGCTCGAGGTGGGCTGCGGGACCGGTGCGCTGACGCGTGCGATCTGTGAGCTGGCCGATCCGGCATCGGTCCTGGCGTGTGATCCATCGGAGTCCTTCGTCTCCCACGCCAGAAGAACGATCCGCGACGAACGGGTCTCATTCGTCGTTGCAGACGCGGAGGGCCTCCCGGAAACGCCTCGCAGCTTCGACTACGTTGTGTCTGGACTGGTTCTGAACTTCGTGGCGGACCCTCCGGGCGCCATCAAGCGCATGACCGGACGATTGCGGCCTGGCGGCGTGGTCGCCGCGTACGTGTGGGACTATGCCGATGGCATGGAGTTCCTGCGTTGCTTCTGGGACGAGGCTGTGGCACTCGACTCGGCGGCGGCAGCCTTCGATGAGGGGAGGCGGTTTCCACTCTGTCGTACTGAGGCCCTGCATTCGCTGTTCGTTCAGGCCGGCCTCGAAGACGTCGCGATCCAGGGCTTGGAAGTTCCCACCCACTTCCGGAGTGTGGAGGATTTTTGGACGCCGTTCTTGCGGGGGACCGGCCCCGCTCCGTCCTATGCAATTTCCCTGTCGCCTGAACGGCAGAGTCTGCTCCGAGACCGGATTGCCGAGCGGCTGAAGCCCGTGGTGGACGGCGGCATTCGGCTCCACGCACGGGCGTGGGCGGTGCGTGGCGTCTCGGAATGAATGGTGAGCCGGCGAGGTCTAAGCCTGAACCGGAGAGTTCGTGCGGGAACTCACTCATCGAGAGCTCGCGTAATCGCTTGACAAGCCGTTACCGTCCGCTGGCGCGTCGGCCGATCAGGAACAACGGGATCCCGGCCAGCAGGACGCCCAGGCCGATGAGCGAGATGCGCGTCTCGGTCACGAACACGCGCAGCGACACGCCCAGCAGCACGATCGTGAAGAGCGCCGGCAGCACCGGATAGCCCGGCATGCGGAAGCCGCCGTCCGCGGGGTCGCGCCGGCGCAGCACGAAGATGGTGGAGGCCAGGACGGCCAGCGCGATCGAGTCCGAGAACATCACGTAGCTGAGCAGCTTGTCGAACGAGCCCAGCATCAGCGCGGGGCCCAGCATGGTGAACGCGAAGAAGGCCAGGCCCACGCGCTGGACCTGCGTCTTCGGGTCGACGCGCAGGAACGCCGCGGGCAGCGCGCCGTCCTCCGCCATGGCGTAGTAGCTGCGCGGCATCTGCAGGATGGTCGCGTTCACGAAGCCGGCGGCGGACAGGAAGATCGCGACGGAGACGACGGCCTCTCCGACGGGCCCCAGCGTCGCGCGCGCGAGCGCGGCCGCCACCAGCGGCGACGCCGCGACCCCGGACAGGCCCAGCACCCGCTCGTACGCGAGGTTGATCGCGAGGTAGAGCACGATGACCACCAGCACGCCGCCGGTCACCGCGCGCGGCAGGTTCCGCCCCGGCTCGCGCACGTCGCCGGCCAGGTTCATCGCTCCCTGGTACCCCCCGTACGTGTAGAACACGGCGACCGCCGCGGACGCGAAACCGGCCAGCGTCGCCAGCGACGGCAGGGGCGCCGGGGCCGCCGGCGGGGCCGGCTGGCCGACGAGGAGCAGGGCGGAGAGCGCCAGAGAGGCGATCATCACGATCTTCGAGAGGGACAACACGTTCTGCGTGCGGGCGCCGGTGCGGATGCCGGCCCAGTTGAGGGCGAGCAGCGCGATCATGAGCACGCCCGCGGTGGTCATCAGCGCGACGGGCGTACGCTGGGCTGTGGGGAGCAGCACGAGGTTCAGGTACTCGGCGCCGATGAACGCGACGCCGGCCGCGCCCGCGCCCTGCAGCACCGCCTGCGACCAGGTCAGCATGAACGCGGCGATCGGGTGGTACGCCTCCGCGACCGCGCGGTACTGTCCGCCCGCGCGCGGCAGCCGCGACCCGATCTCGGCGTAGGTGAGCGCCCCGCACAGGCTGATGGCGCCGCCCAGCACCCAGGCCAGGTAGAACGCGAAGGTCGTCCCCGCGTGGCCGGCCACCAGCGCCGGCGTGCGGAAGATGCCGATGCCGATGACGAGGCTGACCACGACCATGGCGGTATCGAACGCGCCCAGCCGGCGTTCGATGGTCGAGGCCTGGGGATCAGCCACGGAGCGCCTCCTGGAGCAGCCCGGCCAGCCGCCGGAACTGCGCCTCGTCGTTGTAGGCCTGGGCCGAGACGCGCACGAGCCGGCCGCTGGGCACGGGCCAGGAGCAGAACCAGCTCTCCACCCCGCGGGCCCGCGTCCAGTCCATCAGCTTCTCGTGGTCGAGCGTCGCCACGGGCGAGCCGGGCTGGGGGACCGGCAGCGGCAGGGAAGCGAGCGACCCGACCATCTCGTCGGGGCCGGCGGGTGTGACGCCGAGCGCCTCGCACAGGATGTCGCGCGCGCGCAGCGCCAGCGCGCGGTTGCGCGCCATCAGCTCGGGCCAGCCGCCGGGCAGCAGGCCGCCCAGGAAGCGGATGCAGTCGGGCATCACGAGCCATGCGGTGGGATCGCAGGTGCCCGTCCAGTCGAACTCCTCGCGGAAGCGGCGGCCTTCCTGGTCGGGCTCGTAGCCGTGGCTGATCACGAGCGGATGGACGCTCGCCTGCAGGTCCCTTCGCACGTGCAGGAACGCCGCGCCCTTCGGCGCGCACAGCCACTTGTGCGCGTTGCCGGTGTAGTACCCGGCGCCGATCGCGTCCAGGTCGATCGGCACCGAGCCGGTCGCGTGGGCGCCGTCCACCAGCGTCTCGACCCCGCGCTCGCGCAGCGCGCGCACCAGCCGTGCGAGGGGCAGCACCAGCGCGGTGGGGCTGGTCACGTGATCGAGCAGCGCCAGCTTCGTCCGGGGCGTGACGGCCCCCAGTACGCGGGCGACGAGCGTCTCCGCGCTCGCGAGCGGGAACGGCACCGCGACCGTGACCACCCGGGCTCCACCGCGACGCGCCACGAACGCCGCGGCCTTGCGGCAGGCCGCGTAGGCGTGGTCCGTGGTCAGGATCTCGTCGCCGGCCTCGAGCGTCAGGCCGCGCAGGATGGCGTTGACCCCCGACGTCGCGTTGGTCACGAACGCGAGATCCTGGGGCTGGGCGCCCAGGAAGCGCGCCACCTCCGCCCGCGCGTCCTCCAGCAGCCCGTTCCAGCGGCGCGAGAGGAAGTCCATCGGCTCGCGCTCCAGCTCGAGCCGCAGCTGCCACTGCTTCTCGAGCACGACGCGCGGGCACGCGCCGTACGAGCCGTGGTTCAGGTAGTCGACCGACGGGTCGAGCGTCCAGTGCTCTGCGAACGGGGAGGCCATGCGCGGGCGATTGTGCACCGGGAGCGCCGCGCTTCCTCCTGCCGGCGCGCACGCCTTTCTCATCCCGCGGTCGCGGCCGCGTCACGTGGCCGTCTTGCTCCCGACGAGCCGTCGTGCCGACAATCGAGTGGGAGGGAGCCATGGACGACAAGGTGGTGCGCGACGCGCTGGTCGAGCTGCTGACCAAGGGCAGCGCGCACGTGACGGTGGGCAAGGCGCTGGAGGGGCTGCCGGCGGAGCTGCGGGCGAAGCGTCCGGCGGACCGCATCCACTCGGTGTGGGAGGAGCTCGAGCACATGCGCATCGCGCAGGAGGACATCCTGCGCTACACGCTCGACCAGGGCTGGGAGTCTCCGGACTGGCCCCAGGGCTACTGGCCCTCGGAGGCCCCGCCGGACGACGGGGCCTGGCAGGCGTCCGTCGCCCAGTTCCAGAAGGACCTGGAGGAGGTGTGCGCGCTCGTGCGGGACCCCGAGCGCGACCTGTCCGCGCGGCTGCCGCAGGGCCAGGGCCGCACCTACCTGCGCCAGGTGCTGCTGGTCGCGGACCACAACGCGTACCACCTCGGCCAGATCGTGCAGGCGCGCAAGCTGCTCGGATCCTGGGGCGGGTAGCGCCGGCAACCGCCGCGCCCATGCGCTAGGCCGTCAGGCGTGACGGCAGCCGCACGACCACGCCCGCGAGGGCGAGCGCGGCCACCGCGGCCGAGAGGCCGTAGAAGGCCGCGGCGTACGAGCCGGTGAGCGCCACGCACTGCGCGAGCAGCAGCGGGCCCACGGCCGAGGCCAGCACCGTGAGGATCTGGGCCGCGCCCTGGATGCGTCCCAGGTGCGCCCGCCCGTACGCGCGGCCCCAGAAGGCGAAGAACACGACCATCACGAAGCCGCCCACCACCCCCATCACCACGGCGTAGAGGCTCACCTGCCACTCGGTCGTGACGTGGGGGAGCCCGATGAGCGCGGCCGCCAGCAGGGCCATCGACGCCACCAAGAGCGCCCTCAGCGAGCCGCGCTCGGCCAGGAGGCCGCCCGCGAAGTTGCCGAGCAGCGCCACCAGCGCGGTGATGACCAGCGTGCGGTGGTACAGGGCCGGCGGGAACCCGCGCTCGGCCAGGATGGACTCGTTGAAGAGGCCGATGCCCGAGGCCACCAGCCCGTACAGCGACGCGGCCAGCGCGAACACCCAGAACGCGCCGCCGCGCAGCGCGGAGCCCAGGGTGTCGCCCGAGCTCTCGTCCTCGACCGCCGTGGCGGCCGGCCCCGACGTCGCGTCCCCGTCCACCTGCAGGCCGACCGCCTCCGGCGTGCGCCGGACCAGCAGCCAGCTCAGCGGCGCGAGCCCCAGCAGCAGCGCGAAGCCGATTCCGGCCCAGGCCACGCGCCATCCGCGCGAGAGGACGGTGGCGCCGACGACGGGGAACGCGACCATGAAGCCGATGCTCATGGCCACCGCGTACACGCCCATCGCCAGTGGGAGCCGCCGCGCGAACCACTTGCCGACCATCGTCAGGCTCACGACCGACAGGGCGCTCTGCCCCAGACCGCGCGTCAGCGTGATCAGCGCCAGCATGGCGAGCACGCCCGACGCGCCGCTCATGGCCAGCACGACCAGGCCCAGGCCGATCGCCAGCACGGTCAGCACCAGCCGGCTGCCCACGCGATCGACGAGCCGGCCGATGCCCAGGCAGAAGAGCGAGCCCACCAGCGTCGCTGCCAGGTTGATCTGCGCGTAGGTCACGCGGTCGAGACCCAGGTCCCGCAGCAGCGGCTCGGTCACGAGCCCCAGGCCCTGCGTGCGTCCCGGCAGGGTGCCGACCATCGCCGCGGCCGCGACACCCAGGTTCACCCAGCCGTAGTAGACGGGCCAGCGCGCCAGGCCGATCGGACGCGGCAGCGTCTCGGTCGCGACGTGTGTCATGGATGCGGCTCCTCGTCCCCCTTCCGCAACCGTATCATTACCGCCATGCTCTCCCCCTTCCGCGGTGTCCTGGCCGTGCTGGTCTTCGCTTCGAGCCTCTCCGCCCACGACACCTGGCTGAGCGGCCCCGCCACCGCCACGCCCGGTCACTCCGTGTTCTTCGACCTGACCAGCAGCGGCGCGTTCCCGGCGCCCGAGGAGGCGGTCGACGGCGGTCGGGTCGCGCGTGCGCTGTGCCGTGTCGCCGGCCGCAAGGCGCCGCTCGAGGCCCAGCCGGGCGTGGAGGGCACGTCGCTGCGGCTGCTCGGCCGCGGGCTGGAAGCGGGCGTGGCCGCGTGCGGCCTGAGCCTCCGTCCCCGGACCCTCGACCTCGAGCCCGGCGACGTCGAGCACTACCTCGAGGAGATCGGCGCGACCGCGACGATCGGTGAGAGATGGAAGGCGCTGCCGGAGCCACGCGCCTGGCGCGAGACGTACGTCAAGCACGCCAAGACGTTCACGCGCCTCGGCACGAAGGACGATCCGTCGTGGAGCAAGCCCCTGGGCCTGGGCCTCGAGATCGTGCCGCTTGCCGACCCGACGCGCCTTCGGGCCGGCGGGACGCTCGCGGTGCGGCTGCTCAAGGGCGGTCGGCCGCTCGCGGGCCAGGCGGTCCGCGCCTCGCAGGGCGGAAAGGCCCCCACGTTCGCCACGACGGACGCGGAGGGAAAGGCGTCGTTCGTGCCGGAGGCCGAAGGTCCGTGGCTGCTGGCCGTGACCGAGCTGCGCCCCGGCGCCGCGAAGCCGTCGGAATGGGAGAGCGACTTCGCGACGCTCTACCTGACGGTCGCGCCCTAGCGGATCAGGGGCAGCCCTTGTCGAAGACGACGCGCCACTGGCCGTCCTTCTCGCGGCGCCAGATCGAGCTGAACACTCCGACCGACTGGCCCGCGGGGTCCTTGACCGGCCCCGAGCTGATCGCGAGCGTCCCCGAGTCGAGCACCTGCACGGTCTCGGGAGCCCACGAGAACGGCGCCGCCTTCGCCTCGTAGAGCGGCCTCCAGGCGGCCGCCACCGCCGCCTTTCCGCGGGTCGGCCCCTCACGACCGAAGAACACCGCTTCATCCGCCAGGAACGTCTGGAAGGCCGCGTGATCGCGGTCCGCCATGGTCTTCGCGAACGCGGTCTCGCGGGCCCGCACCTGCGCCTCCAGCTCCGCGTTCGTCTCGGCCGCGGCTCCGAGCGGCGCGAGCGCCGCCGCCAGCCCGACGGCCATGCACAGACGCCACGCCATGCGATTCCCCTGTCTGCCCCCCAAGATCCCTTCCACCCGCCACCGCACGGCACAATGCCACGGACTCACTTGATGTACCCCAGCGAGCGCAGCTGCTCGCGCAACTCGGCGTCCACCGCGCTGTCCTTCGCTCCCGTCGCGCGACGTCCGGTCTCGTAGGTCGCGACCCACCGGACCGGCCTGGCCGCGGCGAACGCCTTCTCCGCGACGCGCCCCTCCATGTTCTGCGCGACCGGCAGGCCGAGCAGGTGGAGCACGGTGGGAGCGACGTCGAGCAGCGAGACCGCGTCGATCGTCGCGCCGGACCGGAACGCGGGACCCCAGGCGACGAAGATGCCGTCGGGCGCACCGTCCTTGTGATCGTACCCGGTGGCGGTGCGCTCGAAGCCGTGGTCGGACACGACGAGCACGTTCGTCGCCGGTCCGGCGGCCGCGACGAGACGGCCGACCAGGTCGTCCTCGTAGCGGTAGACGGGCTCCAGCACGCGGCTCACCGCTTCCGGGCTCTGGTCCGGGGCGAATGCCCACATGTAGTGCGACGCCAGGTCGATCTTGCGTGAGGTGAAGCCGACCAGGTCGGGGCGTTGCTCCCGGCCCAGCAGGTGCAGGAGCGACTGCTCGCCCCGGTGGTCCTGCTCGTACAGGCGACGGACCTCCTCCAGCCGCTGGGCCGCGCTCAGTGACCCTCTGGGCGAGCGGTCGGACAACGTCCTGAGCTGGCCGTTCTCGAGGGACCGCCGGAGCCAGGCCCAGTCCGGGGGAATGGCGGCGTTGAGGTTCGCGGCCAGCCGCTCGGGGTACGTGCCGCGAGTCAGCCCCTCCTGGTTCGGGCGCAGGAAGTGGTCGGACACGATGTAGCCCTCAACCGGCTCGGCCGGCCAGGTCACCCACCAGCCTACGAAGCCGGCGCGGCCTCCCGAGCGGGACACGATCGTCCAGAGCGCTTCCGTCTTCCTGGCGTCCGAGGAAGCGATGTGGCTCCTTCCTGTCTCGTCCTTGATCTCGAAGCCGACGATCCCGTGCACGGCGGGTGACCGCCCGGTGGCCATCGTGGTCCACAGGACGGGGGAGTGGCTGGGCGACAGCGTGCGCATGGGGGCGCGCACGCCCTCCCGCACCATGCGATCGAGGTTGGGGAGGACTCCCCGCGCGCGCAACAGGTCGATGAACGTCCAACTGGCACCGTCGAGGCCGATGAGCAGGACGGTCACCGGGACCTTCGCCGGTGCCGCCTGCGGCTGGCGGCGACAGCCCGCTCCCAACAGGGCCGCACCAAGACCCAGGGCCGCCAGCGCCGCGCGCCCCGACTTCGCGACGGGGGAGCAGGTCCCGTGCATGAGGGCAGTCTAACGCGGGGCGTCCGCGCGGCGGCGCCGCGCCGCGGTCCTGGTGTCTATGGAAGCACCTGGACCGTGAGGCCCGACGGCTGGGACCGCGACCGGTAGACGCGCTGCGTCGCCGGCTTGAAGTCCTCGGGCTTCGCCTCGCGGATGTTCGTGAACGTCTGCGGGTTCAGGTCCACCAGCGGGAACCACGAGCTCTGCACCTGCACCATCACGCGGTGGCCGCGCCGGAAGGTGTGGAAGACGTCCGGCAGCGTGAACTCCACCTTGGCGGGCGCGTTGGGCGTGAACGGCTCGGGCCGCTCGAAGCTGTTGCGGAACTTGCCGCGGAAGGGCTCGCCGCGCACGAGCTGCTGGTAGCCGCCCATGCGCGTGTAGCGCGGGTTGAGCGAGGGCTCGGGCGTCGGGGAGGGCAGGGGGGTGGGCGACGGGTCCGGCGCGTCGTCGGGGTAGACGTCGATGAGCTTCACGACCCAGTCCGAGTCCGTGCCCGACGTCGACACGAAGAGGCTCGCGACGAGCGGACCCGCCAGCGTCAGGTCCTCCTCCAGCGGCTCGGTCTGGTAGACGAGCACGTCCGGACGGCGCGACGCGAAGCGCTGGTCCGCGACCATGTACTCGCGGGTCATGCCGATCTCGACGTCCTCGATGAAGGGGACCGGCCGGCGCGGGTCGCTCTCGTAGGAGTCGGACGCCTCCGCCTCGCCCGGGGCCTCGAACGAGAGCCGTCCGCCGGCGTGGAAGAAGAGCGTGCGCGGGTCGACGCCGGTGGGCGGCCACGCGGGCAGCGCGTGCCACTGGTTGCGCCCGGTCTCGAACACGTGCGCCTCCGCGGGCGCCGCGTCGGCCGTGCCCTTCAGGTAACGCCGGAAGAAGGGCAGCTCGATGCTGTCCCGGTAGTAGCGCGACGTGGACGCGTCGAATCGGACGTCCCCCAGCAGGTCGCCCTCGGCGCGCGACCAGCCCCCGTGGTACCAGGGGCCCATCACCAGCGTGTTGGTCCCGCCCGGGCTCTGCTTCTCCGTCCACTTGTAGGTCTCGAGCGCGCCGAAGAGGTCCTCCGCGTCGAACCACCCACCCACCGTCATCACCGCCGGCTTGATGCCCTTGAGGTGCGGCCGCAGGTTGCGCGCCTTCCAGAAGTCGTCGTACGTCTCGTGCTGCATCACGTCCTTCCAGAACGCGACCTGGCCCTTCAGGTACTTCGCGTCCAGGTTGGAGAGCGGTCCCGCGTCCAGGTAGAAGCGGTAGCCGTCGGCGGTCCCGTAGTCGAAGCGGTCGGGGCCCTTCGTGGTGGGCTTCGGCCGCGGCTGGCCGAAGCGGGAGTAGAAGTTGAAGGCGTGCGGCAGGAAGAGCGCGCCGTTGTGGTGGAAGTCGTCGCCCACGAACCAGTCGGCGATGGGGGCCTGCGGCGACGCCGCCTTCAGCGCCGGATGCGCGTCGATCATCCCCGCCGAAACGTAGAAGCCGGGGTACGAGATGCCCCACATCCCGACCTTGCCGTTGTTGCGCGGCAGGTGCTTCACCAGCCAGTCGATGGTGTCCCAGGTGTCCGTGCTCTCGTCGACGTCCGCCGGCCCCGACTTCACCGGCCGGTGCGGCCGCACGTTCACGAACTCGCCCTCGGACATCCACCGCCCGCGCACGTCCTGGTACACGAAGATGAAGAGGTCGCGCGCCGCCGTTTCGGAGGGGCCGAGCGTCTCGCGCACGTTGCCGGTGCCGTAGGGCCGGCAGCTGTACGGGGTGCGCGTGAGCAGGATGGGATAGGTCCGCGAGCCGTCCTTGGGCACGTAGACCGACGTGAAGAGCTTCACCCCGTCGCGCATCGCGATGTGGTGCTCGTACTTCGTGTAGGTCTCGCGGACCCACGACTCGCCCTGGGCCCAGGCGGGGGCCGCGGCGCACAACGCCCACGCCATCGCCAGCGCGAGCCGGGGAACGCACCGCGGGCGCACGCATCGCTTCATCAGGCTTTGACCTCCCCAACCGGAACGTCGCACACTAGCACGACGCTCACGATCGCGGGGGCGGACGGGAGCTCCTCGGGAGGTCCGTGGACGACTTCGCCATCCGCTCCACCGCCTGGATCAGCCTGCTCGCCTGGTGCGCCGCCGAGTGGTCCCGCGCCGCGCGCGGCGACCAGGCCGCCGTCCCCCGCCTCGCCTTCACGCTGGGCCTGGCCGCGATGGTCGTGCACTCCTTCCTCGCCTTCGCGCTGCGCTACGGCTTCAGCCAGGAGGCGGCGCTGCTGGACGCCGCGCGCCAGATCGAGGAGGTGACGGGGCAGCCCTCCTCCCCGCGCGGCTTCTACGCGAACCACGCCTTCATGGCCTGGTGGACGGTGGAGGCGCTCCTCTGGTGGCGGGCTCCCTTGGCCTACGCGGCTCGCCCGCTCGCGGCCGTGTGGGCCTCGCGGCTCGTGTTCGCGTTCATGTTCGCGAACGGGGCGATCGTGTTCGCCCGGGGCCCCGTGCGGGCGCTGGGCGTGGTGGGCCTGCTGGCCGTACTGGCCATCTGGGTGGCGCCGGCCCGCCGGCGGCGGTGACGAGCCGGCGACGAGTCAGTCGACCGTGACGTGGTTTCCGTTGTGCCTGCGGATGAAGAGCCGCTCACCTCCGCCCGGCCCCGACGCGCCCGTCACCAGGTCCAGGTCGCCGTCCCCATCCAGGTCGCCGAACGCGGCGGCGGTGGTGGGGTCCGACGGAGGATCGAAGTGCTTGTCGGTCCTCTCCTTGAACTTGCCGTTCCCGTTGTTGCGGAAGTAGCGGTCGGGCCCGCCCAGGAAGCCGTGCCCGGACTGGAACGCGCCCGCGTTGGGCAGGTAGACGTCGCTGTCGCCGTCGTCGTCCAGGTCCACCAGCACGAAGCCCGCGTCGGTCTCGTCGGGGAAGGGGACGTGGCCGAAGGCGACCGCCTTGAACACGCCGTGCCCGTCGTTGCGGTACTGCGCCACCGGCTCGTTGCGGCTGTTGCCCACCACGAGGTCCAGGTCGCCGTCCCCGTCCAGGTCCGCCAGGGCGCCGCCGCGCGAGGAGTCGGTGGTGACCGGGAAGCGGGCCGCGGTCTGGTTGGTGAAGTGCGCGGTGCCGTCGTTGACGAGGACGAAGTCCTGGCCGCGGTTCAGCACCACGACGTCGAGGTCGCCGTCGGCGTCGATGTCCCCCGGAAGCATCGCGCCCGTCTGGTCGTTGGCCGCGGGCAGCCGGGCCGCGGTCTCGTCCGTGAACACGCCGCCGCCGTCGTTCATCCAGATGCGGTTCTGGTCGCCGCCGGTCGGCGAAGGGTTGAACGGGTTCTCGTTCGAGACGAGCGCGTCCAGGTCCGAGTCGCCGTCGATGTCCACGAGCCGCACGTCGGCGGAGATGTCGAAGCGGTTGAGCGGCGGGATCACGATCGGCGGCGGGATCTGGCCGTTCGCGAGCGTGAAGAAGCCCGCGCCGTCGTTGAGCAGCAGGTCCTCGCCCAGCACGCCGGCGACGATGGCGTCCCGATCGCCGTCGCCGTCCACGTCGCCGAAGTCCGCGGTGGCGCTGTTCTGGTTGTTGGGGGGCGGCAGACGCAGCGCGGTCTCGTCCGTGAACACGCCGTCGCCGTCGTTGACGAGCAGGCGGTCGGGCCTCCCGGCGATGGTGTCGGTGCCTTCCGCCAGGTAGATGTCGAGGTCGCCGTCGGCGTCGACGTCCACCAGGTTCACGTCGGTCGTGGAGGTGCCGACCGGGCTCAGGTCGGGCCCCAGCCGCGCGGACTCCTCGACGTAGTGGAACGACTGCCCCCCGGCGCTCGCGCGCGTAGACGTCCCGGACGACAGGGCCAGGACCGCGCCCAGCGCGGCCAGCCAACGGACCTGTTTCATGGCGGACTCCTTTCCGTCGGGGTACGGTTGTCGGTTCCCGGAAGGAGCGATTGTAGCTGCAGGCGCGTGGCGACCGATCGATAAATGGTCGACAAAGGGCGCACGGGGCGTGAGATGCTGGGGGGTGTCGCGGGTTGACTTCCGAACGGTTCTCCACCAACCTCGGGGGCTTCATGCGACGAATGCCCGCCTGCCTCTTCCTCCTCCTCTTCACGACGCTCGCAACCGGCCAGGAGGGCACGGGGGGCGATTCGATCGCCGTCCGCAGCACCGCCGTGCCGCTCGATCCGAGCGACCCCGCGGTGACGCGGGTGGGCAAGCTCGAGTACCGCGGCGGCCTGCACCTCACGTCGGACGACAAGCGCTTCGGCGGGCTGTCGGCATTGTCGGTGAGCGGCGACGGCTCCCGCCTCACGGCCGTGACGGACCAGGGCGGCTGGTTGACGGCCGGCATCGAGTACGACGAGCGCGGTTGGCTCAAGCAGATCAAGGACGCGCGGATCGGCCTGCTGCACACGCCGGCCGGCCGGCCCCTGGCCACCAAGGAGTTCCAGGACGCGGAGTCGCTGGCCCGCCTGCCCGACGGTTCGATGATCGTGGGGTTCGAGCGGTCGCATCGCCTGTGGAAATACCCGGCGGCGGAGAACCCGCTCGACGGCAAGCCCTGGCCGATGCGCGTCCCCAACAACCTGTACAAGGCGCCACCGAACGGCGGGATCGAGGCGCTGGGATCGCTGTGGGACGGCCGGCTGTTCGCGCTCACCGAGTACTGGATCGACAAGGACGCGGTGCGCGGATGGCTGGGCGGAGGCGCGGGCTGGTGGCCGATCGGCTACAAGTTCCAGGGCGCGTTCCGTCCCTCGGATGCCGCGGTCATGCCCAACGACGACCTGGCCGTGCTGGAGCGGGCGTACAACCCCAACCGCGGCATCACGGGCATCCGCATCGCGCACGTGCGCACGGAGCAGCTGCGCAAGGGCGCCAAGCTCGAGGGCGAGATCCTGGCCGACCTCAAGCCCCCGCTCACCCTCGACAACTTCGAGGGCATCAACTCCCGGGCCGACGCCGAGGGCCGGACGCTGTTCTACGTGGTCTCCGACAACAACTTCAGCGAGCAGCAGCGCACGCTGCTGCTGCTGTTCGCGCTCGCCGACTAGAGGCGCACCCGCACGGGCGCGGCCGCGGGTGGCGAGGCCACCGCTGCGGCGGGACCTGATGATGAAGCCGCCTGGACCTGGCTCCGCTCCGGCGAGTAGCATCGAAGGTTCGGTCCAGCCCTCCCGATGAGACCCGCTTACGAGTTCGACGACGTGCGCGTCGAGCCCGACGCCTTCCGGGTCTTGAAAGCCGGGCAACCGGTCGCGCTGGAGCCCAAGGCCATCGACCTCCTGACCTACCTGGTCGAGAACCCGGGCCGGCTGGTCGAGAAACAGGAGCTGCTGGACGCCGTCTGGACGGACACGGCCGTGAGCGAGGGTTCGATGACGCGCGTGATCGCGCAGCTGCGCAAGGCGCTGGGCGACGTGGCGGACGAGCCCCGCTACCTGGAGACGGTGCCGACGCGCGGATACCGATTCATCGGGGACGTCCGGCGCGACCCGACGGCGGAACGTGGGCCGACGGGCGTCGTCCGATTCGGCACCTTCGAGCTCGACCGCTCCACGGGCGAGCTGCGACGCGGGGGTCAGCGCGTGTCCCTCCAGGACCAGCCGGCCCAGGTCCTCTCGCTCCTCGTCAGCCGTCCGGGCGATGTGGTGACCCGCGAGGAGCTGCGGCGGGCGATGTGGTCGGACGACACGTTCGTGGAGTTCGATACCGGGCTGAACGTGGCCGTCAACAAGATCCGCCAGGCACTGGGCGACTCGGCCACGTCTCCGCGCTTCGTGGAGACGGTGCCCAAGCGCGGGTACCGGTTCCTGGCGGAGGTCCACGCGGTCGAGCCGAGGGCGGCCGCGGAGATCCCGGAGCCGCGCGCACCGGAGACGACAGCGCGGAGGGGACCCGGCCGCGGTCGGACGGTGTGGCTCGCCGGCGCGCTGGCCGCCGCGGCGCTGGTGGCCTCGCTCACCGCGGCGCTGCGGCGGAACGCGGACACCTCGGACCACCCCGCCATCCGTTCACTGGCGGTGCTGCCGCTCGCCAACCTGACCGGAGACCCCGAGCAGGACTACTTCAGCGACGGGATGACGGACGCGCTCATCACCAACCTCGCGTCCCTGCCGGCCCTGCGCGTGATCTCCCGGCAGTCGGTCATGCGCTACAAGGACAGCACCAAGCCTCTTCCGGAGATCGCGCGGGAGCTGGGCGTCGAGGGAGTGGTGGTGGGCTCGGTCGTCCGCTCGGGCGGGCGTGTGCGGATCTCCGCCCAGCTCGTCCAGGCCTCCACCGAGCGCAACCTCTGGGCCGACATCTACGAACGCAGGCTGGAGGACGTGCTCGCGCTGCAGGGCGAGCTGGCGCGGGCGATCGCCGAGGCCGTCCGCGTCACGGTCGGCGCCAGGGAGAGACGGCGGCTGATGTCTGCCCGCGCCGTGAAGCCGGATGCCTACGATGCCTACCTCCTCGGCCGGCACGTGTGGAACCAGCGGACGGACCTGGCGCTCGACCGCGCGCTCGTGCACTTCCGGAAGGCCATCGCCGCCGATCCGGACTTCGCCCTCGCCCACGCCGGTCTGGCCCTGACCCTTGGCCCGCGTCAGGTCTACGGCTACGTTCCGCCCGGAACCGGGCTCGCCGAGCAGAAGGCCGCCGGGCTCAAGGCGCTGGAGCTGGACCCCGGGCTGGCGGAGGCCCGCGCCGCTCTCGGGGCCGCACGTACGATCGAGTGGGATTGGGAGGGGGCAGAGGCCGAGTTCCGCCGCGCGATCGAGCTGGACCCGAGCTCCATGGTCAGCCACCTCTGGTACGGGTGGAACCTGCGGGCCCGTGGACGCCTGGCCGAGAGCGTGGCCCACCGCCGGCGAGCGCTCGAGCTGGATCCCCTCAACGTCCTCGTCAACCGTCCGGTTGCCCGCGACCTCGCCGCCGCCGGCGACGAGAAAGCGGCCCTGGCCCAGTGGAGCCGTACTCTCGAGCTGGAGCCGGACCAGGCCTTGACGCACCTGGATGTGGCGCGCTTCCACTTCGATCGCGGGCGCCGCGACCCGGGCCTGGTGCACCTGCTGCGCGCCCGCGGTCTCGAGTTCGAAGGCCCGTGGGCCCTGAGCAGCCTGGCCGTCGTCCAGGCCGCGAGCGGCGACGAGCGCGAGGCGCGCCGGCTGCTGGAGGAACTCGACGCCGAGTCGGCACGCCAGTACGTCTCGCCGGTGCTGCCGGCCATGATCCACGCGGCCCTGGCCGAGAACGATCGAGCCTTCGCGCTGCTGGACCGGGCCTGCGCGGCCAAGGACCCGGCGCTCGTCTCGATCCAGGTGGGCGAAGTCGGCTTCATCCGCCTCGCGCAGGCGCCCCTGGCCGCCCTGCGCGCCGATCCCAGGTTCGACGATCTGCTCCGGCGGATGGGCCTCCGCTAGTACTTCCAGCTGCTGACGTCCGCTCCCGCCGGCGCGGACTTGCCGATGCGCTCCACGATCCTGGGGATGAACATCTGGTGGTAGCGCAGGCGCGAGTACGCGTTGCTGCGCGTGGGGTCACCGTTCCAGCAGTGCTCGGCCCGGTCTCCGTACGCGACCTCGCCCTCGTAGGGCGGGTTCCTGGTCTGCTTCAGGAAGTCCTCGGCCAGGTAGACCGCGTTGTTGAGGTAGTAGTTGTCCATGTCCCCGACGTAGAGGAAGAGCTTGCCGCGCAGCTTGTCGCCCAGGCCCTTCTCCCAGTCGCGGCGGACGATGTGCATGAGGTCGTAGTCCTTCCACTTCTCCGCGACCGCCTTGTCGATGACGCCGGTCTGCCTGTCCCACAACCGCTGCGGATAGCCGTCCGCGCCCACCGGGGAGTACACGGCCTCCCAGACGTCCCACTGCCCGCCCGAGCGGCCCTTGCTGCCCAGCACCGACTCCATGCGGTTGATCTGCTCGAGCGTCGACGACAGGTGGCCCAGGTAGTCGCGATGCCCCGGCCGCTCCACCTTCTTCCAAGCCCCCTCGAACCAGTACGCGTTGGGGTCCTTGTAGATGTCCACGACCGTGTAGGCGCGGAAGTCGATCGGATCCGGACACGCGATGAAGGCGCCGTTGAACTCGTCGGGGTAGAAGACCTGCGCGGCCATCGCCTCCCAGCCGCCGGTGGACCCGCCGTACATGAAGCGCGCCCAGCCGGCTCCCAGCCCGCGGTACTTCTTCTCCAGGTACGGGATCAGCTCGTGCACGATCGCGTCGCCATAGGGGCCGATGTTCGCGGAGTTCACCGCGTACGAGTCGTCGTAGTACGGGTTCGCGTGCTGGATCTCGACCAGCAGCACGCGCGGGAAGCCCGGCCCCGTCCACTCCTTGTAGAACTGGTGCGCGTGCTCCTGGACGATCCGGTTGTAGCAGTCGAGGTGGAAGCGGTCGGAGTACTCGCACTTGAGGTTCGGGTCGGGCGGATCGGGACGGAAGCCGCCGAAGTCGGCGGGGAAGTGCCCGTGGTTGATGACCAGCGGGTACTTCGCCTGCGGGTGCGTCTCCCATCCCTCGGGCAGCAGCACGTGCGCGCCCAGGTACATGTCGCGTCCCCAGAACTTCGACAACCGCTCGCTGCGGATCTTCTCGTGCTTCACGTACCGGGTGTCCGCGGGCGGCTTGATCTCGGGGATGGCCTGGTCGAGCGTGAGCTGGATGGGCGCGCCGGCCGGGTCGACCTTGATCTTGCGGGGCGTGCTGTAGAGGTTCCCGGGCGCGCGGCTCCACTGCTGGCCCTCGCCCCGGTCCATCGGCAGCTTCACGGTGTGCCCGTCGGACCGCTTGAAGGTCTCGTAGCGGTGCAGGAGCGCCTGGACGTTGTACGTGCCCGGTGGGACGAGCGCCAGGCTCTTCACGGGATAGCCGACCACGTCCGCGGGGAACGTCGCGGCCGTATCCGGCTTCCAGCCGTCCACGTCGATGCCGAACACCTGCTGCGAGTCGAGGCTGGTGTCGCTGATCTGGAAGCGAGGCTCCGCCTTGTCGTCGGTCGAGAGCAACAGCAGCAGCCGTCCGT
>JAICEW010000107.1 GCA_025923995.1 Vicinamibacteria bacterium | reverse complement strand
GAGAAGGAGGGCGAGCAGCGCCACGACGAGGGCTGCCTCTCGGTCCCCGGCTACGGCGGGTCGCCCGTGCGACCGGCGCGGGTCACGGTGAAGGGGCTGGACCTGGAGGGCAAGGAGCGCGTGTACACCGGCACCGAGCTGCTGGCGCGCGCCTTCTGCCACGAGATCGACCACCTCGACGGGCTGCTGTTCGTGGACCGCCTCACTCCGCTCAAGCGCGACCTGCTGAAGCGCAAGCTGCGCAAGCGCGCACGCAACGACGACTGGGACGAATGAGAGTCGTCTTCCTCGGCAGCGGCGCGTTCGCGATCCCCAGCCTGGAGGCGCTGCTCGGGGCCGGCCACGAGGTGGCCGCGGTCGTCACGCAGCCGGACAAGGAGAAGGGGCGCGGCCGGGCGATGGCGCCTCCCCCGCTCAAGCCCGTGGCCCTCGCGCACGGCCTCGCGGTGCTCCAGCCGCGCCGGGTCAAGGAGCCGGCCGCGCAGGAGGCCCTGCGCGCGCTGGCGCCCGAGATCCAGGTGGTGGTGGCCTACGGCCAGATCCTGCCCACGAGCGTCATCGAGATCCCTCCGCGGCGCACCGTCAACGTGCACGGCTCGCTGCTCCCGCGCTACCGCGGGGCCGCGCCCGTGCAGTGGGCCATCGTGAACGGCGAGGCGGAGACCGGCGTCACGACCATGCTCATCGACGCCGGGCTCGACACCGGTCCCACGCTCCTCGCGCGCGCCACGCCCATCGGTGAGGACGAGACCGCCGAAGAGCTGGAGGCGCGCCTCGCGGTCCTCGGCGGCTCGCTCCTGGTCGAGACGCTCGAGGGTCTCTCGAACGGCACCGTCCACCCGACTCCGCAGGACCACGAGCGCGCGACGCACGCGCCGATCATCCGCAAGGAGGACGGCCTCATCGACTGGACGCTCCCGGCCGTCGCGATCGAGCGCCGCGTGCGCGGGTTCCACGCCTGGCCCGGGGCCACCACGACCCTCGCCGGCCGCGGACTCCGCATCCTGCGCGCGCGCGTCGAGCCCGGCGGGGGCGAGGCGCCCGGCACGCTCGTCGCGGTCGACCGCGAAGGGCTTCACGTCGCGTGCGGAGAGGGCTCGCGCCTGCTGCTGCTCGAGGTGCAGCCGGAGAGCCGCAAGGCGATGTCCGCCGCGGCCTTCGCCTCGGGTGCGCGTCCGGCCCCTGGCCTGCGACTGGGCTGACGCTCGACGTGGCAACGGCCTCGCGACGGATCGCGCTTCAGGTCCTGCTGGACGTGGAGGGACCGGGCCCGACGCTCGCCGATCGCCTGGCCGCGGCGGACGCGGAGGCGCTCGACCCGCGCGACCGCGCGTTCCTGCACGAGCTGGTCCTCGGGACCCTGCGCCGGCGCGGTGCGATCGACGCGGCCCTCGCGCCGCTCGTCGCGACCGGGCTCGAGCGGCTCGATCCCCCCGTGCGCGCCGCGCTGCGGCTCGGGGCCCACCAGGTCCTCCACCTGCGCGTGCCGGACCGGGCCGCGGTGTCGGAGGCCGTCGAGTCCGTGCGCGGCCTCGCACCCCGCGCGACCGGCCTCGTGAACGCGGTGCTGCGCCGGCTGGTCCGCGAGGGCGCACCGCCCGAGCCGGATCCGGCCACGGACCCCCGAGCGTGGCTCACAACGGCAGGATCGCTCCCCGCGTGGCTGGCCGAGCGATGGCTGGAGCGACTTGGTCCCGAAATCGCTGTGGCGCGGGCCCGTGCCTGCCTGGCCGAGCCACCCGCGGTCTTCCGCTTCAACCCCCGCCGTGCCGAAGCGGAGCAGCACGCTCGCGACGCCGGCCTGGACCCGGAGCTCCTCACCGTCCCTGGCGCCTGGCAGGCTCGTTCCGGGCGTCCCGCCGAACTGGCGTCTCAAGGCGTGATCCACCTGCAGGACCAGGGCTCGCAGCTCGTCGGTCGGCTGGCGGCCCGGCCCGGCAGCATCCTCGACGCGTGTGCGGCTCCGGGCGGCAAGGCGATGCTCATCGCGGACGTCGTGGGCGAATGGGGAACCGTGGTCGCGGCCGAGCGCTCGCTCCCTCGCCTGCGAACCATGGCCGCACTCGTCGCACGCTGGGATGCGACGGTGCGTCTCGTCGGCGGGGACGCGCGGCAGCCTCCGTTCGTCACGCCCTTCGATACCGTGCTGCTGGACGCGCCGTGCACCGGCCTGGGTACGATCGCGCGCCATCCCGACATCCGGTGGCGCCTGCAGCCCGGCGACCTTCCCCGGCAGTCGAGGCGGCAGAGCGCGCTGCTCGAGTCGTTGGCGCCGCTGGCGCGAGCGGGAGGGCGCCTGGTCTACGCCACCTGCTCCTCCGAGCCCGAGGAGAACGAGCACGTGGTGACCGCCTTCCTGTCCCGCCATCCGGAGTTCGCCCTCCAGCCGCTGCCCGACTGGGCTCGCCCCTTCGCGGACGGTCCGTACGCCCGGACCCGTCCGGAGGTGCACGGCGGCGACGCGTTCTTCGCGGCCGTGCTCGTCCGCTGAGCGCGACGCGGGGAGGCGTTACCATCCCTTTGTGATAGTCTTCCGCTCCGCCTTCGGGCTCTCGGGCGAGGCGGCATCTTGAGCGTCAAACGAGTCGCCGTCCTCCTGATGAAGTACGGCCTGCTGGCCCTGGGGCTGGCGGCCACGGCGGGCATCAGCGCGCTGACCACCATGCGCGTGGTCCTCACTTCCCAGGAAGTGACGGTCCCGACCCTGTTGGAGAAGCGTATCCCGGAGGCCGGGGTCCTCGCGGCCCGGCAGGGGCTGCTGTTGCGCGTCGAGGGCCGCCGGAACGATCCCCGGATCCCGGCGGACCGCATCATGAGCCAGGAGCCGGGGCCGGGGTCGACGCTCAAGACGCAGCGGACGATCCGGGTCTGGGTGAGCCTCGGCCCGCGCCGGCTGACGGTTCCGCCGGTGGAAGGCGAGAGCCTCCGCAGCGGACGGCTCAGCCTGGAGCAGGCGCAGGTGCCGGTGGGACGCGTGGTCGAGGTGAGCGATGGCGCGGCGGAAGGGACGATCCTGCAGCAGCACCCCGTGCCCGGCGAGACCGACTCGCTGGCGGGCGACGGCGCGTCGCTGCTCGTCAGCCTCGGGCCGCGAAACCGCGACTACGTGATGCCCGACCTCATCGGCAAGAAGGCGGGAGAGGTGCTGGACGCGCTGCGGCTGGCCGGCCTCAAGGTGGCGGAGGTGCGCTACCGCACCTACTCCGGCGTGGGGCCGGGCGTGGTGCTCCGCCAGGTCCCGCCCGCCGGCCACAAGGTGAGCCCGCAGGGGCAGATCTCGCTGGAGATCAGCAAGGTCGAGCCGTGATCCTGGCCCCCTCGATCCTCTCGGCGGACTTCGGCCGGCTGGCCGAGCAGGTCGCACTCGCGGAGCGCGGCGGGGCCACGGTCGTCCACGTCGACGTGATGGACGGGCACTTCGTGCCCAACATCACGATCGGGCCGCCGGTGGTGAAGGCGCTGCGCAAGGTGACCTCGCTTCCGCTCGACTGCCACCTGATGATCGAGAACGCGGAGCGGTACCTGGACGCGTTCGCCGACGCGGGCGCGTCCTGGATCAGCCTGCACGTGGAGGCGCTGCCCCACCTGCAGCGCGCCGTCGCGCACGTGAGGTCGCGTGGCCTGCAGGCGGGCGTCGCGCTCAACCCGTCGACGCCGCTGGGCGCGCTCGATGAGATCCTGCCGGAGCTCGACTACGTCCTCGTGATGTCCGTGAACCCCGGGTTCAGCGGGCAAGGCTTCCTGCCGGGCAGCCTGGGCAAGGTCGAGCGCCTGGCCGGCGAGATCCGGCGCCGCGGCCTGGCCGCCCGGATCGAGGTGGACGGCGGCATCGACGAGACGAACGTGCGCGCCGTCGTGGATGCGGGCGCGTCGGTCGTCGTCGCCGGCAACGCGGTGTTCGGCCAGGCGGACCCCGAAGCGGCCGCCCGCCGGCTGCTGCAGGCGGGCCGGTCGTGAGCTGGTCCACCTCCACCGTGCGCGTGCGCTACGCCGAGACCGACCAGATGGGCATGGCCTGGCACGGCCAGTATTTCGCCTGGTTCGAGGTCGGCCGTACCGACCTGCTGCGCCACCTCGGCTGCACGTACCGCGAGCTGGAGGAGGACGGGCTGCGCCTGCCGGTCATCGAGGCCAGCGCCCGCTACCTGCAGCCGGCGCGCTACGACGACTTGCTCGAGATCCGCACGCGCCTCACGAAGCTCGGTGGCGCGCGCATCGTGTTCGACTACGAGGTCCACCGCGAGGGGAACGACTCCCCGCTCGCGACCGGATCGACGGCGCACGCCGCCGTCGACCGCGAGGGGCGGCCCCGCCGGCTGCCGGAGGACCTCCGGAGGAGGCTCGGATGAAGGTGCTCGTCACCGGCGCGGCCGGGTTCATCGGTTCCCACCTGACCGAGAGCCTGCTCGCCGACGGCCACGAGGTGGTCGGCGTGGACGCGTTCGTCGACTACTACCCCCGCGCCCAGAAGGAGCGCAACCTCGCGGGCCCGCGCGCGACCGAGCGCTTCTCGTTCGTGGAGGGACGACTGCAGGACCTGGACCTGGCGCCGATGCTGGACGGCGTCGGCCAGGTCTACCACCTGGCGGCCCAGGCGGGCGTGCGCGCGTCCTGGGGCCGCGAGTTCGCGGGCTACACCGACCACAACGTGCTGGCCACGCAGCGCCTCCTGGAAGCGGCCCTGCAGGCCGGCGTTCCACGCGTGGTGTACGCCTCCTCGTCCTCGGTCTACGGCGACGCCCCCACCCTGCCGCTCCAGGAGGACGGGGTCTGCCGCCCGCTCTCCCCCTACGGCGTGACCAAGCTGGCCGCCGAGAACCTGTGCCTGCTCTACGAGAAGAACCACGGCCTGCCGACGGTGAGCCTGCGCTACTTCACCGTCTACGGCCCGCGCCAGCGGCCCGACATGGCCTTCCACAAGTTCCTGAAGACCTGCCGCGACGGCGGGACCATCCGCGTCTACGGGGACGGCCTCCAGACCCGGGACTTCACCTTCATCAAGGACATCGTGGCGGCGACGCGCGCCGCCGGCGACTCCGGACGGCCCGGCTGCGTCTACAACGTTGGGGGTGGGGAGAGGATCGCCCTGCTGGACGTGCTGGAGATGGTGCAGGAGGTGGCCGGCCGGCGGGTGGAGATCGTCCACGAGGAGGCCCAGAAGGGCGACATGAGGGACACCTTCGCGGATACCACCGCGGCCCGGCAGGATCTCGGCTTCAAGTCCACCGTGAGCCTGCGCGAGGGGCTGGCCGCCGAATGGGAATGGATCAAGGGACTCGCGTGAGATCGCGCCTGGTCCTGCTCCTGGCGCTCCTCGGCCCCGCTTGCGCGAGCAAGCAGGTGGACATCGCCACCCTGTCGAGCAACTCCGACCAGGTCATCTGGGAGGCCGCCCAGAAGGCCGCCGAGAAACGCCAGTGGGAGAACGCCCGGCAGCACTACAAGCGGATCATCGAGGGCTTCCCGCAAAGCCAGTTCGGCCCGGCCGCCCGGCTGGGCCTGGGCGACAGCTACTTCGAGGAGGGAGGCACGGGGAACTACATCCTCGCCGTCTCCGCCTACCGCGAGTTCCTCACGTTCTACCCCTCCCACCCCCGCAGCGACTACGCGCAGTTCCAGGTGGCCGAGGGGTTCTTCAAGCAGAAGAACGGCCCCGACCGCGACCAGACCGCCACCGAGGAGGCGCTCGAGGAGTACAAGAAGCTGCTCGACCTGTACCCGAACTCCGAGAAGGCGGAGGAGGCCCGCACCCGGATCCGGGAGACGCGCCAGAGCCTCGCGCGCGCCGAGTACCTCGCCGGGTTCTTCTACCAGCGCACGCGGCAGGCCTGCCGGGCGGCGATCACGAGGTACGAAGGCATCCTGAACGACTACCCGGACTACGAGCATCTCGACGAGGTGCTCTACCGCCTGTCGGAGTGCCTCTGCAACGCGGGGCGCGGCGCCGAAGCGCAACCCCTCCTTGCCCGGCTGCAGGCGGAGTTCCCGACGAGTGAGCACCTCGAACAGGCGAAGAAGTTCGAGTGCGACGCGGCGGTGGCTCCCCCTCCCCCTGCGCCCGATGCGAGCCCGTCACCGACACCGACGCCTTCCAGCGGCGGCTCGCGATAAGCTCAAGTGTCACGTTAGATTCTGCAAGAAACCTCTTGACGACATTCCAGATTTACTGCTAGCATCCGCCAAAATTCCGGCGTTCGCGAGCGAACGGTCCCGGGGATCGGATGCCTCGAAGTCACGCTCGCAGTGGGACTTAACGAGACGGCAGCTGGCCCGTCCAGGAGGTTACGCGTGAAGGCCACGAGAGTGTTGTGCGGCATGACCGCACTGTGCCTCGCCCTTGCCCAAGCGGACGCCCAGGAGGCGGCTCAGACGACCACCGCCCGCCCTGCGTCCTCTGGCGGCGAGCTGCTCCGGGGACCGGCGACCATCCCCCAGCACTGGTCACGCTACAAGTATCCGGAGACCATTCCCGAGGGCGCCGCCTACTACATCATCGTTCGCGGCGACACGCTCTGGGACCTCTCCGCCAAGTTCCTCGGCAACCCTTTCCTGTGGCCGCAGATCTGGGACCAGAACCGCTACATCACGGACGCCCACTGGATCTACCCGGGTGATCCGCTCATCCTCCCCGAGGTCGCGCTCGTGACGGACCGGGCCGGCGAGGCCGGCGCGGTGAGCAACGAGCCGACCGAGGAAGGGATGCCCGGCCAGGTGACGACGGCCGGCGGCGACGTGCTGTACCCCGCCATCGAGGAGATGGCGCTGCAGTGCTCGCACTACGTCGTCTCCGACGGCGAGGACCAGAGCCTGATGGTGATCGGCTCCGAGCAGGGCTCGACCAAGCTGGCCTTCGCCGACCGCGACATCGTGTACCTCGGAAAGGGCAGCAACGCGGGCGTGAAGGCCGGCGACGTGTACATGCTCCATCACGAGGCGTACGAGGTGAAGCACCCGGACTCGGGGCGCAGCATAGGCCGCAAGGTGGAGCCCACCGGCTGGGTGCGCGTGATCCTGGTGCAGGAGAACAGCGCGACCGCCGTGGTGGAGCGGGCCTGCATCGACATGCACGTCGGCGACTACGCGAAGCCCTACGAGAAGGCCAGCGTGCCGCTCATCCTGCGCCGCCCGGCGGCCACGCGCCTCTCGCCCCCGTCCGGCAAGGCGGGCGGGTACGTGGTCGACATCGCCGAGGACTCGATGATCGCGGCCCAGGGACAGGTGGTGTCCATCGACCTCGGCACCGCCGATGGCCTGGCGCCCGGCACCATCCTCACCGTGTACAAGATCATGTACCCGTCGGTGCCCACCTCACGCAACGTGCTCGGAGAGCTGGCGGTGGTGTCGGTGCGCGAGAACACGGCCACGGCCCGCATCCTCTCGAGCAGCGACCACATCATGGCCGGCGACCGCGTCGAGGTGCAGTAGCCTCGGTCGCGCCGTCCCCGGCTCCAAAGGGCCCGGCCTCGCGCCGGGCCCTTTCTCATTCCGGCGGCGTCTCCAGCCCGGGCCGCTGCTGCCCCGCCCGCGCCGTCTCCTTCCAGTACCGGCGGAAGTAGTCGATGCCGGAGACCGCCGCCAGCAGGACGACGATCCACAGCACCACCAGCGCCGGCAGCCGCAGCACGGGGTACTCGAGCCCGAACAGCAGCAGGAAGATCGCCACCACCTGCGCGACCATCTTCCCCTTCCCCAGCGGTGACGCCGGGATCAGCACGCCGCGTCCGGCCGCGACGTTGCGCAGCCCCGTCACGACGAACTCCCGGCCCAGGATGATCATCACCATCCACGCGGGGACGGCGTCGAGCTCGACCAGCGAGAGGAACGCGGCTGCCGTCAGCAGCTTGTCGGCCAGCGGATCGAGCAGGATCCCCAGCCGCGTGACCTGGTTGCGCCTGCGGGCGAAGTACCCGTCCAGGTAGTCGGTCAGCACGCCGATCCCGAAGATGGCCGCGCCCAGCAGCAGGCCCCCGTGGCGGGCGCGCGTGAGCAGCACCACCACCAGGACCGGCACCAGGAAGATGCGAAGCAGCGTGAGCGCGTTCGGCAGGTTCAAGGCGGCCGACCTCTGCTCGGACGTCAGATCTTCAGGACCTTCTCCGAGCGCAGGCCCCGCGTCGCGTTGCGCGTGTCGAGCACGACCCGCGCGGCCTCCACGATCTGGGGGTACGGGAACGCGCTGTGGTCCGTCACGATCAGCACCAGGTCCGCCTCCTTGACGGCGGGCATCAGGTCCTGCGACTGGAGGCTCAGCTCCTCCATGTCCAGCTTGGGCACGAAGGGATCGTGGTAGGAGATGCGGGCCCCGCGCTTCTCCAGGATGCGGATGATGTCGAGGGCAGGCGACTCGCGCACGTCCTCGATGTCCTTCTTGTACGTGACGCCCAGCACCAGGATGCGGCTGCCCTTCACGCTCTTCTCGCGGTCGTTCAGCGCGTCGGCCGCGCGCGCACACACGTACTCGGGCATCTCGGAGTTGATCTCGCCCGCCAGCTCGATGAAGCGCGCCCGGTAGTTGAGGGTCTTGAGCTTCCAGGAGAGGTAGAAGGGATCGATCGGGATGCAGTGGCCGCCCAGGCCCGGGCCCGGGTAGAACGGCATGAAGCCGAACGGCTTGCTGGCCGCGGCGTCGATCACCTCCCAGACGTTCACGCCCAGCCGCGCGCACATCAGCGCGACCTCGTTCACGAGGCCGATGTTGACGCTGCGGAACGTGTTCTCCAGCAGCTTCACCATCTCGGCGGCGCGGGGCGAGGACACGGGGATGATGGTGTCCACGGCGTACTTGTAGAGGGCCTCCGCCATCCGGGTGCAGGTGGGCGTGAGGCCGCCCACGATCTTCGGCGTGTTGCGCGTGTTGAACCGCGGGTTGCCCGGGTCGACGCGCTCGGGCGAGAAGGCCAGGAAGAACTGCTCGCCCACCTTGAACCCGCGCTCCTCCATCAGCGGGTGCACCAGCTCGTCGGTCGTGCCGGGGTAGGTCGTGCTCTCCAGGATCACCAGCTGGCCCGGACGCAGGCGGGCCGCGATGGCCTTGGCCGACTCCACGACCATCGAGAGGTCGGGATCCTTTGTCTTGCTGAGCGGCGTGGGCACGCAGATGATGATCGCGTCACAGCGGCCGAGCTCGTCGAGATCCGACGACGCGCCGAGGGTGCCGTTCTTGACCAGCCCGGCGAGGCGCTCCTGGTCGACGTCCTTGATGTAGGACCTGCCCGCGTTCACGGCCTCGACCTTGCGCGTGTCGAGGTCCAGTCCCACGACGGGCAGCCCGGCCGACGCGAACTCCACCGCGAGCGGCAGGCCGACGTACCCCAGCCCCAGGATGCCCACGCGGGCCTCCCGCCGGCTGATCTTCTCGGACAGCTCTTGTGCCACCTGCACGTTCAGGACTCCTCCGCGTTAGACCGCGACTCGCACTGTTGCCGAAGCGACGGACTATACGCGATGTCCGCTCCCGGTGTCAACGATGGGTCTTCCTCAAACCCGTTGAATCCAAGCCAGATAGCGCCGATCGGAGGCTCCGTCCCCCCGTCCGGCCGGTGTATGATCCCGCTCCGCCAAGGGAGGTTTGCTGCTCACATGAAGGCTGTCATCCTGGCCGGCGGAGAAGGCACGCGGCTGCGGCCGCTGACGCTCACGCTACCCAAGCCGGTCGTGCCGGTCGTGGACCGGCCGTTCCTGACCCACCAGCTCGACCTGCTCTCCCGCGTCGGAGTGACCGAGGTCGTCTTCTCGATCGCATACCAGCCCGACCGCGTCCGCCGCGTGTTCGGCGACGGCGAGGCCATCGGGCGGCGCATCCACTACGCCGTGGAGGAGAGCCCGCTCGGCACCGGCGGCGCCGTGCGGAACGCCCTGTCCTTCCTCGACGACACTACCATCGTCTTCAACGGGGACGTGCTCACGGACGTGGATTTGCCCGCGGTCGTGGAGCGGCACCGTGCGAGCGGCGCGCGCGCCACCCTCGTCCTCACCCCCGTCCCCAACCCCGCGGCCTACGGGCTGGTCGAGACCGACCCCCAAGGGCGCGTCCGGCGATTCATCGAGAAACCCCAACCCTCGCAGATCACCACGGATACCATCAACGCAGGGATCTACGTGCTGGACACGTCTTCGATCGAGCTCATGCCCGCCGGCACCAACTACTCGATCGAGCGGGGCTTCTTCCCCGGCCTGCTCGAGCGCGGCGACCACGTGGGCGCCTTCGTGCACCGCGGCTACTGGATCGACATCGGCACGCCGGAGAAGTACCTCCAGGTCCACCGTGACATCCTCGGCGGGCGCTTCCCCGTCGCGCTCCACGGCTCGGCGCGCGAGGGAGGCTGGGTCCATGCCGAGGCGCGGATCGAGGAAGGCGCCGAGCTGGTCGCACCCTTCTACGTGGGACCGGGCTGCGACGTCCGGGCCGGCGCCCGCGTCGGGCCGGACGCGGTGCTGACCCGGGCGGTGGCCATCGAGGCGGGCGCGCGCGTGGCCGACTCGGTCGTGTGGGACGGGACATCGGTCGGCGAGGGCGCGACGCTCCAGGGCGCGTTGGTGGGGACGTCGGTCCGCATCGGCCGCAACGCCACGGTCGGAGCCGGCGCCGTGCTGGGCGAGGGCACGCAGATCACCGACTTCTCGCGCACCGCCTGAAAGGGAGCAGATGACGACGACCATCGACCCCACCATCTTCAAGGCCTACGACGTGCGGGGCCTCACCCCCGGCCAGCTGGACGGCGAGATCGCGCGGCGCATCGGGTGCGCGTTCATCGAGTACCTGGGTGCGAAGCGCATCGCGGTCGGGCGCGACATGCGCACCTCGTCGCCCGAGATCGCGGCCGGGTTCATCAGGGGCGTGCGCAGCCAGGGTTGCGAGGTCGTCGACATCGGCGTGGTCGGGACCGACATGCTGTACTACATGGTCGGCAGCCGCGACCTGGACGGCGGCGCCATCATCACCGCCTCGCACAATCCCAAGGAGTGGAACGGCGTCAAGATGGTGCGCCGGGGCGCGCTCGCGCTGTCGGGCGACGCCGGCATCAAGGAGATCAAGGAGGCGCTGCTCGCGGGCCGGTTCGCGGACGACCCCGGCGACGTCGGACCGGCCGTCCGCAGCGAGGCGGTGAGCGAGGACTACGCGAAGCACTGCCTGTCGTTCATCGACGTCGGGCGGATGCCGCGCCTGAAGGCGGTGCTGGACACCGGGAACGGCATGGGCGCTGTCGGGGCCAAGGCGATCATGCCCCGGCTCCCCCTGGACGTCGTCCCGATGTTCTTCGAGCTGGACGGGTCCTTCCCCAACCACCCGCCCGACCCGCTGGAGGAGAAGAATCGCGTCGCGATCATGAAGCGCGTGCCCGAGGAGAAGGCGGACCTGGGCATCGCCTGGGACGGCGACGCCGACCGGTGCTTCTTCATCGACGACACCGGACGGTTCGTGCCGGGCGACTTCGTCACCGCGCTGCTGGGGGAGCAGTTCTGCCGCAAGGAGCCCGGCGCGCGCATCGTCTACGACGTGCGCGCCTCGCGCGCCGTGCGCGATCGCGTGGAGGCGGCGGGCGGCAAGGCGCTCATGCACCGCGTGGGCCACGCCTTCATCAAGAAGCGGATGCGCGACGAGAACGCGACCTTCGGCGGCGAGGTGTCGGGCCACTTCTACTTCCGCGACAACTGGTACGCCGACAACGGGATGATCCCGGCCCTGCTGGTCATGGAGATGCTGGGCGTCAGCGGGAAGAAGTTCAGCGAGCTCCTCGCCCCGTTGCGCGAGCGCTACCACATCTCGGGCGAGGTCAACTCGAAGGTCGCCGACGTGGCCGCCGCCATGAAGCGCATCGAGGAGCGCTACCAGGACGCCGAGATCACGAAGCTGGACGGCGTCTCGGTCGACTACCCCGACTGGCACTTCAACGTCCGGCCGTCCAACACGGAGCCCCTGCTGCGCCTCAACCTCGAGGCGTACACCGCCGAGGACATGGCCCGTCGCCGCGACGAGGTGCTTTCCGTCATCCGAGGCTGACGACGGCGTTTGTCGTTTGGCTTGACCACCTTGCAGGGGGTCGTTATGATGCCTGCAGTCTGACGCGAGCGGGCGTAGCTCAGCTGGTAGAGTACGAGCTTCCCAAGCTCGGTGTCGCGGGTTCGAACCCCGTCGCCCGCTCCAGCCCCACCGGGGCAATCCCGGGATGACATTGCCCGTGTGGAGGTACCATGGGAATCTTCGGCAAGCCCACTGACAACAAGCCTGCGGATCCGGCCGCTCCGCCTGCGCCGGCGCCGCCGCCCCGAGCCATGACGCCGCCCGGGCCTCCGCCCGCGGCGTCCCATCACCCCGCCTCGGGCCCGGCCGCGGCGGCGCCGCTGCGGACCGTCTCGCCCACACTGTGCGTGCTGGGAGCGAACACGACGGTCAAGGGCGAGATCCTCGGCGACGAGGACGTCGTCATCGAGGGCACGGTCGAGGGCTCGATCCGCATCGGCCGCGAGCTGCGCATCGGGCAGGGCGGCAAGGTCAAGGCGACCGTGTCGGCGCAGTCGGTGGTGGTGAGCGGCGAGATGCAGGGCGACTGCGAGGCGCACACGCGCGTCGAGATCCAGGCCACCGGGCGGCTCATCGGCAACATCCGCGCGCCCAAGATCGTGATCGCCGAGGGCGCGGTCTTCCGCGGGAACAGCGACATGTCGGGCCGGAGCGATCGCAAGGACCGGGCCGCCAACTCGTGACCGAGTCGCCGGCCCACGGCAACTTCATCGGCGGGCGCTGGCTGCCCGCCGCGTCCGGGCGCACCACCGAGAACCGCAACCCCGCCGACCAGGACGAGCTGATCGGCACGTTCGCGGACTCGGGTGCCGAGGACGTCGAGAAGGCCGTGGCCGCGGCGCGCGAAGCGTTCCCCCGCTGGCGCGCCCTCCCCGCCCCCAAGCGGGGCGAGATCCTCTACCGCGCGGCCGAGATCCTGGTGAAGCGCAAGGAGGAGTTCTCGCGCGACGCCACGCGCGAGATGGGCAAGGTCCTGGCCGAGACGCGCGGGGACGTCCAGGAAGCCATCGACATGACGTACTACATGGCGGGCGAGGGCCGGCGCCAGTTCGGCCAGACCACCCCGTCCGAGATGGTGGCCAAGTTCCAGATGTCCATCCGGATGCCGGTGGGCATCGCCGGCCTGATCACCCCCTGGAACTTCCCGATGGCGATCCCCTCCTGGAAGATGATGCCGGCCTTGATCCTGGGGAACACGGTCGTCATCAAGCCCGCGCCGGACACGCCGCTGTCCACCGTGAACCTGATCAAGGCGCTGGAGGAGGCCGGCCTGCCCCCCGGCGTCGTGAACATGGTGTCCGGCGGCGGCCCCGAGGCCGGCGCGCCGCTCATGACCCACAAGGACGTGGGCATCGTGTCCTTCACGGGCTCGACCGCGACCGGGCGCAAGGTCTCCGAGGCCTGCGCGTCCGCGTTCAAGCACTGCCACCTGGAGATGGGCGGCAAGAACGTGATCATGGTCATGGACGACGCGGACCTGGACCTCGCGGTCGACGGCGCCGTCTGGGGCGGCTTCGGCACGACGGGCCAGCGCTGCACCGCGGCCAGCCGGGTGATCCTCCACAAGCAGGTCTACCGCGAGTTCACGGACCGCTTCGTCTCGCGCGCCAAGGCCCTCAAGGTCGGCAACGGCCTCGACGAGAGCGTGCAGATGGGCCCGGTCATCAACCGCCCACAGCTCGAGAAGATCGAGAGCTACGTGCAGATCGCGCAGGACGAGGGGGCGAAGCTGGTGACCGGCGGCCACCGTCTCGACAAGGGGCCGCACGCGAAGGGCTTCTTCCACGAGCCGACCGTCTTCGGCGACTGCGACCCGAAGATGCGGATCTCCTGCGAGGAGGTCTTCGGCCCCGTGGTGAGCCTGATCCCGGTGGGCTCGCTCGACGAGGCCATCGCGGTCGGCAACGCGGTCGACTACGGGCTCTCCGCCGCCATCTACACCCGCGACATCAACAAGGCCTTCCGGGCCATGCGCGACATGTACACCGGGATCTTCTACGTGAACGCGCCCACGATCGGCGCCGAGACGCACCTGCCTTTCGGCGGCACCAAGAACACCGGCAACGGCCACCGCGAGGCCTGTGTGCAGGCGCTCGACGTGTTCTCCGAGTGGAAGTCGATCTACATCGACTACAGCGGCACCCTCCAGCGCGCCCAGATCGACAACGACTGACCCCACGCCTGGGGGCCGGGTCGGGACGTCGAGGGTCACCCCCTTCGGGTTATAATCCTTACAGCGGCAGAGGATTGTCCCGGGACCGCCGCTTCCTGTAGAAGCCATGCACACGAGCCATCTGGACGAGCGCCAGAAAGACGTCCTGCGGTCGGTCATCCAGATCCACATCACCACCGGGGAGCCCGTCGGGTCGGAGAGCCTGGCGCGCCATCTGAACCGCTCGATGTCCTCGGCCACCCTCCGCAACGTCATGGCGGAGCTGGAGAAGCTCGGCTACCTGGACCACCCGCACACCAGCGCCGGTCGCCGGCCCACGGACGAGGGGTACCGGGTCTTCGTGGACAGCCTGATGAGCCACGAGCCCCTCCGGCGGGGCGAGGCGGCGGCCATCGAGTCGGAGCTGCGCCCCCGCGACGGGTCGCCCAGCCAGGTCATGGAGCAGGCGTCCCAGCTGCTCTCGAGGCTCTCGCACCACGTCGGCTTCGTGCTGGTCCCTGACACGTCCCGCACCGCGCTCCGCCACATCGACCTCGTGAAGCTGCCCCACCCGCGCATCCTGGCGGTCGTGGTCTCGCGCACGGGCCTGGTCACGCACCGCGTGATCGAGGTCCAGGACGACCTGAGCCAGGAGCAGCTGCAGGCCTGTGCCAACTACCTGAACGCGAACTTCGGGGGCCTCACGCTCGACGCCATACGGGAGAAGCTGCTCGACCTGATGCGCGAGGAGAAGGCGCTGTACGACTCGCTCCTCCAGAAGGTGGTCTCCGTGGGCAGCCGGGCCTTCGACGTGACCGAGGACGGCCCCAACGTCTACCTGGGGGGCGCCTCGAACATCATCGACCGGCCCGAGTTCGAGGACCTGGGCCGCATGCGGGCCCTGTTCAAGACGTTCGAGGAGAAGGGCCGGCTGGTCCGCATCCTGAATGCGTGCCTCTCGGACGGGCTGCGGGTGTTCATCGGGCACGAGGTGCCCGATCCCGAGCTCCAGGACCTGTCGCTGGTCACGGCCAGCTACGCGGTGGACGGCGAGAAGGGCTGGGGCCTGGGCGTGCTGGGATCGACCCGCATGGAGTACGGACGCATCGTGTCCGTCGTCGACCACGTCGCCCGGGTCGTGGCCCAGGCACTGCAGGAGATCCATCGGTGAAGGGCAACGGAGACGACGAGAAGGACGAGGACACGGTCGAGGCGAGCGGCCTGGAGGCCGTCGAGCCCCGCCCCGACGACGAGGCCGAGGCGCTGCGGCGCGAGGCGGCGGACCTGCGCGACCAGCTCCTGCGCAAGCGCGCGGAGTTCGAGAACTTCAGGCGGCGCACCGAGCGCGAGCGCGAGCAGATCGGCCAGGAGAGGGCGGCCCAGGTGCTGAAGGCCCTCATCCCGCCCATCGACAACCTGGAGCGCGCGCTCGCGGCCGCCACGGAGGACGACCCGCTGAAGCAGGGGGTCGGGATGATCCTCAAGGAGCTGATGGGCGTTCTCGAGTCGAGCGGCGTGACCATCGAGGATCCGGTCGGCCAGCCCTTCGACCCGCTGCGCCACCAGGCGCTGGCGGCGGAGCCCGCTCCGGGCCAGGCGGAGGGCACGGTGCTCGAGGTGTTCCGCAAGGGATACGTGCTCAAGGACCGGCTCCTGCGCCCCGCGCTGGTCAAGGTGGCCCAGGGGGCCGGGGACGAAGAAGGCGCTTCGCGCGGCGAGAAGGTACACTAAGGGCCGCCGCGTGCGCTTCCTATTCGAGGTGAGACGGTGAGCCAAGGCGACGAGGTCGTGATTGGGTAAAGTCATCGGCATCGACCTGGGCACCACCAACTCCTGCGTGGCGGTGATGGAGGGCGGCGCCCCCCAGGTCATCCCCAACCAGGAAGGGGCCCGCACCACCCCGTCGATCGTCGGCTTCACCGCCAAGGGCGAGCGGCTGGTGGGCCAGATCGCGAAGCGGCAGGCCCTCACCAACCCGAAGAACACGGTCTTCGCGGTCAAGCGCCTCATCGGCCGCAAGTTCAACTCGGCCGAGGTGGAGCAGGCCCGGCGCTTCATGCCCTACGGCCTGACCGAGTCCCCCAACGGCGACGTGCACATCCAGATCGAGGACAAGATCTATTCGCCGCCCGAGATCTCCGCCTTCGTGCTGCAGAAGCTCAAGGCCGCCGCCGAGGACTACCTGGGCGAGCCGGTGGACGAGGCGATCATCACCGTCCCCGCCTACTTCAACGACCCGCAGCGGCAGGCCACGAAGGACGCGGGCCTGATCGCGGGCCTCAAGGTCCTGCGCATCATCAACGAGCCGACCGCGGCCGCGCTCGCCTACGGCCTGAAGAACGCGCGCGGCCAGTTCGTCGCGGTCTACGACCTGGGCGGCGGCACGTTCGACATCTCGATCCTGGAGATGGCCGAGGGCCTGTTCCAGGTGCGCGCGACCGGCGGCGACACGTTCCTGGGCGGCGAGGACTTCGACCAGCGCATCATCGACTGGCTGATCGAGGAGTTCCTGCGCGACACCGGCATCGACCTCCACCAGGACCGCATGGCGCTGCAGCGGCTCAAGGAAGCGGCCGAGAAGGCCAAGTGCGAGCTGTCGACGGCGCAGCAGACCGAGATCGTGCTGCCGTTCATCTCGGCCGACGCCTCCGGCCCCAAGCACCTCAACACGGTCCTCACGCGCCAGAAGTACGAATCGCTGACCGACGACCTGCTGGACCGCACGATCGAGCCCTGCCGGCGCTGCCTGGCCGACGCGGGCCTCAAGCCGGACCAGATCGACGAGGTCCTCCTGGTCGGCGGCCAGACGCGCGCGCCCAAGGTGTCCGAGCTGGTGCGCAAGGTGTTCGGCTCCGAGCCCAACCGCGCGGTCAACCCCGACGAGGGCATCGCGATGGGCGCGGCCATCCAGACCGGGATCATCGCGGGCGAGGTCAAGGAGCTGGTCCTCCTCGACGTCACGCCGCACACCCTCGGCATCGAGACCAAGGATGGCACGTTCACGCCGCTCATCGAGCGCAACAGCACGATCCCCACGCGCAAGAGCCGCATCTTCACCACGGTCGCGGACAACCAGACCAAGGTGGAGGTGCACGTGCTGCAGGGCGAGAGCGACATGGCCGCGTACAACAAGAGCCTGGCCAAGTTCGAGCTGACCAACATCCCGCCCGCGCCCAAGGGCGTGCCGCAGATCGAGGTCGGCTTCGAGATCGACGTGAACGGCATCATGGCGGTGTCGGCCCTCGACCAGGCCACCGGCCGCAGCCAGTCCATGGTGATCCACGCGTCGGGCGGCCTCAGCCAGTCGGAGCTGGGCAAGCTCGTCACCGAGACGCGGAACCGCGACCAGTCCGACCGCGCGCGCCGCGAGCAGGAGTCCGTCACGCGCCAGCTCGACGGCCTCGTGACGAACACCATGCGGTCGATCCAGGCCCTGGAGGGCAAGCTCACCGCCGACGAGCAGGCGCGCATCCTGGAGGCGATGGAGCGCGCCAAGAAGGCGCGCGAGCAGGCCGACCTCGACGAGCTGAAGTCGCGCCTGGCCGAGATGGAGAAGGCGGCCAGCCTGATCGGCCAGGCCATGCTCCGTCCGTGAACGAAGACCCCTCCGCTTGCCGCCGGTGACGGCGCAGTGAACTGAGAGATGGCTACCCGCATCCAGACCGACTACTACGAGATCCTGGCGGTGTCCCGCACGGCCACCGATCAGGAGATCAAGTCCGCCTACCGGAAGATGGCGCTCAAGCACCACCCCGACCGCAACCCGGGGAACAAGGAGGCGGAGGACCGCTTCAAGCAGGCGGCCGAGGCCTACGCCGTCCTCAGCGACCCGGAGAAGCGCCGGCGCTACGACACGTACGGGCACGCCGGCCTGGGCGCGGGCGGGTTCGGCTTCGATCCCACCACCTTCGCGGACTTCGGCGACATCCTCGGCGACTTCTTCGGGTTCGGCGACCTGTTCGGCCGCCGGCGCGGCGGCCCGCGGCGCGGCCAGGACCTCCGCTACAACCTGGACCTGACGTTCGAGGAAGCCGCGTTCGGAACGGAGACGCACATCCAGATCCCGCGGGCCGAGAGCTGCGTGACCTGCCAGGGCAGCGGCGCGGCGCCGGGGACGAGCCCGACCACCTGCGACGCCTGCGGCGGGAGCGGCCAGGTCACGTTCCAGCAGGGCTTCTTCAGCGTGGCGCGCACCTGCGGCCGCTGCCGGGGCACCGGGCGCATGGTGACGAGCCAGTGCAAGGACTGCCGCGGCCAGGGGCAGGTCGCGACCGAGCGGAAGCTCCAGATCAAGATCCCGCCGGGCGTGGACACCGGCAGCCAGCTCCGCGTCGCCGGCGAAGGCGAGCCGGGCTCGGCCGGCGGCCCGCCCGGGGACCTGTACGTCGTCGTGCGCGCGGAGGAGCACCCGGTCTTCCGGCGCGAAGGCGCGATGCTCTTCTGCGAGGCGCCCGTCAGCATCACGCAGGCCGCGCTCGGCGCCACGATCGAGGTGCCGGCGGTGCAGGGCCCGCCGGCCCGCCTCAAGGTGCCCGAGGGCACGCAGGACGGCACGATCTTCCGCCTGCGCGGGCAGGGCGTCCCCCACCTGGGCGCCAAGGGACGCGGCGACCTGCACGTCGCGGTGCGCGTCGTGGTGCCCACCCGGCTCACTGCCGAGCAGCGCCGCCTGCTCGAGCAGCTCGCGCAGACGCTCCCCGCCCCCGAGCTGTCGCAGAAGGACCGCTCGTTCGTGGACAAGGTCAAGGACATACTGAGCTAGCCCGCGCGCAGCGCGCCGGCGCCCGCTCGCCAGAACGCCGACCGTGATCGCCTTCGAGCTGACCGTGCCGGCCGCCGCGGAGGACGCCGCCACGCTGCTGCTGTGGGAGCACGGCACGGCCGGCGTCGAGGTGCGCT
Source organism: Vicinamibacteria bacterium (assembly GCA_025923995.1). Lineage (GTDB taxonomy): Bacteria > Acidobacteriota > Vicinamibacteria > Fen-336 > Fen-336 > JAICEW01. The sequence continues at coordinate 15 of JAICEW010000107.1, read as the reverse complement.
CGTCGGCCGGCGCGG
>JAICEW010000106.1 GCA_025923995.1 Vicinamibacteria bacterium | reverse complement strand
GCGACTCGCCGGCGGCGAGGGAGCACGCGAGCGGAGGCGGGAAGATCGTGATGCAGACGATGGGCGCCGGCGCCTCCGAGAACCGCACGAAGCCCGGGCGGACGGCGGCGAAGACCTGGTGCCGGCCGAGGTGCGGCCCGCCGCGGAGGCCCAGGTAGCCTTCGAACCGTGACCCACTGAAGGGCCGCTCGCCCAGGTCCGAGGGCGAGAAGCCGAGCTGCATCTCCGCGGCCAGGCCGTTCGTGATCCGCCGCGACAGGGAGGCCCCGAGGGCGAACGACGTGTCGTCGAACTGGCTGTAGTCGGTCCAGCTGGCGGCGACGCTCGCGTCCCAGGCGCGCTCCTGCGCGTGGGCCGAGCCCGCCGCGAGCCAGACCGCGACGGCCACGGCGAGCGCCGATCTCATCTGGGGAGGCTCCGCACGCCTGGATTGTAACCGCGACCCTCCGCCCTCCCCGGACCCGATGCTTCTCACCTGCTCACGGACCGACCCTCCGGATGACGCTGGCTCCCGTCACGCTCGAGACCACCACCGGGTCGCCCAGGTACTCGAGGGTCGAGGCCCCGCTCACGTCCGCCCGAAGCGAGTCGGAGACCCGCTGCAGCGCGAAGCTGGCGCCCGACACGGTCGCGACTGCCGACCGTGCCCGCAGTGCGGAGGCGTCCCACCGGCTGGCACCGGACGCGTCCAACGTCAGGTCGCGGACGACGCCGCTCGCACGCCCGAACGACGCTCCCGACAGGCGCACCCAGAGACGTTCGGCATCGACGCCGCCCATCTCGATGACCGCCGCCCCGGCCGCCTCGGCCTCGCGCAGCTCGCCGACCGAGACGCGGCACACGACCGCGCGCGCCCTGGAGAGGCTCATCGAGGTGGTGAAGCCGAGGAAGAGCCGGCCGCCGCGGACCTCGGAGCGCACGAACGGCAGCACGTTGTCGTCGGCGGTGACCTCGACCGACGCTCCTCCGTCTTGCGTCAGCACGACGCGGAACGGCGCGGTCACGGTCACGGCCGTGAACTCCGGCAGCGGGCGCGCCTCGGTCGCGGGCACGCCGGAGCCCACGATCGTCACCCCCGTGTTCGTGACGATGGCGACGGGCGGTCCCGTCATCGAGTCGTTGCCGTCGCAGGCGGAGAGCAGCGCCAGGGCCACCGCTCCTGCCAGCCGTCTGGTCGGTTGCATCACACCCTCCTCGCTCCGTTTCGCGGAGCGCCTGGGCGAGCGCGCGTCCGCTTCCGGCTCATTCGCGTGGCGCGCTGCCCGCTCCGAAGAGCCAGCCGATGTTCAGCGCCAGCTCGAATCCGCCGTAGTTGTCGCGCGCCCCGATCGGCCGCGAAAAGTCCGACATCCAGCGATAGCCGGCCGACACGCCCAGCGAGAAGCCGCGGCTCACGTGGAAGTCGACGCCGCCGCCCGCGAGTCCGCCCACGGCCACCTCGACCACCTCGCCCGCGTAGGTGCCTCCGCCGCCCACGGAGGTCCCGCTGCTGGCGCCGATGACGGGGCCGATCGAGAGATCGACGTACGGCTTCACGGCGCGGGTCCAGCCCGGCGTGGGGTTCCAGCGCACGCCCAGCGCGATGGCGCTCACGCCGCTGTCGCCCGCGCTCACGCCGGCCGGGCCCACGGACGTGCCGCTCGTGGCTCCCAGGCCGTCCGCCTCCACCGTCATGGCGAGCTCCTCCGAGAGGAAGCGGGTGTAGCGGAGCCCGGCCAGTACGTTGACCGAGGCCGAATCTCCCACCACCACGACGCCCGATGCGGACTCTCCGTTGACGTCGAACATGCCGAAGCGAATGTCGAGGCGGTTGCGGCCGGCGACGGCGAAGGGCGGCGGCTTCGGCCCCCCACGGAGATGAGTCGGTTCCTGCGTCGTGGCCGTGAACTGGGCGGCGTCGAGGACCACGCGCCCGCCGTCGGCGAGCTGCGGCTTCGCGACGAGCGCGGCCGCCGCGCGCTCGACGTGGACCTCGTAGGCCCCCGGCTCGAGCCCCAGCTCCACGCTGCGGCCGAGCGGCTTGTAGAGCTCCACCACCAGCTCACGGCGCTCGTTGCGCACGAAGAAGCGGCCGTCCACGTTCGCGCCGATCACCAGGGCGGCCGAGGTCTGCCGCAGATCCGTCATCACCACGTCGCCGGTGCCCGAGAGGTTGATGTCGTAGGACGGGTGCTGCGCGCCGCCCTTGCTGTCCACCGTGCGCCCGAGCGTCTCGCCGAAGGCGAACTGGTACGCCTCGTTGAGCGTGACCTTGCCTTCGCCCGACAGGTCGGCGGCCCCGCGCAGGCCCGAGACGAGGTAGTGCGTGAAGTAGGAGCCCTGGATGCGGTCGGACTCCTGGGCCGCTTCCGTCGCGGCGCTCGAGGTGAGGATCGCGTGGCCGCGCATGTCGGTCGACTCGTCCACCATGAACGCGGGCTGCGGCTGACCGCCCTTGAGGCGGGTGATCGCGCCCGACGCGCATGCGTCGAGGACCGCGATGCGGACGTCGGCGGGCACCTGGTCCAACCGGTCGCGCAGGCTGCGGTAGGAATAGCGGTCCTCGCCGAGCAGCAGCCCCTTCTCGTCCGCGTGGCCCGAGTAGTACACGAGCAGCTCGGTGCGGCCCGCGCCGTCGCGCGCCGCGCCCACGCGGACCCGAAGCGTCTCGAGCGCGTCCTCCAGCTCGCCCACCTTGGGCTGCTTGAGCAGGATCGCGTCCTCGGGGCGGACGCCGCCCAGCTCGGCGAGCACCCTGGCGAAGCGGTCGGCGTCGGCCGCGGCGTAGCGCAGCGCCGGCCGGTCGCTGCCGCCGTGGTTCGCGCCCACGACGAGCGCGAACCGCTCGATCGTGGCCGCGGGGGCTTCGGCGGTCGCGGCGGAGGCCGCCAGCGTCAGGAACGCGCTGCGGACGATCTGCATGGACGTCACTCCTTCGTGAGCAGGAACGTCGACTGTTCGAGCGCGCTCGGCAGCGGAAGGTCCGCGGGCGCCTGGCCCGCCACCGTCCGTCCGCTGGCGGCCTTCCGCGCCGCCTCCTCGACGGTCCCCACCGCGAAGGGCGCGTTCGCCGTGACGAAGAAGAAGCGCTCCCAGGCCGGCGCGTCGTCGAGCTGGTACGCGTGGCCGAGCAGGACCACACCGCGCGCTTGCAGCGGCGCCGCTGCCGCCCCGCTCTGCGGAAGGTGGCGCGAGAGCCCGCCCCGACCGTCGAGGGAGACGATCACGCCGTACCGCCGCCCCAGCGAACGGTAGCCGATCCGGATCAGGTCGCCCGCGCGAGCGGCGTCTCCATCGGCGAGCGTCTCGCTCCCCTCAGAGGTCTTGCGGAACAGCGTGAGCGCCGGCCGCAGCCCCTTGAGCCTCACGCCGGCTCGCCGGTGGATGGCCGCGTCGCCGGGGCGGTGGACGACACGGAGGGCTCGGGCCGGGACGGCGGGACGGGAACGGAGGTCGAGGTCGGAGCCGGCGACGTGGGTGCGGGCCGCGAAGACGTCCCCGGGTCGACGCGCGGCGTCGTGACGCTCGTGCGCAGCGACAGCACGAGCGCCGCGGTCGCGGCGACGGCCAGGCCGGCCGGCAGCGGCCACCCCCGCCACCGGGCCACGAACGCGGTTCGGCCCTCGCCCGGAGCCGCCGGGCGCGCGCGCAGGCGAGCGGCCATCCGCGCGGCTTCGAGCCGGTGCCTCAGAGCCCCGTCCGAGAGCTCGATCGCCGCGAGGCGCTCTCGCAGCTCCGGCTCGCGGTCGAGGCGCCGGGTGAGCGCCTCGCGTTCCGCGGCGGGCAGCTCGCCCAGGCGTGCGCGCTCCAGCACGAGGTCGGGGACGGCCCCCTCGTCCGTCTCCGGGCCATGAGGCCCGCGGCGATCCGTTACGATTCCTCCATTCGCTCGAGGACGACCCGCAGCGAGCGCAGCCGGTGCCGCACGCCCGAGACAGAAAGCCCGACCACCTCGGCCACCTGCTCCAGCGTCAGGCCGTCCACGTAGTGCAGCACGGCGATCGTGCGGCTCGACTCCGGCTGCCGGCCGAACAGGCGGTCGAGCAGCAGCCGCGCACCGGCCGCGCTCTCGCCGTCCTCGGCCGACGCGATGCGCGCGAGCAGCGCGTCATCTCCGCTCGTGGCCCGCCGTCGGCGGTCCCGGATCCGGTTCAGGCAGAGGTTGGTCGCGATGCGATAGAGAAGGCTCGAGGGGTAGCGGGCGTCCAGCCGGTCCCGGCGCTCCAGCAATCGCACGAACACGTCCTGGCACGCGTCCATCGCCTCGTCCTCGTCACGGAGCAGGCGGAGGCAGCGCCGGTACACCATCGGGCCGTACCTCTCGCAGAGCCGCTCGACGTCCGGCGCCTCGTCGCCCACTTGCTGCCCCTTCAACACCCGAGGACGGGCGAAGTGTCAGTAGCACGCGCCGCACCATCGAGGCGGCGCCCATTCACTGGATCCTGTGCAACCGATTCCGGCGCAAGTTTGCGCCCTGACGGCAGAAGACGGTCTCGACTGGTGAAAGGGGCCGCCCACCGGCGCCACTGCGAACGAAATCGCTTCGGTCGCCACGCAAGTTCTGCGGCCGGTTGCGCGTTCCCAAGCGAGGCTGCATCCAATGATCCATTGCGTCACCCTCCCGAGCCGGCGACAGTGCATCTGGGGGAGGTGGCCATGAAGAAGCGTCTCGAGGATGCCAACCCCGTCCATTTCCTGGACGAGCATCGCGCCATCCGTGCGGCCGTCCAGGGGCTCCAGACCCACCTGCGAGTGCCCGACCCCGCCCGGCGCGATCACTGGCGGCGGCAGCTGGCCGAGGACCTGGAGGCGCTCACCGGCCTGCTGCGGCCGCACTTCGCGCGCGAGGAGGTGGACGGCATGTTCGATGCGATCGTCGAAGCCGAGCCGGGATCCTCCCTCGAGTGCGCACGTCTCCGCGCCCAGCACGGGACGTTGCTCGACACCGTCGCCGCGATCCGGCAACGGCTCCAGGCTCCGGGACGCGAGGAGTCCCTCGAGGAGCTGCGTCCCGCGGTGCGCGCGCTGATCGCCGACCTGGCCCGCCACGAGGCGGCCGAGGACGCGCTGCTGATCCGCACGATGGAGGGCGACGAGATCCGCGCGGCCGACTGACGGCCCGCGCATGATCCCTTGAGTCGTTCACCGCACTGTGATCGCGGCGCGGCGCGCCTCCGCGGCCGCAAGGAACTGGCGGCGGCATCGGCTACACTCCGCGCTCACCCCCCAACCCGAGGAGGCCGATGCCCCGCACACCGCTGTTCACGCTCGTGCGCCGGTCGTTGCGACTCGCCCACAGCGCGCTGCACTCGGGGCAGGGGCCGGCCGAAGCCGTGCAGCGCTGGCACGAGGCGGCCAGCCGGCGCGCCTTCCTGCAAGCGTCGTCCGCGGCCGCCGCCGGCGTCGCGCTGGGCGCCTGCGCCGCGCGGAAGCCGGGGCCCCGCCTGCCGTCCGCGGAGCCGGTGGTGGTCGTCGGCGCGGGCATCGCGGGACTCACCGCCGCCTGGCGGCTGCACCAGGCCGGCGTGCCCGTGCGCGTGCTCGAGGCGCAGAACCGCGTGGGCGGGCGCATGCACAGCCTGCGCGGCCACTTCGCGGACGGCCAGGTGGTCGAGCTGGGCGGGGAGCTGGTCGACACGGGCCACGAGAGGCTGCGGTCCCTCTGCAACGAGCTGGGCCTCGTGCTGGACGACCTGGCGGAGGAGACAGCGGGCCTCACGCGGGACACGTGGCACTTCGGCGGGGAGCTGCGCAACGAGACGCAGGTGATCGAGGCCTTCCTGCCCGTGGCCGCCCGCATCCAGTCGGACCTGCGCGCGCTGGGCGAGGGCGACGTGACCTACCGCACGCCGAACGGCGCGGAGGCGCTGGACCGCACGCCACTGGCGGAGTGGCTCGACCGGGCCGGTGTCTCCGGATGGATGCGCGCGCTGCTCGAGGTGGCCTACGCGACGGAGTACGGACTCGAGATCGGGGACCAGTCGTCCCTGAACCTGCTCTTGATGATCGACGCCGACCCGGATCCCTTCCGCATCTTCGGGGAGAGCGACGAGCGCTTCCACGTGCGCGGCGGGAACGACCTGGTGACCGATGCGCTGGGGCGGCGCCTGGGCTCGCGCATCGAGACCAACACGGTGCTGGAGGCGATAGGACAGGGGGCGGACGGCCGCCTCTCGCTGACCGTCCGTCGCGGCGCGTCGTCCCATGTCGTGCCGGCCGCCTACGTGGTGCTGGCCCTTCCCTTCACTCTCCTGCGCGACGTGCGCATCGACCTCGAGCTGCCCCCCGCGAAGCGCAGGGCGATCGCGGAGCTGGGGTACGGCACCAACGCCAAGCTGATGGTCGGGTTCTCCGAGCGCGTCTGGCGGACGCGCCACCGCACGAACGGGAGCCTGATGTCGGACCTCGCGTTCCAGACCACGTGGGAGGCGAGCCGCCACCAGGCGGGCGGGGCGGGCGTGCTCACCAACTTCACCGGCGCGCGGCACGGCGTCGAGCTGGGCCAGGGCTCGGCCGCCGACCAGGCCGCCGCTCTCGTCCGCGACCTCGAGGCGGTCTGGCCGGGCATCGCGTCCGCCCGCGACGGACAGAAGGAGGTGCGCTTCCACTGGCCCTCGCATCCCTGGACGCGCGGCAGCTACGCGTCGTACCGGGTCGGACAGTGGACGGCGATCTGCGGCGCGGAAGCCGAGCCGGTGGGCCGCCTGCACTTCGCCGGCGAGCACTGCTCGCTCTCGGCCCAGGGCTTCATGGAAGGCGGGTGCGAGACGGGCGAAGCGGCGGCGGCGGCGATCCTCCGTGAGATGGGGGTCGCGAAGGTGGCCTGAGGCGGGTCGGGGTCAGCCGCCCGCGATCGCGCCGACGATGTACAGGGGCTCCGCGCCGCGCGCCACCGCGTCCGGGAGCGGCGTGTCGGGCGGCTCGTGGGAGAGGTCCTGCTCGCAGGCGAAGAAGCGCACGAAGGGACGGCGCTTCAGCGTGACGTGGTCGCGGATGGTGCCACGCAGCCCGGGGTAGGCGGCTTCCAGCGCGTCCAGCACCGAGCCCAGCGTGACCGCGCCGGCGACCTCGAGGCTCACCTCGCGGTCCACGCGGGCCAGCGTGCGCAGGTGCGCCGGCAGCTCGACGCGGATCATGGCAGCGCCTGCACCTCGACCGAGAGGACCGGCGGCAGGTCGCGCACGATGGGCTCCCAGGAGTCTCCGGCGTCGGCCGAGCCGTACACCTGGCCGCCCGTCGTGCCGAAGTACACGCCGCAGGGGTCCAGCGAGTCGACGCACATCGCGTCGCGCAGCACGTTCACGTAGCAGTCCTTCTGCGGCAGGCCCTTCGTCAGCGCCTCCCACTCGTTCCCGCCCGCGCGGCTGCGGTACACGCGGAGCTTGCCGTCGGGCGGGAAGTGCTCGGAGTCGCTCTTGATCGGCACGACGTAGATCGTCTCCGGCTCGTGCGCGTGCACGTCGATCACGAACCCGAAGTCGGTCGGCAGGTTGCCGCTGACCTCGGTCCAGTTCTCGCCCGCGTCGTCGCTGCGCATCACGTCCCAGTGCTTCTGCATGAACAGCACCCGCGGGTGCTCGGGGTGCAGCGCGATGCGGTGGACGCAGTGCCCGACCTCGGCGTTGGGGTCGGGGATGTACTCGGAACGCAGGCCCCGGTTGATGGGCTTCCAGGTCCGGCCGCGGTCGTCGGAACGGAACGCGCCCGCCGACGAGATGGCGATGAACAGGCGCTCCGCGTTGCTCGGGTCCTGCAGGATCGTGTGCAGGCACATCCCGCCCGCGCCCGGCTGCCACTGGGGGCCGGTGCCGTGCCCGCGCAGCCCAGGCAGCTCGCTCCAGCTCCGGCCGCCGTCGCTGGATCGGAACAGCGCCGCGTCCTCGACGCCCGCGTAGACCGCGTTCACGTCGGTCAGGGACGGCTCGAGGTGCCAGACGCGCTTGAACTCCCAGGGGCGCTGCGTGCCGTCGTAGTGCTGGTGGGTCGTGAGGGGCTTGCCCGTCTCGGGCGACGCGTCGTAGACGAACTTGTTGCTCTCGCCCTTGGGCATCCCGTCGGGCGTGGTGGTCGGCTCACCGGGAGGAGTGCCCGGCTGGTGCCAGGTCCTTCCGCCGTCGTCCGAGCGCTGGATGATCTGTCCGAACCATCCGCTGGTCTGCGACGCGTAGAGCCGATCGGGGTCGGCCGGGGATCCCTTGACGTGGTAGATCTCCCAGCCCGCGAAGTGGGGCCCCTCGACCTCCCATCGCTTGCGCTGGCCGTCGGAGGTCAGCACGAACGCGCCCTTGCGTGTCCCGACGAGGACCCGGACTCTGCTCATACACGCCCCTTGGCCAGTGGCCCGCCCCCGCTGCGAAGCCCTCTCGTTATCTCCCGCTACGGCACCGGCGCCGTCAAGGTTCCGTTCAGAAATCCGGCAGCGCCTTCTTGACCCAGGTCTCGGAGACGCGCCGATACTCGTCCGCCAGCGCGTCCGACGCGGTCAGCCCGCGCACGCGGGCCTCGACCCGCTTGTGGTGGAGCGCGAGCGCCAGCACCGCCACGTTGGCGCCCAGCACCAGGCCCACGCCGGACAGGCCATGGCGCGACATGATCGCGATGCCGGCCAGGAAGCCGACGCCGAGCAGGACTATCATCGCGAGCGCCAGGTACATCTGCACCCTCGCCAGCTCCTTGTAGCGCCCGAGGCCGGGGTCGTCGGCGATGGACGGCGTCGCCGCGAGGAACGCCTTGAGCTGGCCCAGCGACCAGAGCGAGACCGCTGCGGCGAGGACGTACATCGCACCGAAGAGGATCTCCATCGTCGACCTCCCGAAGCGTCAGCGGCGGCAGGCTAGGCCGCGCGGCGGACCAGGTCAAGCCTGGAGTACCGTTGGACCATGGTCCAGGTCGATCCTCGGCGCACGAAGGCGTTCGCGAGCGCAGCGGCTTTCGAGAGGTGGCTGGCGGCGCACCACGACACCGAGCGCGAGATCTGGATCCGGATGCACAAGAAGGCCTCGGGCCTTCCGTCCATCACGCCGGCGCAGGCCCTCGACGTGGCGCTGTGCTGGGGCTGGATCGACGGCCTGCGCAAGGGGCTGGACGAGCGGTCGTTCCTGCAGCGCTACTCGCCGCGCGGCCCCAAGAGCACCTGGAGCCAGATCAACCGCGAGCACGTCGCGCGCCTCGTTGCCTGCGGCCGCATGACCCCGCACGGCCAGCGCCACGTCGACGCGGCCAGGGCGGACGGCCGCTGGGACGCGGCCTACGCTCCGCTGCGGACCGTGACCGTCGCCAGCCTGCCCGCCGACCTGCGCGCCGCCATCGAGGCCAGCCCGCGCGCCAGGCGGATGCTCGCCACGCTGAACAAGCCGAACCTCTTCACCCTCGCCTTCCGCACCAACGCCGCGAAGACGCCGGCCGCCCGGGCCAGGAGAATCGCGGTGCTGGTGGCGATGCTGCGGAACGGGCGAACGCCCGTCCCCAACGTCAGGAACCCCTCACGCTACAAGTCGCCCGTCACTCCTCGCGGAGGGCGACGACGGGGTCGAGCCGTGTCGCCCGGCGGGCGGGGAGCCACGCCGCGGCGAGCGCGACCGCGAGGAGCAACGCGGTGATGGCGGCGAACACCCAGGGGTCGGTGGCGCTCACCTGGTAGAGCAGCGCCTGGAGCGAGCGGGTGAGGAGGCCGGCGCCCGCGAGCCCCGCCAGGATGCCGATGCCGACGAGTGTCACGCCCTGGCGGAGGAACAGCGCGAGGATCGAGCGCGAACCGGCGCCGACGGCCATCCGGATGCCAACCTCGCGCGTGCGCTGGCGGGCCGTGTACGAGGTCACGCCGTAGACGCCCGTCGCGGACAGCAGCAAGGCCAGCCCGGCGAAGGCGCCGAGGATGCGCGTCTGCCGCTGGGGGGCGGCCCGCGCGGCCGCCGCCCGCGCCTCCATGGTCCGCACGCTCGACGCCGGAATGTCGGGATCCACGCGCCGGATGCGGTCGCGGATGGCCGGCATCAGGTCCCCGGCGTTCTCGGCGGCGCGCACGACGAGGAACATCGTGGTGGTGCCTTCCGCTCCCTGGGCGTAGGGCGCGTACACGAGGGGCCTCGGCGCGGCGCTCAAGGCGCCGTAGCGGACGTCGCCCGCCACGCCGACGACCGTGAGACGCGACGGCTCGTAGTCGGGCGGCACGCTCCCCGGCGTCAGGAGGTGGGCCGGCGGGTTCACCGCGATCTCCTTGCCCAGCGGATCCTGGTCGGGCCAGTGCAGCCGGGCCAGCGCCTGGTTCACGATGGCCACCTTCGCCGCCGGCTCGGTGTCGGTCTCCGTGAAGGCGCGCCCGGTCACGATCGGCACGCGCAGCGCGCGGAAGTAGTGGCCCGCCACCACGCGGTACTGGATCGTCGGCAGCTGCGCGTAGGTCGCCGGTAGCGGGCGGTCGAACAGGGTGAGGCTCTTGCCCCAGACCTCGCCCATGAGGGGCAGGCCGCTGATCGCGCCCGCCGCCTCGACGCCGGGCAGCCCGCGCGTCTCGCGCAGCACGTCGTCGAAGAAGCGGTTCGCGCGCGCGTACGCGAGACGGGAGAAGCGCCGCTCCGCCTGCACGTCGATGTACCGGAGCCTCGGCAGGCTCAGCTGGGCGGTCAGCACGCGGCTCGGGTCGAAGCCGGCGTCGAGGCGCGTCAGCCCGCGCAGGCTCTTCGCCATCAGGCCCGCCCCGATCAGGAGCATCAGCGAGAGCGCGACCTCGCTCACGACCAGCACCGCGCGCAGGCCGCGGCCTCGCGGGTCGCCCGCCGTGCGCGCGCCGTCCTTGAGCGCGCCCCTCGCGTCCAGGTCCAGCGTGCGCAGCGCCGGCGCCAGGCCGAACAGGATCGCGGTCGCGATCGCGACCAGCGCCGTGAACAGCAGCACGGTGCCGTCCACCTGGATGGGCCCGCCGCGCGGGAGGATGTCCTGGTCGAACCCTTCGAGCGCACGGACGGCGGCCCAGGCCAGGCCGATGGCGAGCACGCTGCCGCCCACCGCCAGCAGGACGCTCTCGGTGAGGAGCTGCCGCAGCACGCGCCCGCGGGTGGCGCCCAGCGCCAGGCGCAGGGCCAGCTCGCGCTGGCGGCCGGCCCCTCGGGCCAGCACCAGGTTGGCGAGGTTGGCGCAGGCGATGAGCAGCACGAAGGCGACCGCGCCCAGCAGCACCAGCAGCGCAGGTCGCACGTCGCCGACCAGCGCTTCCTGGAGCGGCTTCATGCCGATCTGGGTGCCCTCGTTCTCGGGGAACGCGAGGGCGATCGCGCGCGAGAGGGCGTTGAGGTCGTCGAGAGCGGTGGCGGTGGTGACGCCGGGACGGAGGCGGCCGACCATCGTGAGGAAGTAGTTGTTGTGCGAGTTGAGGTTGTCTCCCGGCGCGAACGACATCGGCACCAGGGCCTGGACGTCGACGGCCTGGAACGAGAAGTGGGGAGGGAGCACGCCCACGACCGTGAACGGCTCGGAGTCGAGCGTGACCGCCAAGCCCAGGACGGCGGGATCGGCCGCGAAGCGCGTACGCCAGAACCCGTCGGTCAGGATCGCGACCCGGTGCTCACCCCAGCGCTCGTCGCGCGGGAGCAGGTCGCGGCCCAGCGCGGGCGGCGTGCGCAGCACCGACAGGAAGTCCGAGGAGACGGCGAGGGCACGGATGCGCTCCGGAGCGGCGCCGCCCGTGAGGTCGAGCGACCGCAGGTACCACGCCGACAGGCCCTCGAAGCTGCGGTTGCGCGCACGGTACTCGTGGAAGTCGGGCACCGCCGTCGCCGCTTCCTGCCGCTTGGCGTCCACCGTCTGCACGTGCAGCAGGCGCTCGGCTTCCGGATAGGGCAGGGGGCGCAGCAGGACGGCGTTGACGAGGCTGAACATGACCGCGTTCGCGCCGATGCCCAGCGTGAGCGTGGCCAGCGCCACGGCGGTGAACCCGGGCGTCCTGCGCATCATGCGCAGGCCGACGCGGACGTCCTGCAGGAGGGCGTCGAGCAGAGGCAGGCCCTGGCGCTCGTGGTAGAGCTCGCGCGCCTGCGTGACGCTCCCCAGCTTCAACCGCGCCTCGCGCCGCGCCTGCTCCGGGTCCATGCCCGCGCTCAGGTTCTCCTCCAGCTGCATCTCGAGATGGCTTGCCATCTCCTCCTGGAGCTCGCGGTCGCGGCGGGAGCGCGTGAAGACGCCCGTCGCGCGCGCCCAGGCGACCCGCAGGCGGCTCCTCACGACTCCCTCGGCGCCAGGAAGCGCGCCAGCAGCGACGCGGTCTGCTCCCACTCGCGCGCCTCCTGCTCCAGGCGCCTGCGGCCCGCGCGGGTCAGCCGGTAGTACTTCGCGCGGCGATTGTTGTCCGACACGCCCCACTCGGCGGCGACGTGGCCCTCCTGCTCCAGCCGGAGCAGCGCAGGGTAGAGCGTCCCGTAGTGGATCGTGAGCCGCCCGTCGCTCGTCTGCTCGATGCGCCGCGCCAGGCCGTACCCGTGCAGGGGGCCCATCGTCTCCAGCGTCTTCAGCACCATGAGGGCCAGCGTGCCCTGGTGGACCTCCTGCTTCGAGCCCAAGGCGGCCTCCTATGGCATGCCCATAGGAATATAGGCCCGCTCGTATGGGAATGCAATAGGAAGGCGCCGGAGGAGCCTGCAGGCCGCGAGCCAATGTGAGCGAAGCGCGGTGCCCTGACGACGGTCAGCGCATCGGCAGCGCCCGCCGCCGAGTGGCCGCAGACGGTAAGCTATCCCGGTAGCGATGGCGCTCGAGGAATACAAGAAGAAGCGCGACTTCTCGAAGACGCCGGAGCCCCCGGGCGAGAAGCGGCCGGCGGGCGGCTTCTCCTACTGCATCCAGAAGCACGCGGCTTCGCGGCTGCACTACGACTTCCGGCTGGAGTGGGAGGGCGTCCTCGTGAGCTGGGCGGTGCCCAAGGGCCCCTCCCTGGATCCGCGCGACAAGCGCTTCGCGGCCAAGGTCGAGGACCACCCGGTCGAGTACGGCGACTTCGAGGGCGTGATCCCCCAGGGCGAGTACGGCGGAGGCACGGTCGTGCTCTGGGACCGCGGGACCTGGAAGCCGGCGGTCGACCCGAAGCTCGCGCTCCAGAAGGGCGAGCTCAAGTTCCAGCTGCACGGCGAGAAGCTGGTGGGGAAGTGGGCGCTCGTCCGGCTCAAGGACGACCCGAAGGCCTGGCTGCTGGTCAAGGACCGCGACGAGCACGCGCGGTCCCAGGAGGACTACGACATCGTGAGCGCGAGGCCCGAGAGCGTCGCCACCGGGCGCGGCCTGGCCGAGGTCGCGGCCGAGCGGGACCGCCTCTGGCACTCGAAGGTCGTCCATCCCGGCGGCCGCGTGGACCCCGGCGGCCCCGCCAGGGGTGAAGGTGGCGCGCCGCTGCGCCTGGCCGAGCGGCCGGGCGCGCGCCGCGGGCCGCTGCCGCGGACCCAGCCCCTCGCGCTCGCGCTGGTGGTCGAAGCCCCACCGGAAGGCGACGAGTGGCTCCACGAGATCAAGCACGACGGCTATCGCATCGTCGCGCGGCTGGACGAGGGCGAGGTGCAGCTCATCTCGCGCAACGGCAAGGACTGGACGAAGGAGTTCCCCGACGTGGCGCGCGCGGTGAACCGGCTGCAGGCCGGGACCGTCCTGCTGGACGGCGAGGTGGCCGCCGTGCTGCCGAACGGTGCCACGAGCTTCCAGGCGCTGCAGCAGCGCGGGTCGGGAGCGGCGCCGCTGGTCTACTTCGCCTTCGACCTCCTGCACCTGGACGGCTGGGACCTCCGCCAGGTGCCGCTCGAGGAGCGCAAGGACGTGCTGCGGCGCCTGCTCGACGCCGCGCCCGCCGCCCTCCGCTTCAGCGACCACGTGCGCGGCCAGGGCGCCGCGTTCTTCGAGGCGGCGCGGAAGGCCGGCCTCGAAGGCGTCGTCAGCAAGCGCGCCGACGCGCCCTATCGCGAAGGACGCGGCGGCGACTGGCGGAAGTCGAAGTGCCGTCTGACCCAGGAGGTCGTGATCGGAGGGTTCACCAAGGCCTCGGACGGCGGAGCGATCGGCGCACTGCTCGTGGGCTTCCCCGAGGACGGACAGCTGGTCTACGCGGGCAAGGTGGGCTCGGGCTTCTCGGGCCGGCTCCTCTCCGACCTGCAGCACCGGCTGGAAGCGCGGCCGCGGAAGACCTCGCCGTTCGCCGAGGTGCCCGCGGAGCACCGGCGTGCCGCGCGGTGGGTCGAGCCCGACCTGGTCGCGCAGGTCGAGTTCACGGAGTGGACCGACGAAGGCCGCATGCGCCAGCCGGTCTTCCTGGGCCTGCGCGACGACCGGGAGGCGCGTCACGTGGTGCTGGAGCGCCCCGGCACGGTCGAGGGCGGCGGCGCCGACACCGTGTCGGCCGGCCGGCCGTGGGAGGCCCTGCGCTCCCATGCGACGCGCTCGACCTCTCCGAGCGGAGAGGAGGTCGTCGACCTGCTGGGCGTGCGGCTGACGCATCCCGATCGCGTCTACTACCCCGACCTCGGGTTCACGAAGCTGGACCTCGCGCTGTACTACGTGTCGATCGCCGACGCCGTGCTGCCGCTCCTGGAGGGCCGGGTGCTCACGCTCGTGCGCGTGCCGGACGGCCTGGGCGGCGAGAGCTTCTACCAGAAGCACGCCGGGTTCTGGACGCCGCCGCAGGTGCGCCGCATCCCGATGCCGGGAGAGACCGAGGAGTACCTCTACGTGGACTCGGTCCCTGGGCTGGTGGCGCTCGCCCAGTCGGGCATCCTGGAGATCCATCCCTGGAACTCGCGCGTGGCCCATCTGGAGCAGCCCGACCAGGTGATCTTCGACCTCGATCCCGACGTGGCGCTGCCGTTCTCGCGCGTGGCCGCCGGCGCCCGTCGCGTGCGCGCCTTCCTGGCGGACCTCGGCCTCGAGAGCTTCGTCAAGACGACCGGCGGGAAGGGCCTGCACGTCTGCGTGCCGCTCACGCCGGAGCGTGGATGGGAGGAGCTGGAGGAGTTCACGCGGGCGGTCGCGCTGCGCCTGGCGCGCGACGAACCCGAGTCCTTCACGGCCAACATGGCCAAGACGCAGCGGAAGGGCCGGATCTACGTGGACTACCTGCGCAACGTGCGCGGTGCGAACGCGGTCGGCGCGTACTCGACGCGCGCGCGCGAGGGCGCCCCGGTGTCCCTGCCGGTCGCCTGGGAGGAGCTGGACCGGCTCTCGGGCCCGACGGACTTCACCGTGGCGGAGACGCCGCTGCGCGTCCTCGACTTCGGATCGGGCCGGTCGTCGGATCCCTGGTCGCGCTACCTCCAGCTCAAGCAGCGCGTCCCGGAGTCGCTCACGCGCTCGCTGTCGGGATGACGCCGGAGGGCCCCGCCTCCTCGACGGGGCCCGCCGTCGCCTGGTCGGCCAGCAGGCCCAGCAGGCAGTCGGCCTGCACCGGCTTCACGAGGTGGGCATCGAACCCCGCCGCGCGCGACGCCGCGCGGTCCACCTCCTGCCCGTAGCCGGTCACCGCGACCAGACGCACGCCCGCCAGCCTGGGATCGGCGCGGATGCGGCGCGCGACTTCGTAGCCGTCGATCTCGGGAAGGCCGACGTCCAGGACCACGACGTCGGGCGCCGGCCCTTCGAGCCGCTCGAGCGCCTCGCGGCCCGTCGACGCCGTCTGGCAGGTGTAGCCGGCCCGCTCGAGCAGCACGCAGAGCAGCTCCCGGCTGTCGGCGTTGTCCTCCACGACCAGCACCCGGACGGGGGCGGCGGGGGCGCAGACGGGCCGCGCCGCCATCGGCAGCGTCCGCGCCTGCCGCGCGGCGACGGGCAGCCGCACGACGAACTCGCTCCCCTGGCCCTCGCCCCCGCTGCGGGCCGACACGCGCCCGCCGTGCATCTCCACCAGCGATCGCACGAGCGTCAGCCCGACGCCCAGCCCGCCCGCCGCCCGGTCGAGCGTGCGCGTGCTCTGCACGAACAGCTCGAACACGGACCCCAGCATCTCCTGCGGGATGCCCACGCCGTCGTCGCGCACGCGGATCACGGCCTCGTCTCCCTCGCGCCGCACGACCAGGTGGATGTGGCCTCCGCGAGGCGTGTACTTCACGGCATTGCTCAGCAGGTTGACCTGGATCTGCTGGAGGCGCGCCGGGTCGCCGTCGACGGGCACCGGTCCCTCGCAGAGGTCGGTCTCCAAGTCGAGCCCGTGCGCCGCGATGCTGCCGCGCACCGCCTCGGCCGCCTCGCGCGCGATCTCGCACAGGTCGACCACGGTGCGGCGCAGCTCGATCTTGTTCTGGGTCACGCGGCTGGCCTCGAGCAGGTCGTCCAGCAGCCGCGCCATCTGCTGCGACTGCCGCTCCAGGATGTCCACCGCGCGCGCGATCTCGGGCCGGTCCGAGCCGTCGCGGCGCAGGAGCGCGCCCGCGGTCACGATCGCGCCCAGGGGGTTCCGCAGCTCGTGCGACAGCATGGCCAGGAACTGGTCGCGCCGACGCACCGCCTCCTGGATCTCCAGCTCGGCCGAGCGCTGCGCGGTCACGTCTCTCAGGATCACGACGACGCCGACCGTGGCGCCGTCGCCGTCCAGCAGCGGCAGGCGCGTGACCAGGTCGAAGCCGGGCCGCCCGTCCAGGCCGCGCCGCTCCTCCAGCTGGTAGTGCTGCACCTCCCCCGAGCGCAGCACGGCCTCGTCCGCCCGCTCGAGCGCCAGGGCGGTCTCCCGCGCGGGAAGGTCGAGCGCGCTCCGGCCCACGGCCTCGGCCGGATCGCGGAGGCCGAGCCGCGCCGCCATCGCGTGGTTCGCGCGGATGAAGCGCCCGCGCGCGTCCTTGAAGTAGATGGCGTCCGGCACCGAGCCCAGGAGGCTGTTGAGCAGGTAGCGCTCGTGGAAGAGCGCGTCCTCCGCCGCTTTCAGGCCGCTGACGTCGATCATGGTCAGCACGACGCCGTCCGCGGCTCCCTTCACGCGGTAGGGAAGCGCGCGCAGGAAGAACGACTTGCCCTGCAGGTTGGCGATGTCCCGCTCCACCGGCTGGCCCGTGGCCAGCACGCGCCGCAGGTCGTCCACCAGCTCGGGGTGGTCCATCTTGTGGGCGAAGGTCTCGATGGAGCGGCCCACGTCGTGGGGCACCAGCGAGAACGTCTCCGCGATCTGGGTCGTGAAGCGCCGGATGCGGAGCTGGCTGTCCAGGAAGATCGTGCCGATCTCCGGTGCGGCCAGCAGGTTGTCCATGTCGTTGGTGAGCTCGGTCAGCTGGTTGATCTTGCCCTGGTACTCGGCGTTGACGGTGTACAGCTCCTCGTTGACGCTCTGCAGCTCCTCGTTCGTGCTCTGCAGCTCCTCGTTGCTGGCCTGGAGCTCCTCGTTGCTGGCCTGCAGCTCCTCGTTGCTGGCCTCCAGCTGCTCGATCGCCGCCTGGAGGTTCTCGCGCGTGTAGCCCAGCTCGGCCTCCAGCAGGGCCATCTGCTGCCGCGAGACCTGGTCCAGGTTCACATGGGTCTCGGCGGACGGGACCGCCGCCACGTCTGCGTCCGCCATGGGGGCGAACGAGACCAGCACGTGGGGCGGCGCGGCGGCTCGGCCCCGCACGGCGCGCACCGTCACGCGATAGGAGGCGCCGTCCCCGTCGCGGCCGGCGTGGATCCCGTCGAACACGAGGGCGTTCGGCTCGGAGAGGGCCCGCTTGAGCGCGCCGGTCAGCACCATCTTCAGCTCGCCCTCCACCAGGTCGAGCACGCCCAGCCCCTGGCGGCCGTCGCGCATGGCCAGGAAGCGCCCGGCCCCCGCGAAGACGTGCACCAGCTCGCCGTGGTCGCTCAGCAGCAGGCTGGGCATCATCGTCTCGTCCAGCAGCGCGTCGTAGGTGCTGAGCAGGTGGCCCAGCGAGTGGCGGGGCACCGGGGGCTGCAGCGGCGCCTGCGGGCGCAGCTCGGGCGTCCCCACCGCCGGGTGCACCTCGGCCGACGTCCGCGCCTCCGGGTGCTTGCGGTAGAGCTGCCAGCGCTTGTCGAGGATCTCGAAGCCGTGCGCGATCGGGCCCAGGCTCTCGCTGGGCCCGAGCAGCAGCACGCCACCCTGCGTGAGGGAGAAGTGGAAGAAGGACAACACGCGCTTCTGCGCGGAGGGCTGGAGGTAGATGAGGAGGTTGCGGCAGGTGGCGAGGTCGATGCGCGTGAAGGGCGCGTCGCGGATCACGTCGTGTTGCGCGAAGACGATGAGCTGGCGCACCTCGGGCACGACCTGGTAGATGCCGCCGCTGCGCGTGAAGTAGCGGCCGAGGCGCTCGGGGGAGACGTTCGCGACCGCGGTCTCGTCGTAGGCAGCGAGCGCCGCCTGCTCCAGCGAACCGCGGTGGACGTCGGTCGCGAAGATCTTGACCGGACGGTCGCCCATGCGGGCGAGCAGGTCGTGCGCCACGATCGCGAGCGAGTAGGCCTCCTCGCCCGTCGCGCAGCCCGCCACCCACATCCGCAGCGGCTGGTCGCGCGGCGTGCGGCTCAGCAGCTCGGGCAGCACCTGCCGCTCGAGCAGGTCGAAGGCCGCCGGGTCACGGAAGAAGCGGGTCACGCCGATCAGCAGGTCGCGGTAGAGCGCGTCCAGCTCGTCGCGGTCCTCGCGCACGCGGCGCAGGTACTCGTCCACGTCCGCGGAGCGCGCCAGCGCGAGCCGGCGCTCGATGCGCCGCGTGACCGTGCTCGGCTTGTAGAGCGTGAAGTCGATGCCGAACCGCTCCTGGAGCATCCGGTACACGGCCTCCAGTCCCTCGCCGGGCGCGGGCGCCGCCGCCGTGGCGGGGGCGCTCGCGCGCTGCGCCACTTTCGCGAGCAGCAGCCGCGGCATCTCGCTCGGCGGCAGGACCGCGTCCGCAATCCCCGTGTCGAGCGCGGCGCGCGGCATCCCGTCGAACTGCGCGCTCTCCAGGTCCTGGACCAGCACGAGGCCGCGCGCCTCGTGCACGTCCCGGATCCCGCGCGAGCCGTCGCTGCCGCCGCCCGAGAGGACGATCGCGACCGCGCGGTCGCCGCGGTCCTGCGCCAGCGAGCGGAAGAAGACGTCGATGGGGAGCGTCAGCTCCTGCTGGCGGTCGCGCTCGCTCAGCAGCAGCCGCCCGTTGGAGATGATCATCTCCTTCTTGGCCGGGATCAGG
>JAICEW010000105.1 GCA_025923995.1 Vicinamibacteria bacterium | reverse complement strand
GGGAGGTCCTGAAGCAGACCGGCCTGCCGGCCGTCATCCGCCCCTCCTTCACGCTGGGCGGCACCGGCGGCGGGATCGCGTACAACGTCGAGGAGTTCGACGAGGTGGTGGAGCGCGGGCTCGACCTCTCGCCCGTGCACGAGATCCTGATCGAGGAGTCCGTGCTGGGGTGGAAGGAGTACGAGCTGGAGGTGATGCGCGACCGCGCGGACAACTTCGTGGTCATCTGCTCGATCGAGAACTTCGACCCCATGGGCATCCACACCGGCGACTCGGTGACCGTGGCGCCGGCGCAGACGCTGACCGACCGCGAGTACCAGGTCATGCGCAACGCCTCGCGCGCGATCATCCGCGAGGTGGGCGTCGAGACGGGCGGCTCGAACATCCAGTTCGCCGTGGACCCGAAGACGGGCCGCCTGGTGGTGATCGAGATGAACCCGCGCGTCTCGCGCAGCTCGGCCCTGGCCAGCAAGGCCACGGGCTTCCCCATCGCCAAGATCGCCGCGCTGCTCGCGATCGGCTATCACCTCGACGAGATCAAGAACGACATCACCCGCGTGACGCCGGCCTCCTTCGAGCCCGTCATCGACTACGTGGTGGCCAAGATCCCGCGCTGGGCCTTCGAGAAGTTCCGCGACGCCTCGCCCGTGCTGGGCACGCAGATGAAGTCGGTGGGCGAGGTGATGGCGATCGGCCGCACCTTCAAGGAGGCGCTGCAGAAGGGCCTGCGGGGCCTGGAGACGGGCGCCTCCGGGTTCCGCACCGACCTCGACGACGCGCGCGTGAAGGAGAAGCTGCTCACCGCCGACCCCGACCGCATCCACTACGTGAAGCGCGCGCTGGAGCTGGGCTGGGACCAGGCCGAGATCCACCGCGTGACCGGGATCGATCCGTGGTTCCTGGACCAGCTCCAGCAGGTGGTGGAGATGGAGGCGTCGCTGGGCCAGGGCTCAACGGACGCGGATCTCCGCACGGCCAAGAGAATGGGGTTCTCGGACGTGCGGCTGGGCCAGCTGATGGGGAGGACCGAGGCCGAGGTGCGCGCGCGCCGCAAGGCGGCCGGCATCCTGCCCGTCTACAAGCGCGTCGACACCTGCGCGGCCGAGTTCGAGTCGTACACGCCCTACCTCTACTCGACCTACGAGAGCGAGTGCGAGGCCGCGCCCACCAGCGCGCGCAAGGTGCTGATCCTGGGCTCCGGCCCCAACCGCATCGGGCAGGGCATCGAGTTCGACTACTGCTGCTGCCACGGGGCGTTCGCGTTCAAGGACGAGGGCTACGAGACCCTCATGCTGAACTGCAACCCGGAGACGGTCTCGACGGACTACGACACGTCGGACCGGCTGTACTTCGAGCCGCTCACGTTCGAGGACGTGAT
Organism: Vicinamibacteria bacterium; assembly: GCA_025923995.1. Classification (GTDB taxonomy): domain Bacteria; phylum Acidobacteriota; class Vicinamibacteria; order Fen-336; family Fen-336; genus JAICEW01. The sequence continues at coordinate 17,810 of JAICEW010000105.1, read as the reverse complement.
GAACGTGATCGAGCTGGAGAAGCCGGAGGGCGTCGTGATCCAGTTCGGCGGGCAGACGCCGCTGCGCCTCGCGGTGCCGCTCCACCGCGCGGGGGTCCGGATCCTCGGCACCAGCCCCGACGCCATCGACCTGGCCGAGGACCGCAAGCGCTTCAGCGCGCTGCTGACCAGGCTCGACATCCCGCAGCCGGAGAGCGGGACCGCCACCTCGCTGGAGGAGGCCAAGGCGGTCGCCGAGCGGATCGGCTACCCGGTGCTGGTGCGGCCGTCCTACGTGCTGGGCGGCCGGGCCATGGCGATCGTGTACGACGGCGCGCGGCTCGAGGAGTACGTGCGCGAGGCGGTCAAGGCGTCGCCCGAGCACCCGATCCTGGTCGACCGCTTCCTGGAGGACGCGTACGAGGTGGACGTGGACGCGCTGGGGGACGGCGAGCGCGTCGTGATCGGCGGCATCCTGCAGCACATCGAGCAGGCCGGCATCCACAGCGGCGACTCGGCGATGGTGCTGCCCACCTACCGCGTGTCGCCCGAACACGTGGAGACCATCCGCCGGCACACGCGCGAGCTGGGGCTGGCGCTGGGCGTGCGGGGCCTGATGAACGTCCAGTACGCGATCAAGGACGATGTCGTGTACGTGCTGGAGGTCAACCCGCGCGCGTCGCGCACGACGCCGTTCGTGAGCAAGGCCACCGGCGTGCCACTGGCCAAGGTGGCGGCCCGCATCATGGCCGGGCGCACCCTGGCCGAGCAGGGGATCACCGAGGACCTTTCGGTCGACCGCGTGTTCATCAAGGAGTCGGTGTTCCCGTTCCTCAAGTTCCCTGGCTCCGACATCCTGCTCGGGCCCGAGATGAAGTCGACCGGAGAGGTGATGGGCGTGTCGGCCGACTTCGGCCTGGCCTTCGCCAAGGCGCAGTCCGCCGCCGGGTTCGACATCCCCACCAGCGGCTCGGTGTTCGTGAGCGTCAACGACAACGACAAGCCGGGGCTGCTGCCCCTGGCGCGCGCGCTGCACGAGATGGGCTTCCGCATCCTGGCCACCCGGGGCACCGCGGACTTCCTGGGCGCAGCGGGCGTGCCCGCCCAGATGGTCTACAAGGTCCAGGAGGGCCGCCCCCACGTGGTGGACCTCATCCGCAGCCGGGCGATCGACATCGTCTTCAACACCCCGCTGGGCGGCGAGTCCTTCTACGACGACGGCGCCATCCGCAAGAGCGCGACCATGCACGGCGTGCTGGTGGTCACGACGCTGACCGGCGCCGCCGCGACCGTGCAGGCCATCCGCGCGCTGCGCGAGCGCGAGCTCGACGTGACGAGCCTGCAGGAGATCCACGCGGGAGCGTCGTGAAGCCCCTCGTGCTGGCGCTGTCCGGCGGTGGCGCGCACGCGGCCGCGCACGCGGGCGTGCTGCGCGCGCTGGAGGTGGCCCAGGTGCCGGTGGCCGGGATCGCCGGCGTGTCCGGCGGCGCGCTGGTGGCGGCCGCCTGGGCGGGGGGCGCGGACCTCACGAACCTGGTCGAGCAGGCCTCGCGCCTGCACCCGTGGATGTGGGTGCGCGGCTGGGGCGGCGGCCTGCTGTCGGGCACGCGGCTGGGGATGCTGATCGACGAGTTCCTGCCCGTGCCGCGCTTCGAGGGCCTGCGCGTGCCGGTGCGCGTCCTGGCCACGGACGTCGACACGGGCGAAGCGATCGTCTTCCGCGAGGGCGACGTGCGCGAGGCGGTGCGCGCGTCGTGCAGCTTCCCTGGCGTGTTCCCCCCGATGATCGTGGGTGGGCGGCGGCTCTACGACGGCGGCATCATCGAGCAGGTCCCCGTGCGCCTGGCGCGCGAGATGGCGGGGGAGAACGGGGTGGTGGTCGCGGTCGACTGCAACGGCGGGACCCGCTGGCCGAACGCGGCGTCCTTCGTCGCGATCGCGCTGCGCGCAGGGCTCACGCTCCTGCGCGGCCGGTCGCGGGGTGAGCTGCTGGGCGCCGACCTGGTGATCGCGCCCGCGATGGGCGAGTCGGGCTGGATGCAGCCCCGCAAGATCCCGAGGTTCTTCCAGGCCGGCGACGAGAGCACGCGCGAGGCGCTGCCCGAGCTGCGGCGCCTGGTCGGGTCCTGAGCGAACCGGCATGAAGCGAGGGCGCCTCCGGCTCGCGCTGCTGGCGCTCGTCGCGCTGGGCGCCGCCTGGCTGTTCTGGCCGCGCCCAGCAGGCCCCACCGGGGGCTGGATGCACCGCGCCGGGCTCGAGCCGCGGTACGTCGACGCGGCGGGCTGGCGCATCCGCTACGTACGGGAGGGGCAGGGACCCCCGCTGCTGCTGCTGCACGGGTTCGCGTCGTCGCTCTACACCTGGAGCGAGGTGCTGCCGGAGCTGGCCCGCCAGCACGACGTCGTCGCGTTCGACTTCCCGGGCCACGGCGGCTCCGAGCTGCGGCCGAGCCTCGCGGCCGAGGACCTGGTGCGGGTGACGCTCGCGCTCGTGGACGGTCTGGGGCTGGAGCGGTTCGATCTCGCGGGCCACAGCCTGGGCGGCGCGGTCGCCTGTGTGACCGCGGCCCAGCGGCCCGCGCGGGTGCGGCGGCTCGTCCTGATCGACGCGGCCGGCTTCAACCTCGCCCCCGCCGACCGGCCGGCCATCCTGCGCGCGCTGTCGGCCGTCCCCGCGGGAGCGATGGACCGGCTGCCGCTGCGACGCCCGGCGATCGCCCTCGGCCTGCGCCAGGTCTTCCACGACGAGACACGGCTCACGCCCGAGCGCGTGGACGAATACGTGGCGCCGCTGGTCCGCCCGGGCGCGTCGGCCGCGCTGCGCTCGCTGCTGGAGAGCCGCGACGCGCTCGGCGTGCCCGCCCTGGTGGGCACCCTGCGCCAGCCCACGCTCGTGATCTGGGGACGCCACGACCGCTGGATCGACGTCTCCCAGGCCGACCGGTTCGCGTCGGCCATCCCCGGCGCGCGCACGGTCGTGCTCGAGGACTGCGGGCACATGCCGCAGGAGGAGCGGCCGGCACGCGTCGCGCAGATGCTGCTGGAGTTCTTCGCGCCGGACGCGCGCTAGGCCGCGCGGGCGCTACTTGCGGTCGAGGACGACCAGCGACTCGCGCGCCTTGGCGGCGATCTGGGTCGTGGAGTGGCGGTTCACGACTTCCTTGAGCGCCGCGCGCGCCTGGTCCGGACGGCCCCAGGCCATGTAGACCTTGCCCAGCACGTAGAGCAGCTTCGCGTCGAAGTGGTCGTTGGGGGGCAGGGCCAGCGCGTTCTTGAGCACGCGCTCCGATTCCGCGAAGCGCTCGTCCGACTTCAGGATGGCCCCCAGCAGCAGGCGGTTCTGCTTGCGCTCGTCGAGGGGCCGGCCGTTGTCCACGTCACCGGCCCGGTTCAGCAGCTCGGCGCTCTCGCGGTAGGCGTCCTGCTCGAACAGGTGGACGCCCAGGGCCGAGAGCGCGGCGGCGTCCTTCGCGTTCTTGTCGATCGCCGCCTCCCAGCCCATCACCTTCGTGGCCACTTCGCGGGCCTTCTCCAGCGCGCGCGGGAACTGCTGCGAGTTCTGGTAGCCGTTGAGGCGCAGCAGGGGACGGCCGTGCGGGGAGAGGAAGGCGATGGTGGGCAGGGAGTTCACGTCGTAGCGGACGGCGATCGCGGTCTCCTTCGCGGTGCCCTCCGTGTTGACCTTGACGGCCACGAAGCCCTCGGCCAGCTTCACGACCGTCGGGTCGACGTAGGTGGTCTTGTCGAGCTTGTGGCACCAGCCGCACCACTCGGCCCAGAAGTCGACCAGCACCGGCTTCTTCGAGTCCTGCGCCCGCTTGAGCGCGTTGTCGAACTGCTTCTCCCAGCGGATGCCCCCGCCGTGGCCGCCGGCGGGGCCGACCAGCAGGATGGCCAGCGCGAGCGTGGCGCTCACGAGGCGCGCACCAGCGCCTCGAACAGGGGCTGGAAGGCGGGCCCCTTGTCCCAGAAGGCCTCGGGATGCCACTGGACGCCCAGGACGAAGCGGCTGGCGGGGCGCTCCACGGCCTCCACCACGCCGTCGTCCGCCGAGACGGCGGACACGACCAGGCCATCGCCCAACTGCTTCACGGCCTGGTGGTGGAAGCTGTTCACCGCGACCTCGTCCCTCCCCAGGATCCCCCGAAGCCGGGTGCCTGGCAAGATCCTCACGTCATGGGCCGGATGCCAGCGCTCCCCCTCGGGATCATGGTCCACCGTCCCCTCCAGCTGAGACGGGATGTCCTGGATGAGTGTTCCCCCGGTGGCAACGTTTAACACCTGATGGCCCCGACAGATAGCGAGGATCGGGAGGTCCCGGGAGAGGGCTTCCCGGGTGAGCGCCAGCTCGAAGGCGTCCCGGGCCGGGAGCACCTGGATGACCGTCGGATGGGCCTCCTCGCCGTACAGGTGCGGCCCCACATCGGCCCCGCCCGTGAGGACCAGGCCGTCCACCCGATCCAGCAGGTCGGACGCGTCCCCGGGCCCCCCCGGGGCCAGGACCAGGGGGAGGCCGCCGGCGGTCTCGACCGACCGCACGTAGTCGTCGCGCAGCCAGAAGATCTCGGGGTCCCTGGGGTTGTAGCCGATCGTCACGCCGATCAGCGGACGACCGCTCACATCCGCTCCGGCAGCGGGATGCCCAGCAGGCCGGTGAGGACGGTCATCTGGCGCACGAACGCGTCCACCACCATGGTCCGGAACGCGCGCAGGTCTTCCGACTCGGCGTGGAGGACCGAGTACTTCGGCTTCTGGTAGTACGAGTGGAAGGCCTGCGCGACCGCGAAGGCGTGCTTGGCCAGCACCGCCACCTCCTCGGCCTGCACCGCCTGCTCCACGATCTCCTCGCTGCGCGCCATCAGCACCAGCAGCGACCAGACCTCGCCGCCCTCCTCGCCGCCCAGCAGCGCGTCCAGGTCGAGGCCGCGGGCCCGCTCCAGCAGCGCGTCCCGCCCGTGGCCGTCCGCCGCCAGCTTCGCGAAGATGCTGCGGGCGCGGACGACGCCGTTCTGGACGTAGGGGCCCGTCTCGCCGGTGAAGGCGAGCGCCTCCTCCATGTCGAACGTGATGATCTTGGTGCGCCCGAACTTCAGCAGGAAGTAGCGCAGCGCTCCCGTCGCGATCGCGCGCGCGGCCGCCTGCACGGACGCGGCGTCCCGCTCCGGGTCGCGCGACGCGATCTCGCTGCGCGCCTTGTCCTCGAGCGCGTCGAACAGGTCGTCCGCCTTCACACCCAGACCCTTGCGGCCCGAGACCTTGACCGACGCGTCCGCCTCCGACACGTCGTAGCCCAGGGCGCGGGCGGTGGCGGGGGAGAGCGTCACCTTCTCGTACGCGAGGTGATGGCTGTTGGCGGCCGCGTCGGCGTGGCCGAGCGCGGCCACGCCCGCCTTCACCACGCGCTGGGGGTAGGACTGGCCGACGTCGATCACGTTGTAGACCGCGTCCGCGTGGCCGAAGGCCGGTGCGCCCGACTCGCCCTCGCCGCTCGTGCTGGTCCAGAGCACGAGGCCGTCGTCGTAGGTCTTGTGGCGCTGGTAGCGGAAATCGCGGTCCAGCTTCCCGAGCTTCCACAGCTGGTACGCGATGTCCTTGCCGGTGTAGGTCACCGTGCCGTTCGAGCGCACGATGATCTTGTCGTCCTCCTCGCCCTCCTCCATCGAGAGCACCCAGCAGCCGGCGTTCTTGCCCTCGGACTCGAGGCGAATGGCGCCCGACTCCTTGAGCAGCGTGAAGGCGCGCTCCCAGAAGTGCAGGCGCAGGATGTCGCTCTCGTGCGCGAGCAGCTCGTAGCGGATGCCGATCCGCTCCATCGTGGCCAGGTGGCAGTCCACGATGCGAGCGGCCACGTACGCGGCCAGGCGCGCGGTGTCGTTGCCGCCCGCCTCGATCGCGTGCAGCGTCTCGGCCTGGAGCTTCTTGCGCGACGGGTCCGCCGCGTAGAAGTCGCCCACGCGCGCGTACAGGTCCCAGCAGTCGTAGTCGAAGCGGCCCGTCATGGCCGCGACCTGCTCCAGCGTCTTGCCCTCGATGTGCCGGAACCCCACCACCACGTCGGCCACCTGCACGCCCGTGTCGTCGATGTAGTTCTGGATGCCGACCGTGCGCCCGCGGTGCCGCAGCGCGCGCACGAACGTGTCGCCCAGCGTGGCGTTCCGGACGTGGCCGACGTGCGCCGCCTTGTTGGGGTTGATGCTGGTGTGCTCCACGATGACGCGGGGCCCGGACGGGGCCTTCGGCGCCGCCGCCAGCGAGGCGAGGAGCTCGCGCGCGAACGCGCCGCGGGCGAGGAACAGGTTCACGTACCCCCCGCCCGCGACCTCCGCGCGCACCACGCCCGGGAGGGTCCCCAGCGGCCCCGCCAGCGCCTCGGCGATCTCGCGCGGCTTGCGCCGGAGCTGCTTCGCCAGGTCGAACGGCGCGGTGAGCGCGAGGTCCCCCATCTCCGCCTTCGGGGGGTACTGGAACGAGACGTCGGCCAGCTCGGCCCCGAGGTCTCTCCGGACGAGGTCCTTCACCGCGGCGGCCAGACGGGCTTGGAGATCCAGGATCATGAGCGTCGCGCCAAAGCCCCCGATTATACCTGCCCGCGCACCGCGTCCTTGACGGGTCGTTCGAGCCGGCCGAACGGGTTCGAACCCAAAGCAGCGGAGCGCCGGATTCACTCCGGCGCGTAGCGGGAGGGGGGGAGCGCGCAGCGCGCGGGGGGGGCCAGCGGGCGCCCCCCCGACTTCTTAACTAAAACAGCACCTTCATCGCGAACTGCAGCTGGCGAGCCGATCCGGAGTCGCCCGTGGGCAGCCGCGTCGCGGTGATGACGCCGAAGCTCGTGCTGCCCACCGTCGCCGTGCGTGCCGCCAGCGGGAACCCGAAGTTCGGGTGGTTGAAGACGTTGAACGCCTCGGCGCGGAACTCGACGGTCGTGCCGGCGACGCGCGTGCGCTTCAGGATGGACAGGTCCGTGTTGTAGAAGCCAGGACCCGTGACGGCGTTGCGCGGCAGGCTGCCGAAGTGGTTCCCGCCCGCCACCGGCAAGGCGAGCCCGGAGCTCGCGCACGAGTTGGCGACGCGCGGGTCGCAGATGCCGGTGTCGAACCATTGCTCGGGCTGCCCGACCACTCCGACCTCGCCCAGCTGGTCGGGCCGGATGGTATTGGCGTTCCCCGCGAAGTTCAGGTTGGTGATGATGTTGATGGGGTTCCCTGTCTGGCCCTGCGTGATGAGGCCGATCTGCCAGCCCTCCACGAAGCGGTTGCCCTTGAAGGGCAGCTCCCAGATCGCGCTGATGACGTAGCGGTGCTTGGCGTTGTAGTCGGAGAGCGCGAAGTCGCCCGCGATGTTGGTGCTGTCCTGCACGACGACGGGCTGGGAGTTGAGCGAGTTCGTGTCCTTCGACTCCGACAGCGTGTAGGACGCGTTGACCTGCAGTCCGCCGGAGAAGCGCTGGTTGGCCGTGATCCAGAGGGCCTTGTAGCGCGAGAAGCCGAGGCTCGTGATCTCCGTGATGTTGCCGAGCGCCGTGTTGGGCAGGATGGGGCTGCTCGCCGACAGTCGGGGGAAGGGCCGCGTGGTGAAGCCGGGGCCGACGAACTGGTTGAGGTTGCGCGAGACGCGCAGGTGGTCACCCCTCGCGCCGAAGTACCCGACCATGGCGCTGAAGTTGCGCCACAGCTCGCGCTGGACGTTCACGTTCCAGGTCTGCACGCGCGGGTTGCGGAAGGCCTCGTCGACGCTCTGGGGAGCCAGGCCCGAGGCACCCGCCACGGTGGCCGCGTTGTCCAGCCGGATCGACCCCGCCGGCCCCGTGAAGCTGAGCGGCGTCACCAGCGGCGGGTTGGCGGCGGTGGGGGTCACCATGTTCGTCACCGGCTGGTCGGCGGAGAGCGCGTAGGCCGCGCGCACCGCGGTGCGGCCGTCACCGGTGGGATCCCACACGATCCCGAGCCGGGGCTGGTAGTTGCTCTTGTTCCCGTAGATCTTGTCCCGCACGCCCTGGCCCACCTGCTGCAGCGAGACGCTCGCGGGATCGAAGTACACGAACCGGTCGTCGGCCTCGGTCGGCGAGACGTTGAGGTCGTACCGGAAGCCCAGCTCGAGCGTGAGGTTCGAGCGGAGGCGGAAGTTGTCCTGGACGAACAGGCCGAAGGCCTTCTGGGTGACGTCGCTGTCGCTGCCTCCGAGCTGCACGGTGAACGCGCTCCCGCGCCCGGCCTGGAAGTCGGCCAGGCTCGGGTAGGTGAACGTGCCGCCGTTGATGCCGAAGTTGACGTTGTTGAAGGTGCGGTACTCGGCGCCGAACTTGAACGCGTGGGCGCCGCGCTGGTAGCTGAGGGTGTCGGACAGGACGTACGTGGTGTCGGTTCGTCCCTGCGGGAAGCCCGCGGGGCCGCCGAAGTTGAGGCCCACGCCCTGCACGGTGATCTGCGGCAGCACCACCGCCGTGTTGATGCCGTTGTTGATCCCGTAGCTGGCCGGGTTGTCGGCCACGACCGGATCGAACGAGATGTTGATGCGGTTGAAGCCGAACCGGGCCTCGTTCACCACGTTGGCGCTGAAGATGTGCGTGTGATTGAGCGTCCCGATCTGGCGGTGCGAGCCGCGGACGTCCCCGAACCCGGGGATGGTGTTGCCCTGCAGGTTCGGCTCGCCGCGCTCGTCGCGCTGGAAGACGTAGTAGAGGTGGAAGCGGTCGCTGGCGTTCAGCTGATGGCTCACGTCCCCCGTGAACTGGTCGATGTCCACGTTGGCGGTGCCGGTGCCGACGAAGCGCGGCGCGCCGGTGGGGCTGGTCGCGTTGGAGCGCGGGATGAGCGGCAGCAGGTTGCGCACGACGGGGTCGGTGACCGCGTCCCGCTGCGCGTCGGAGAGAACGCCGCTGTTGAAGTCGAGCTGCTGCCGCTGGCGCAGGCCCTCGTAGCTCACGAAGAAGAACGTCTTGTTCTTGACGATGGGCCCGCCCAGGGCCGCGCCGAACTGGTGGCGCTTGAAGGGGGACTGCGGCTGGCTCGCGGCGTTGAAGAAGTTGCGCGCGTCCAGGTCCTGGTGGCGGAAGAACTCGAACACCTCGCCGTGCAGGTCGTTCGTGCCCGAGCGGGTCGCGATGTTGACGACCGCGCCCGAGCTGCGCCCGTACTCGGCGGAGAGCGTCTGGTTGTCGACCTTGAACTCCGAGACGGTGTTGATCGACGGCTGGAACGTGATCTGGTTCTGCACCTGGTCGTTCAGGTTGATCCCGTTCACCATGAAGTTGACGGTGTCCTCGCGCTGGCCCGCGGTGTTGAACGCGAACGAGCCCTGGCCGCGCAGCGGCGCCGTGAGGAAGCCGTTCTGGGACGGCGCGACGGAGCCCGGGATGAGCAATCCCAGGTCCACGAAGTGGCGGCCGTTGAGCGGGATCTCCTGCACCGTCCGCTCGCTGATCACGGTGCCGATGGACGTGGTCGAGCTCTCGATGACGGGCGCCTCGCCGACGACGTCGACCTCCTCGGCGATGTTGCCGACCGAGAGCTTGACGTCCTGCACGCCGACCTGCGCGACCTCCAGCCGCAGATCCTTGACGGCCTGAGGCTGGAAGCCGTCCATCCGCACCTCCAGGCGGTAGAGGCCCGGCGCCAGCGCCGGGATGCGGTAGTCGCCCAGCCGGTCGGACACGGCCGATCGCTCCTCGCCCGTGTCCTGGTTGCGCAGCGTGATCGCCGCCCCCGGGAGGGCTCCTCCCTGGGCATCGGTGACGTTGCCGCGCAGCGTCGCGGTGGACTGCGCCAGGGCCGGCGCCGCCAGACTCCACACGAACAGGCCGGACAGGAGGGAGGGAATCGCACACTTCAAGCGCATGGGACTCTCCTGCAACGCTGCGGACGCGTGCCAGGCCCCCGATGCTCTGCCGCGACTCCGCGTGAGCGTTGATAGTTTCTAGATCGATTGAGCCTACGCCGAGCCGACCGCCGCGGTCAACCCTCTGTTACGATTCGGGGATGCTCGCCCTGCCGATGGTGCTGCTCCTCGCCCCGCCGCACTTCGACGTGTCCGCCGAGTACATGGCCGGCACGAAGCGGCAGGGGACGGTCGCGGTGACCTTCAGGGCCAACGACCCCGACGTGGTGGTCAACGAGACGCCCGGGCCCCGCCTGGCGCTCGATCCGGCGCAGACGGTCCTGGTCGACAAGCAGGTCCCGGCGCCCAAGGGCGCCGTTGCCCCTCCCGATCCCCAGGACGGCAAGTACCTGGACCTCTCGCTGCCCGTGGTGTTCCCGGTGGCGCTCGCCGCGGGCGCTCCTGCCGGGGACCGCGACGTCAAGGCGAAGCTGACGTACTTCTACTGCTCGAAGCGCGAGGGCTGGTGCCGCAAGGGCACGACCGAGGTCGAGTTCGCGGTGAAGGTGCCCTGAGGCCGGCTATTCGGCCGCGAGGGCGTCGACCGCGAGCGGATCGCCGCGCAGCAGCGGATAGGGGTTGACGGGCACGCCGCCCCACCAGCGCCCCTTGCTCTCCAGCCGGAACATCGCGAAGTGCAGGTGCGGCGTGTCCTCGGGGGCGTTCCCGCTGGTCCCCACGTAGCCGATCACCTGGCCGCGCGCGACGGTCTGGCCCGCCCGCAGGCCGGGCGCGTAGCGCTGCAGGTGCGCGTAGAAGTAGCAGTACTGGCCGCTCTCGTCGTACTGCCAGATCGAAGTGCCGCCGGCCCGGCTCGAGTTCAGGGCGGCGACGACGCCGCCCACCGCGGCCCGCACCGGCGTGTGGCGCGGCGCCGGGATGTCCAGCGCGTGGTGCGTGCGCGAGCCGCGGCTGTCGAGGAAGCCGTCCACCAGCTCCGCGCGCGCCACGCCGTCGACCGGCAGCGCCAGCAGGCCGAGCGGCACGACGGACGGCAGGATCGGCGCGGCCCCGGCCGGCTCGCGGGCCGCGGTGCGCGTGTGGAGGGCGCACCCGACGAACACGACTCCTCCCAGCGCGCCCGCGAGGACGCCCGTGGCCGCCAGCCCGCCGACGCGACGGGTGTCGCAGGACCTCATCCGAAGATGTTAGGGGTTTCGGGGCCGCTTGTCGCGCGACGGGGAGCGGGGCCCTTCCAGGTCTTCCGGCGTGTTCAGGTTGCGGAAGAGGAGCGCGGGATCCCCCAGCCCCGCCAGCTCGGCGTCACGGACTTCACGGACCGAGACGTCGGGCCAGAAGCTCGTCATGCGGCGCTCGCCCCCGGCCAGCCGCGCGCGTACCGCCTCGAGGCAGCCCGGGCCGTAGGCCGCGCACAGAGGCTCGGCACGACCGGCCACGACGGGGACGGCGGCGTCCGAGCCGACGAGGAACGCGCCCAGCGTTTCGAGCAGCCGGGCCGTCACGAACGGCAGGTCGACACCGAGGAGGAGGAGGGGGCGGCCGCCGGCATCGGCGAGGGCCGCCTCCAGGCCCCCGAGCGGTCCCGCATCCGCCACGCGATCGAGGACCTGCAGCGCGCCGCGATCCCCGTAGCGGGGCGCGGGCCCGCAGAGGATCCGCACATCCGCGCACACCGCCCGCAGCCGGGCCAGCGCGTGGTCGAGCAGCGTGGTCCCCTCCCACGGCACCAGCGCCTTGTCGCGGCCCATGCGCACGCTGCGACCGCCCGCGGCCACGTAGCCGATCGTTCGGCTCACTTCCTCCGCTTGAACGACCACGTCACCTCGAACTCGGACGCCGGCGTGCCGTCGAGCATCGTGCCGACGACACGTGCGGTGCAGCGCGTCTCCTCCGTCTGCGCGGCCGCCCGCTCGACCGCGTCACGCAGTTCTGCGACGCCTTCGAAGGTGTAGAGCGACGGGCCGACGATCTTCTTGGTGAAGACGGCGCGCAGGTCGCGCAGGATGACCGCGACCGAGGCCGGAGCCCCTTCGACCAGCACCATGGCCGGCGCGCCGGTCGACATCTCGGCGGCCATCAGCTGGGCGGCGAAGTAGGTCGAGCGGAACGGGTTCTGCGTGCGCCAGCCGCCCGGCAGCCGTACGGTGCAGCCGTCCTCGTCCAGCCGTACCAGCCGCAGGCCCGCGCACGCCGCGAGCGGCAGCCTGGCGAGCAGGTGGGCTCGGAACGTCCACGGCTTCAGGAAACGCCGGCGGACCGCCTCGGACTTCTCGTTGAAGCTCACGGGCGCGAGTGTAGTCGCGTCGGCCCACGGACGAAACCGCGGCGCGCCGTTGAACGCGGTGCGCCGGATCTGCTAGCGTTCGAGTAGCCCCGTCAGGGGCGAAAGGAGGCCGGAATGCTCTCGGCCCACCTCATCCGCACGATCGAGCTCCATGCCGAGGAGCTGACGCGCGAGCTGCTCGACGACCTCGCACGCAACCCGCGCACCCCGGCCTTCCACGGCCTGACGCGGGAGGAGCTGCACGGCCGCGTGTACGACGTCTACCACAACCTCGGACGCTGGCTGTCCGAGAGGGACGAGCGCCACATCGAGCAGGTCTACGGCGAGCTGGGCCGCCGCCGGCACCACGACCATACCCCGGTCAGCGAGCTGCTCTACGCGGTGATCCTGGTCAAGGAGCACCTGCGCGCGTACATCCGCCGCATCGCCGCCGCCAACTCCGCGGTCGAGATGCACCAGGAGGCCGAGCTCAACCACATGATCGGCCACTTCTTCGACAAGGCCCTGTACCACTCGGTCAAGGGATACGAGGACGCGGACGTGCCCAGCCTCGCGACGTCCGGGCTGAAGTAGACTCCCTCCCGCCTCGGGGCGACGTGGGGCCGATCGCCTCGGGCCCAGGAGGTCTCTTCCATGCGCGCACGCCGCATCGTCTCGGCCGGCGCCGCCCTCTGCCTCGCGGCTGCCGCCTTTCCGCCCGTCTCGCGCGGCGCCGGCGCGCCGCTGCTCGGCTTCTCGCCGGAGTCGTCGGAGGCGCAGCGCTCGCTGGAGTCGCGGTTCGACGGGAGCTTGAGCGCCGACAACCTGCGCGCGTGGCACCGGCGGCTGGCCGCCCGCCCGCATCCGGTCGGCTCGCCCTACGGCCGCGAGAACGCGGAGTTCCTGCTCGGCCTGTTCCGGTCGTGGGGCTACGACGCGCGCATCGAGCAGTTCGACGTGCTGTTCCCGACGCCGCGCACGCGCGTGCTGGAGATGACCGCTCCCACGCGCTTCAAGGCCTCGCTGGCGGAGCCGAAGCTGGCCGAGGACGCGACGTCCGGCCAGTCGGCGGAGCAGCTGCCTGTCTACCACGCCTACTCGATCGACGGCGACGTGGAGGGCGAGCTGGTCTACGTGAACTACGGCGTGCCCGCGGACTACGAGGTGCTCGAGCGGTACGGCGTCGACGTGAAGGGCAAGATCGTGCTGGCCCGCTACGGCGGGTCCTGGCGCGGGATCAAGCCCAAGGTCGCGGCCGAGCACGGCGCGGTCGGCTGCCTCATCTATTCGGACCCGCGGGACGACGGCTACTTCCAGGGCGACGTGTACCCCAAGGGCCCCTGGCGCATGGCGCAGGGCGCGCAGCGCGGGTCGGTCGCGGACATGCCGCTGTTCCCGGGCGATCCGCTGACGCCCGGCGTCGCGGCCACGAAGGACGCCAGGCGCCTCGACCGCAAGGACGCGCCGACGCTGACCCGCATCCCGGTGATGCCGATCTCGTACGCCGACGCGCAGCCGCTGCTGGCGGCGCTGGGCGGCAAGGTCGTGCCCGAGGCCTGGCGCGGCGCGCTGCCGCTCACGTACCACTTCGGCCCGGGGCCGGCCCGCGTGCACCTGAAGCTGGAGTTCGACTGGAAGCTGGCGCCGGCGCTGGACGTGATCGCGGTCATGAAGGGCTCGGAGCGGCCGGACGAGTGGGTGATCCGCGGCAACCACCACGACGCCTGGGTCAACGGCGCGCAGGATCCCGTGAGCGGCGCGGTCGCGGTCCTGGAGGAGGCGCGGGTCGTGGCGGAGCTGGCCAAGGCCGGCGCGCGCCCGCGGCGCACGATCGTCTACGCGCTGTGGGACGCCGAGGAGCCGGGGCTGCTGGGCTCGACCGAGTGGGCCGAGGCGCACGCGGAGGAGCTGCGGCGCAAGGCGGTGGCCTACGTGAACTCGGACTCGAACGCCCGCGGGTTCCTCTCGGCGGGAGGCTCGATGACCCTGGAGCCGTTCCTGGACGAGGTCGCGCAGGCGGTCGTCGACCCGCAGACCAGGGCCAGCGTCAAGGACCGGCTCCGCGCGCGGCAGCAGATCACGGGGTCGCCCGAGGAGGCGAAGGAGGTGCGCGAGCAGGGCACGCTGCGCCTCGCCGCGCTCGGCTCCGGCTCGGACTACACGCCGTTCCTCCAGCACCTCGGCATCGCGTCGCTCGACATCGGGTTCGGCGGCGAGGACGGCGGCGGCTCCTACCACTCGATCTTCGACTCGGTCGACCACTACACGCGCTTCCTGGACCCGACCTTCGAGTACGGGCTGGCGCTGGCGAAGGTCGGCGGACGGGTCGTGCTGCGGCTGGCCAACGCGGAGGTCCTGCCCTTCGACCCGGTGCCGATCGCGGACCGCACGGCGCGCTTCGCGCAGGAGGTCCAGAAGCTGGCCGACGACCTGCGCGCCCAGACCGAGGAGCACAACCGGAAGGTGCGCGAAGGGCTCTTCGCGATCGCCGACGATCCCCGGCTCGCGCTGGCGGCTCCGAAGCCGCGCGATCCGGTCCCGTTCGTGAACTTCGCGCCGCTGCAGAACGCGGTGGCCCGCATGCAGCGCAGCGCGGCCGAGTACAGCAAATCGCAAACCACGCTGCCGCCGGCCGCACGCGACGCACGCAACGCGGCGCTCATCGCCCTGGAGCGGAAGCTGACGCGGGCCGAGGGCCTGCCGGGCCGCCCCTGGTTCACCCACCAGGTCTACGCGCCCGGCTTCTACACCGGTTACGGCGTCAAGACCCTGCCGGCCGTCCGCGAGGCGCTGGAGCAGCGCCAGTGGGAGCAGGCGGCGCGGCAGGTCGAGGCGGTGGCGCAGACGCTGGACGCCTTCTCGGCCGAGGTCGAGCGGCTGGCGGGCCAGCCAGGGGAGTCCCCGGCCGCGCCCTGACCCCGCTCCTATAATCGAAGGGTGGGGCTGCAGGAGAAGCTCGAGACCCTTCCGCTCAAGCCCGGCGTGTACCTGTTCAAGGACCGGGCGGGGGCGGTCGTGTACGTGGGCAAGGCCCGCGTGCTGCGGGACCGCGTGCGCTCGTACTTCCAGGCCGGCCGGTTCTCGGGCGATCCCATCCGCGACGCGCTGGCCACGGAGATCGCGGACCTCGACCTCGTGGTCACCGACACCGAGATGGAGGCGCTGGCGCTCGAGAACAACTTCATCAAGCGCCACCAGCCCCGCTACAACGTGCTGCTGCGGGACGACAAGAACCACCCCTGGCTGAAGCTGACGCTGGAGGAGGAGTACCCGCGGCTGTACGTCGTGCGGCGCGTGATGAACGACCGCAACGCGTACGGCGGGCCCTACATCCCGGCCAAGCTGGGACGGCGGACCGCGGCGCTCACGCACCGCATCTTCGGGATCCGCTCGTGCAAGGAGACGCTCAACGGTCGCCGTCCCCGGCCCTGCCTGCAGTACCAGATCCACCGCTGCCTGGCGCCCTGCGTGGCCGAGATCTGCACGCTCGAGCGCTACCACCAGGCCAGCGAGGACGCGCGCCTGTTCCTGGAGGGGCGCACGGACGAGGTCGTGAAGCGCCTGAAGCAGGCGATGGCGGAGGCGGCCATCGGCGAGCGCTTCGAGGAGGCGGCCAGCCTCCGCGACCAGGTGCGCACGCTGGAGCGGCTCGACACGCCGCAGAAGATCACCACCGGCGAGCTGGACGACCGGGACCTGTTCGGCGCGCACGTGGAGGGCGACCGCGCGGCCCTGCAGGTCTTCTCCGTGCGCGACGGTCGCGTGGTGTCGCGCGAGGGCTTCCTGCAGGAGACGCTGGGGGAGCCGGACCGCTTCCTGGGCGCGTCCATCCAGCAGTACTACGCGCAGGGGCGCGAGGTCCCGCGCGAGATCCTGGTGCCGGCGGCGGTCACGGACCAGGAGCTGCTCGAGCAGTGGCTGGGGGCGCGGCGCGGCGGGACGGTGCGCATCCGCGTCCCCCAGCGGGGCGAGAAGCTGCGCCTGCTGGAGATGGTCCTGCGCAACTCGCGGCTCGCGTTCGACCTCGAGTGGCGCCACCCGCGCCGGCAGTCGCAGGAGATCCTGCGCGCGCTGCGCGACGTGCTGGACCTGGAGGTGGAGCCCCGGCGCATCGAGTGCTTCGACATCTCCAACATCCAGGGCTCCGACATCGTGGCCTCGATGGTCTGCTTCGAGGACGGCCTGCCCAGGAAGTCGGACTACCGCAAGTTCCGCGTGCGCGGGGTCTCGGGAGCACCGGACGACTTCGCGTCCATGCGCGAGGTGGTGGGGCGCCGGTACCGCCGGCTGCTGGAGGAGGGCAAGGACCTGCCCGACCTCATCCTCGTCGACGGCGGCAAGGGGCAGCTCTCCGCGGCCACGGACGCGCTGGCCGAGCTGGGGCTGGGCCACCAGCCGATCGCGAGCCTGGCCAAGCAGGAGGAGCTGCTGTTCGTGCCCGGCCGCGAGGAGCCGGTGCGGCTGCCGCGCTCGTCGCCGGTCCTGCAGCTCGTCCAGCGCGTGCGCGACGAGGCGCATCGCTTCGCCATCGGGTTCCACCGCAAGACGCGCAGCAAGCGCACCATCGCCTCTGCGCTGGACGACATCCCCGGCGTGGGGCCGGCACGGCGGCGCAAGCTGCTCTCGACCTTCGGGTCGCTGCGCGGCGTGCGCGGGGCCAGCCTGGAGGAGCTGCGGGCCTCCGTGGGCGCCGCCACCGCGGCGCGCATCCGCGCTCACCTCGACCGCAGCTGACGCTGGGGCGCTGAGGACCCTGGACACGCGAGGGCGAGCGGACGTAGCATCGCCGCTCCTCCATGGAGAAGGCATGAAGCGAACGGTGGGCGTGCTGGTCTGCCTGTGCGGGCTCGGATGCGGGGGCGGCGGCACGCCCACACGCGCCGTCGTCCCGCCGACCCCGACGCCTGTCCCGTCGCGCCCGATCGTGCTGCGCGACGGCGCGACGGGGAGCATCGTGGACCAGCTCGCTCCCCAGCTCCCGGGGTCCCGCTTCAGCGCGTCACGCGCCGGCTACCTCCCGCGGACGGCCACGTTCCGCGGCGACGACGCCTTCCTGTGGCCGCAGGACCAGGGCTACGTCACGGCGCTCGTCTACACGGCCCCGGACGGGAAGACCTACGGGATGGGGCGCTGGATGAAGTCGCCGGTGGTGGTGGGCGCTCCCGACGACCCGCGCACGCTCGCCGCCGTGCAACGCTCGGTGGACGAGGTCGCCGCCGCCGCGGGGATCGCGATGACGGTCGTGCCGGGCGTGGGCGACATCACCGTCGAGGTGGACGCCGGCGCGGGCTTCCCGAGCGATCGCACGATCGCGTTCACCCGCTGGGAGGAGTGGTCCGGCCTCGAGATGCGGCGCGTGCGCATCGTCTTCCGGAGCAACAACGACCTGGTGGACAACCGCAAGGCGCTCTGCGGCAACGTCCTGCTCCACGAGCTGGGCCACGCGCTCGGGTTCTTCGGCCACTCGACGGAGGGCCGCGAGCTCATGGCCGCCTTCTGCTCGCGCGGCGACAACGACACGTTCGGCGAGAGCGAGAAGCTGGCCCTGCGCATGATGTACAGGTACCGGCTGCCGGGGAACCTGGCCCCGGACACGGAGCCCGAGGGGACGAGGGCCGTGGCCGCGGCTCACCCCCTCCAGGTGGAGTAGGGCGCTACCAGTTCTCGCAGCGGAGCTCGCCCCGGTCCCAGACCACGCGAGCCACGCTGGCCTCGAACTGCTCCTCGGTCCGCG
>JAICEW010000104.1 GCA_025923995.1 Vicinamibacteria bacterium | reverse complement strand
CCGAGACCAGCGCCGGTATCGCCGGGCCCGCGGCGGTGGCGCAACTGGGTGCGCTCTTCCTGCGCGCGGCGCTCACGCGTCCGCGCGACACGCAGGTCTGGGCTGCAGGCGCGCTGCTCGTATGCGCGGCCGCTCCGAACCCGGGCGCGCTTCCCTGGGCGGCGCTGGTCGCGGGGGCGGCCTTCGCATACCGCGCCTGGCGGGACGCGCGTGGCAGCCTCGCCACGGGAGCGGCCCTGGCCGGGTACGCGGCGCTCTGGATACGCGACTGGCGTGGCTGGGGTCACGCGCTGCCGGCGCCAGCCGTCGAGTCGTGGCCGACCCTGGGACTCGCGATCGCGCTCGTCGTCATCGCGTGGCGGATGCGGGATCGCCTCGCCGGCACGCTCGTCGGCGCGGGGGCGGCCTACGGCGCCGCCCTGGCCTGGGGGCACCTGGTCCCGCGCGGCGAGCTGGCGCGTGGCATCGCGATGCTGGCGGCGGGCTTCGTGCTCTGCGTCGCCGGCCTGGCGGTCAACTGGTGGCTGCGGCTCAACGGCGAATCGGGCTCGAAGGCTCGTTCGGGCTGACGGGCGGCGGCGAGCGGGCGAAACGGCCGGCGCCGGAAGGTCGGCGCCCGGCCGGCACGCGAGGCTAGTCGCCGCCGCCGCCTCCTCCTCCGTCACACTCGCCCAGCGAGTCTCCGTGGAGCAGCAGGTGGGCCGGCACCGCGGCGGCGCCGACCCGGATGGTGTGCGCGTTCTCGGGATTGCCCGGGGGGATGTGGCAGATCGTGACCTTGTCCTCGCCCGACTGCGCAGGGGCGATGGTGATCGTCATGAAGAACGCGGCGGCGCCCAACGTCCTCTTCATGCGGGTCCCTCCTCTGCTCCTCGCGGACGCAGGTGTCGGCGGCCTGAAGACGGCTCCGCCAAGCCGGCGTCCGGAGGCCGCAGCAATGAATCGACGACTGCCGACGCTAGTCCTGGGCGGAGGGGCGTGCTGTGATCCCGCATCACGCGACGCCGCCAAACGCCTGCACGGGCGAGAGATCGCACAGAATGGCCCGCATGCGACTCCGCCCCTGGATGGGCCGCGTGCTGGCACTGGCGGTGGGCTGCGCCCTCGCGCTCGGCCTGCTCGAGGTCGGCCTCCGCGCGCTGCGCCCGTCGCACTCCGGCCTGCGCGCGCTGCTCTACCAGGCCACGTTGCCGACCGCGTACGGCCGCATCGCGGACCTGCCGGGCCTGCTCGAGACGACGGTCGTGGGCTACCGGCCGCACACCGAGTCCGGCGGGTACGTGCTGAACGCGCGCGGGCTCCGCACGCGCGAGTACGCCGCGATCCCCGCGCCCGGCGTCCTGCGTGTCGTGGCGCTGGGCGACTCGTTCGTCTACGGAGGCGTCGCCGAGGCGGACCACTGGTGCGCGCACCTCGAGCGGACGCTCGCCGCGCACCACGGGGGCGGCGCCGAGGTGCTGCGCCTGGGCGTGCCCGGCACCGGCCCGCCGTTCTACCTGCGGCTCTGGGAAGTCGAGGCGTCCCGGCTCGGAGCCTCGCTCGTCGTCGTCGGGCTGTTCGTCGGCAACGACTTCTTCGACGAGCAGGGCCGCGCCGAGGGCTGGCGCGGCCGGGTCGACCAGGCGGCCGCGGTCAGCTACTCCGTCCGGCTCGCGCGCAACCTGCTGCGCCTGGATCGGCCCGCCATCGCTCGAGCCGCACCCGCGGGGACGCGGCACCCGTCCGGCGGATTCGACGTGCCCGGCTTCGTGTACGACGACACGCGGCCGACCTTCTCCCCCGAGGCCTTCGCGGAGGTGGAGCGCGACCGCATGACGCTGTGCCTCGATACCGCGAGAGGCCGCTTCGGCGCCCGGCTGGACCGCGTCGTGCGCGTCCTGCGCGAGCTGGACGCGCAGGTCGTGCGTGCGGGCGCGCGGCTGGTCGTGATGCTGATCCCCGACGAGTACCAGGTGCACCCCGACGTCGCCGCGCTGGCCGCGCGGGCGGAGGGCGTGCCGCTCGAGGCCTACGACCTCGAGCGGCCACAGCGCGGGCTGGCACAAGCGCTGCGCAGCGAGAGGATCGACGCGCTGGACCTGCGGGCGGCGTTCCAGGAGCGCGCGAAGGGCGAGCGGCTGTACGTGCCGCGCGATACCCACTGGAACCGGGCCGGGCATCGGCTGGCGGCGGAGCAGCTCGCGGCGCACCTCGAGGCGCGCACGGCGACTACGGCCGGTCCAGCTCCCGCAGCAGCGCCTTGAGGCGCGACTCGTTCGGCTTCGCGCGCAGGCCGGCCTCCGCCTGCCGCCGCGCGCCTTCGCGATCCCCCCGCGCCAGCGCGACGCGCGCCTTCTTCAGGTGGTCCTCGACCGCGAGGTCCAGCTCGATGTCGTCCGCGAGGTACTTCGCCTCGGTGTTCCCGGGGTCCTCGCGCAGCACCGCGCGCGCCTCGGCGAGCGCGGCTCCCAGGTGCCCCGACTCGAACAGCCGCTCGGCACGGTCCAGGCGCGACTGCACGTCGACCGGCCCTGTGCTCGAGGGGCGCGGCTGGGGCGACGGCCTCGCGGAGGGCGATGGGTTCGGCATCGACGGCGCGGGAGCGGACGGCGCGATCGCGGCGAGCGAGGTGGCGGGCGGAGCGCTCGGCAGGGCGGAGGGCGCTGTCGTCGGCGCGGCGGCCGGGGTCTCAGGGGTGATCGGCGCATCGGAAGCGGACGGTTCGGGTGTCGGCTCCGCCGATGCGCCGGGTGGCGAGACCGCAGGCAACGGACCGATCGACGCGCTGGCCAGGGGCACCGCGAACGGCTCCCGCCGGCCCTGCCACCACCAGATCGCGGCGCCGGCCGCGAGCGCGGACACCACGATGGCGGCGACGAGCCCGGCCATGCCGCCCGCCGGCTCGGGCTCGGGTGACGTCACCGTGTAGGCCAGGTCCGGAGGCGGCGTCGCCGGGTCGGGCCGGGCGATCGCGCGCGGCGGGGGCACGGGCGCGCTGGGGGGTACGGCCACCGGCTCCGGATGCGCGCGCACCGCGGCGGCGAGCGCCGCGAGGAGCGAGGCGGCGTCGGGGAATCGCTGCTCGCGGTCGCGGGCCAGCGCGCGCCGCAGGACGGCGAGCAGGGCCAGGCCGCCGGGCGTGGAGGGGAGCCGCGAGAGGTCCGCGTCCTCGTGGACGATCTGGTACATGATCGTCACCGCGGATCCGGGCCGGTAGGCCTTCGTGCCCGTCACCATCTCGTAGAACATCAGCGCGGCCGAGAACAGGTCGCTGCGCCCGTCCACGCGATCGGCGCGGATCTGCTCGGGCGACATGTAGTGCGGCGTGCCCACGACGCGGCCCGTCAGGGTCAGGCCCTCGCCCAGCCGGGCCACGCCGAAGTCCAGGATCTTGGCGTGCGTGCCCTGGTGGATGAACACGTTCGAGGGCTTGAGGTCGCGGTGCACGATGCCGCGCGCGTGCGCGTGGCCGAGGGCGCCGAGCACCTGCTCGATCACCGCCAGCGCGCGCGCCGGCTCCGCCAGCGCCCCGCCGCGCATCGCGCGCTGGAGGTCCTGTCCCTCCAGCAGCTCCATGGCCAGGAAGGGCGCGCCCGCCTCCTCGCCCAGCTCGTAGACGGTGACGATGCCCGGGTGCTGCAGCCGCGCGGCCGCGCGGGCCTCCTTCAGGAACTGGGCCCGGCTCTCGTCGTCCAGCGACTCGCCGCGGATGACCTTGACCGCGACGTCGCGGTCGAGCGCCTCGTCACGGCCGCGGTAGACGACCCCCATCGCGCCCTGCCCGAGGAGCTCGAGGATCCGGTAGCGGCCGATGCGGGGAGGAAGCGTCATGTGCGCGCGCTCGTCCCGATTCTAGCCGTGCGGCGCCGGCGGTCGGCGATGCGAGCGATGCGAGACCGGTGTCAGCGCGTCGCGGCCCGGATCCGTTCGGTGATCAGGTGGGAGCACACGCGACAGAACGACGGCGACTTCAGCCTCCGCATCCGGCATTCGGCCATGGCCCGGTAGTAGTGCTGTCCCCTCGGATCGGTGAACTGGTCGCCCGTTCCTCCGGTAATCGAGAGGTCGACGTCCTGGCAGCCCCAATAGAGGCCGAGCATCCCGTTGCGCGACGTCAGCGTGTTGAACATGGGCGTGTGCGCCGTGAACGTCACGTCGGGGTCGTCGAAGAGGTGGACGGCGCGGAAGTCGCGCTTGGGCAGCTTGAGCTCGCGCTTCTTCGCCAGCCGCTTCCACCAGATGTCGTTGGCCAGCCGCTGGGCCTCGGTCACCTGGTTGCAGTAGGTCTTGCCCGGCGGGGGCGGCGTGCCGTCGATGTACTCCTCGGCCGTCCGCGCGATCGCGTGGCCGCACTCGTGCGCGACGACGTCGACGAGCTCGTCGTTCGTGGCGTGCCGGCTCGTGAAGATCGTCCTCTGTTCGGGGAACGTGCACCCGGCGAACGTCTTCTCGTTGACCAGGACGATCAAGAGCTCGATCGTCTCCAACGGCGCCACGCGCGACGCGGCGTCCTCGAGCAGCTCGGGCGTGTCCGTGCCCAGGAAGCTGGCCGGGGTGGCGGCGAGGCCCACGACCGGGAACGAGCCACGGACGTTGTAGTAGGTCTTCTTCGGGACACCGGCCGTAGGGAAGTCGCTCACGCCCGGGTCCGTCGAGATCGTGCGCACGGTGTGGACGTTGATCAGGTGAGCGACGTCGCGGAAGGGCGGGATGTCCAGCAAGCGCGTCGCCAGCAGCTTCGCCGTGCTGTCGAAGCCGCGAAGGTCGATGCGCCGGAAGCCCTCACCCAGGATGACGATGTTGAAGCGGCGCGTGGGCTTGCCGTGATCGACGAGCGTGCGCGTGCCGACGATCGTGCCGTTGGGGGGCATCAGCGAAAGGCCGGCGGGAGCGGGACCGGCACCGGGCCGGGAAGCACCAGGCGCTGGGCCCGGTCGGCGAAGCGGGGCAGCGGCGGGGCCGGGGGCTGCGGGGCCGGCGGCTCGACCAGCGAATAGAGCGTGAGCCCCATCCGCTCGAACCGCGGCCGCTTCTCTTCGTCGAGCCGGACCTCCGACCTGGAGAACAGGAAGAACGTGGCGGCACGGGGCCGGGGCACGCTCAGGATTCGCAGCGGCTGCTCGACCATCACCCGTCCGCGCAGCTGGTCCCGATCGGGGGGGCTCTCGAGGAACGCCTCCCCGAGCCAGGGCCATCCGAACGACGCCAGCACGCGCCCGTCACGTCCCAGGACGTCGAGCACCAGCTCCTGGATCGGCGTCTTCCGCTCGGCGAGCTCCTTGCGCAGTGATCGGGCCTTCCCCTCGTCGAGGAAGGGCTCCTGCAGGAACGCGGCCGGTGCGTTGCGTATCCGGGCGGAGCGCACGATGAGCCCTCCCTGGCGCAGCACCAGGTGCAGTCCTGGAGTCGGGGGCGGCGATCGCCTCCGCGGCTTCAGGACCATGCGCTCACCCGCCCCTGCCGCGTCGCGTCCCGGCGGCGCTTCGTCCGCGCCACGCCGAAGAGCGCCCGGAGGCGCTCCGGCATCGGGCCCTCACGCAGGCGCTCCGCCGCCGAAGGCTGGTACGGGAACCGGCTGCGGTACTTGAGCGAGACCAGGTTGTACGCGCACTGGAAGTCCGGGATCCGGTCGGGATCCGTGTTCCCGGGCTGGTGGCCGATCGAAGTGGGGCAGACCCCGCAGGTCCCGAGCCAGCGGCACTCGCCGCATCGTCCGTAGGAGGAGTACTTGTCCTGCTTCGCGTTGAAGATCCCCGCGCGCCGCGCGGCCTCGGGGTAGGCGGCCATGCGCTCGGCCAGCGCGGGGTCCCGCAGGTCCCCGATGCGCATCGATTCCAGCCGTGTGCGCAGGAACGCGGTGGGGAACTGCTGATAGGAGTCGACGAACGTCAGGCACCCGTGGACCTGTCCGTCGACGTCGACGGCGGGGGTCTCGCCCCGCCCCGCGCCGCACATGGACACGGCCCGCGGCCGCCCGGCCTCACCGCGCTCGCGGCGGAAGAGCTCGAACGGCACGGTGCCCGTCCTCCGGTAGTGGCGCAGGCACGCGCGGAAGACCCGCGCGAACTGCGCGTCGAGCGCCTGCATCATCGCGTCCTGCCAGGGCAGGTGCGTGATCGCGGGGGAGACGCCCAGCCGGCGCACGTCCTTTTCCAGGAAGTACTCGATCGAGTCGGCCAGGAAGGGGATGGTCGACGGCAGCAGCGTGAGCCCCACCGAGAGGTTCTCCGCGAAGAACGCCGGACGCTGGTCGCGGAGCCGGTCAAGCAGCCCGTCCAGGACGGCGAAGGTCCCCCGTCCCCGCAGGTCCTGCGCCGCGGGCACGCCGTCGAAGCTGAGCCCCACCTTGAAGTCGTGCTCGGCCAGGAACTCGGCCTGCTCCTCGCGGAGCAGCGTGCCGTTGGTAACGATGTGGTAGCGGACCGTCATCCCGGGCGGGCGGGCCTGCTCGACGTAGGCCACGGCCCGGCGGATCAACGGGAACTCCAGCAGCGGCTCGCCGCCGATGAAGAGCATCCGCACCTCGGGCCGGCGCGACGAGAGCAGCAGGTCGGCGGAGGCGCGCAGGGTCTCCCAGTCCATCGTGCGCGCCTTCTTGTCGTTCTGGTAGCAGTAGCCGCAACGCAGGTTGCAGCCCGCGGTCAGGACGACGTCGAGACGGTGGAGATCCTCCGGCCCGGCCATGGGTCCTGCTACTTCTTCCCGGATCCCCGGGGCGGCTTCGGCTTGCGCTTCCGTACGGGCCTCCGCGTCGGTGCGGTCGAGCCCGACTCTTCGTCGTCCGGAGGCGGACAGAGCCCGTCCGAGACGCGCGGCGCGGAGAGCACCGTGTTCGAGGGCGTGAAGTTCAGCTCCTGCGACCGGTCCATCGTCTGCAGCGCGAAGCGCAGCTCGCGGCTCCACATCTCCATGTGGGCGAGCCCGGCCATGATGTCCTTGATGGTCACCTTTGGACTTCTCGGACGTGGCGCGTCAGCCATGTGCTCCTCCGTGCTCAGGGAGGGCCCGTGTCGGGTCAGTACGCGCGGTCGAGGGGCTCGAGCGTCCAGATGTCGCCGCGGAGCTCGTCTCGGCTGAACGCGATCACGCGCCCGTCCCTGGAGAGAGTGAAATCGATGAGGACCGGATTCTGTCCGAGCGACAAGGGCCGGTCAAGGGGAATCTCCCTGCCGTTCAAGAAGGAATACCTCTTCAGGCCCACCCCGCGGCCCCACTGCCCGCTGACCAGCAGCGTCCGCGCGCCCGGCTCCCACGCCACGCGCCCGGCACGGCTCCCGGTGGCGAGCATCCGTGGCGGCCCTTCGCCCGCCGCGTCGACGACCCAGACGTCGGACAGCGCCTCGGTCCCGCGCACGAACGCGATCCACTCCCCGTCGGGCGACCACGCGGGGGCCTGGTCGTCGCTCTCGCCGCTCGTGAGCATTCGCGGCGGACCGGCCGGCCGGCCCTCCTCGACGGGCGCCACCCAGATGCGCGCCGACCCGCTGCGCTCCGAGCTGAACGCGAGGCGCGTGCCGTCGGGCGACCAGGCGGGATGGATGTCGGCGGCGGGGTCGTCGGTGAACTGGACCGATGTGCCCCCCGACGCCGGGATCGTCCAGATGTCCCGCTGGCCCGAGAGCACGCGGTAGTAGGCGATCCAGCGGCCGTCGGCGGAGAACGTGGGGTTCGCCGCCGAGCCCGCCTGGTCGGTCAGCCGGCGCGGTGGACCGGCGGCCCGGAGATCCGTGGTCGGCTGGACCCACAGGTCGTATCGCCCGCCGAACCGCGCAGAGCTGAAGACGAGGCTCGTCCCGTCGGGCGCCCAGGACGGGATGAACGCGCCCAGGCCGGTGAGCGCCGCTTCCCTCCGCGTGGGGAGGTCGAGCAGCGTGAGGTCCGGAGTGGCGCCGTACGTCGCGAACGTGAGGCGCCGGCCGTCGCGCGAGAGGCTCGGATGGCGCTCGCCCCCCGTGCCGTGCGTCACCCGGACGGGTGGACCTCCGGACGCGGACACGCGCCACAGCGCCCAACCGCCGCCGCGCAGGGACGCGAAGTAGACGTGCCGCCCGTCGGGCGACCAGACCGGCTCGACGTCCCGCTCGTCGTCGCGCGTCAGGCGCCTCGCGGGACCTCCCGCGGACGGCACCAGCCAGAGGTCGCGCTGTGCCTGATAGCAGACGGTCTTCCCGTCGGGGGAGAACGCGGGGTTGCCGTGATCCCAGAGCCCACCGTCGTCCGTCGTGAGCATCGTGGGTCGGGACGTGTCGCCGAGCGGGGCGATCCAGATGCGCCGCATGCCCGAGGGTGAGGCGCGGGCGAACGCGACTTGCGTCCCGTCTGGCGAGATCGCGGCGTCGACCGCGTTCGGGACCAGCATGGAAGCCGCGCCTCCGAAGCGCAGCACCTTCCAGATCGCGCTGGTGCCGTCGCGGTCCGAGGTGAAGGCGAGCGCCCCGCCGTCCGGGTACCACGCGGGGTCGGTGTCGGACGCGGGGTCGTCCGTCAGCCGGATCGCGTTCCCGCCGCGCGCGTCCACGATCCAGACGTCGGCGTTGCCCGACTCGTTCGAGGCATAGGCGATGAGCCCGCCGTCCTGGGACAGCGCGGGCGCCGACTCCCACCCCGGCGCGATCGTGACCCGGCGGGGAGACGCCGCCGGCAGGGCGGTCTCCCGCGTGCGTCTCGCGAGCAGCCCGACCACGACCGCGCCCGCCACCGCCACCGCCGCCCAGCCCAGCACGCGCCAGGCCCGCCGCCGTGGGCTCTCGACCGGGGGCGCCTGCGCGACCGCCCACTTGAGCTCGAGGAGCAGGTCCTGTGCGCTCTGCCAGCGCTCGTTCGGGTCCTTCGCCAGGCAGCGCGCGACCAGGTGGTCGAGCGCGGGCGGGCACTGCGGCTGGAAGCTGGAGGGCGGCGGCGGCTCCTTGGAGAGGATGGCCGCGATCAGGTGGACGTGGCTGCCATCGAACGCGCGGTGGTGCGTGATCATCTCGTGCAGCATCGAGCCGAACGCGAAGACGTCGCTGCGCGGGTCGGCCTCCTTCCCCTCGACCTGCTCGGGCGACATGTAGGGCAGCGTGCCCACCAGCTGGCCCTCGACCGTCACGGTGTCGGGCGTGGGGCCGATGGCCCCGGACTCTGCGGGCTCCTGCTTGGCCAGGCCGAAGTCCAGCAGCTTGGCGCCCGACGGCGTCAGCATCACGTTGCCCGGCTTGAGGTCGCGGTGGACGATGCCGGCCCGGTGGGCCTCGGCCAGCGCGCTCGCGATCTGGACGGCGTACTGGAACGCCTGGTCCAGCTTCAGGCCGCGCCGGTCGAGGCGCGTGGCCAGGGACTCGCCCTGGAGGTACTCCATCACGATGTAGTCGACGCCGGCCTCGTGGCCGACGTCGTAGACGGCGCAGATGTGGGGGTGGCTCAGGCTGGAGATGGCGCGTGCCTCGCGCTCGAAGCGTGCCCGCGCCTTGCGCTCGCCCGACGCCGTGGGCGACAGGACCTTGATCGCGACCGTGCGGTCGAGGCGCGTGTCGCGCGCACGGTAGACCTCGCCCATGCCGCCGGCCCCGATCCGGTCGAGGATCTCGTACGGGCCGAAGCGCGCCTCGGGGCCGAAACGTTGCGCGTGGGAAGGCGCCATGCTCGCGTGGATCCAAAGGAGTATGGCACATGCGGGCGGGGCTTCCCGCCTGCCGACGGTGTCAGCCGGCCTTTTGATCGAGGCTCGGGAACGGCGTCCCCTCCAGGAGCACCGTGCGCGACTGCGCGCCCGAGTCCCAGAACCGGCGCAGCAGCTGCAGCGCGGGCGGCGTGGTCGCCGGCAGCACCACGGTGGCCGCCAGCTCGCCGCGCGAGACCATGGCGCGGCCCTCCGTCGGCAGCCCGTCGCACCCCACGAGCGGGATGTGCTCCAGGTCCTTGCGCCCCGTGGCCCGAGCCTGGGCGGCCAGCGCGCGCCGCGCGCCCGCGGCCATGGTGTCGTTCTGGCAGACGATCAGCTCCACCGGCGTCTGGCGCCGCGCGCCGACGCGGAACCAGTCGGCCAGCGCCTGGGCGGCGCCCTCCGAGGACCAGCGTCCCTCCAGCGCGTGCACGTCGAAGCGGCTGCCGACCATCCGCTCGAAGCCGCGCTGGCGGTCGATGGCGGCCTGGCTGCGCGACTCGCCGGTCACCAGCAGCACGAACGCGCCGGTGCGCGCGAGGCCCAGGGCGTGTTGCCCCTGGACCTCCCCGATCCCCTCCTGGCGCGGCGCGACGGCCGCGACCAGCGACTGGGGGAACTCGGCGCGCAGGTCGTCCACCCACGCCGGGATGCGGTTCAGGAACACGAGCGGCATGCCGGCCTTCACGATGCGCGCGAAGGTGCCGATCGTCATCTGCGCTCCTGCCAGCATCACCATCACCCCGTCCGGGCGTGTGGGCTGCCGGAGCCAGACCTGGATCGACTCCAGCTGGGCCCACGAGGAGCCGCCGGCGAACTGCGGCTCGAGCAGGCCCAGGTCGCTGCGAGGCGCCCACAGCTGCGCCTCCTTGACCAGCAGCTGCTGGTACTGGTTCTGCGGGTCGTCCAACAGGAGCCCGACCGTCCTCGAGACCGCGACTGCCATCAGCCCTCCATCGCCGCCGACCGGATCATGGACGCACGATGGTAACGCGTCCCGGCCCGCGTTTACGATGGCGGCCGTCCACTTCGGAAGGAGGAGCCCCATGCCCCGAATCCTCGCCACCCTGGGTGCGGCCGTGCTGCTGGCGCGCGCCGCGGCGGCCGCCGACCTGCCCGCCCGCTGGGACGAGCTGACCGCCAGCGACTGGCCCCGCGCGATGGAGGCCTCGGCCTCGACCGTGATCCTGCCCATCGGGATCCTGGAGAAGCACGGCCCGCACGCGCCGATGGGCTCGGACCTGATCCACGTGCGGGAGTGGGCCGCGCGCGCGACGAAGCGCGAGTACGCGGTGGTGTTCCCGGACTTCTTCTACGGGCAGATCAACGAGGCCCGCCACCAGCCCGGGACCTTCTCGCTGCCCCCGCGCGTCGTGTGGGACCTGCTGGAGGCGACCTGCGACGAGATGGGCCGCAACGGCTTCAAGAAGATCCTGATCGTCAACGGCCACGGCGGGAACCCGGAGCTGATCCGCTACTTCCTCCAGACCCAGCTCGGACGGAGGCGGGACTACGTCGCCTACTTCTTCACGCCGGGGTCCGACCCCGCCGTGGACGCGAGGGTCGCGGCCCTGCGCCGGTCCGACCCCGCGGAGGACATGCACGCCGGCGAGCGCGAGACGTCGACGCTGCTCTACCTGCGGCCGGACCTGATGCAGATGGACCGCGCGACCACGGAGTCGGGAGCCGACCAGAAGCGGCTGGCGCTGCCCGGCCTGTACACGCCGATCTGGTGGTACGCCGGGTTCCCCAACCACTACGCGGGCGAAGGCGCCAAGGCCACGACGGAGCTGGGACGGGTGCTCACGGAAGCGCGCGTCGATGCGCTCGTGCGCGCGTTGCGCGCGGTCAAGGCGGACGAGTCCGCACCGGCGCTGCAGAAGGAGTTCTTCGATCGCGTGAAGTGAGCGCTGGTCGTCAGTCCCGGGCGTGCGGCCGCGGCGTGATGCGCGGCCGGATCGTGGGGGGTGACGGCGTTGGCGTCGGGGTCGCGGTCCCGTCCGGCGTGGGCGAGGGCGAGACCGTGGGAGATGGTGGGAACGTCGGCGTGGGGCTGGGCGCGACGGTCGGCGTCGGCGTCGGCATCGGGCTGGGGGGCTGCGCCCACGCGAGGGCGGCTCCCAGGAGGACGCCGCCCGCGAGGCCGGCCGCGCGCGCGGTCACAGGACCTCGTTCCTGGCGCCGCTCGGGGCTTCTTCGCTTCCGTCGGAGCAGGTCTTGTGAGGCTTCTCGCCGCCTACGTAGTCGGCGGGCTCGGTGCCCGGTGGCAGCGGCTCGGGGGCCGGGGGCCTCGGTACGGGCTCGTTGCCTGCGGCATCGCTCTCGCGTCCGGTGGTCGAGCGGCTGCCGCGATCTCCCTGGCTGTTCACACGAACCGCCTCGTCCTTCTCGGGCAGGCCGGATCGTTCGGGCCCTCCCTGGTTGCTGCTGCCCCGCGTGCCGCCGCTCTGCAGTCCGTCGTCGGTCGCCTGGGTGTCGATGTCTTCGTCCGCACGTGTCCTGGGCATGAGCCCTCCTGTGGGTGGGGTGACGAGCCCGCCCGTGCCACGGAAGGCACGGGCGGACCCGCGAGGCGTCAGCGGTTCTTGCTGGGGTTGATGTCCGTGACGCTGGCGCAGTGCCTGTCGGCCAGGGCCTGGCTGTTGATGCCGCCCATGGAGCTGGCCGTGCCCGCGCCGCTGGTGGTCGAGCCGGTGGACCCGCTGGTGGTCGAGCCGGTCGTGGTCGAGCCGCCCGTGGTCGGGCTGGTCCCCGTCGCGCCCGGCATGTCGCCCTGCGTGCGGCAGGAGATGGTGACCATGTCGCCGCTCTTGACCGAAGAGAGGCGGGTGAGCGCCTTGCCCTCGACGCGCAACGTCACGGTGGCCGAGTCATCGGCGGTTCCGGTCGGCTGGCTTCCGGTCGACTGGCTGCCGGTCGACTGGCTGCCCGAGGTGGTGCCGCCCATCGAGAGCTTGCGGACGGTGATCTGCTGGGCGGTCTGGTCGGTCGAAACGATCTCGGCCGTCATCTTGTGCTCCGAGGCCGAGGGGCGCTTCGTGTCCTGCTGCTTCGCAGTCGTGGTGCCCGGGTTCTGGGCGAGTGCGAGCCCGCCGCAGAGGGCGAGGGCGGGCGCGAGGATCGTGAGCTTCATCTGGTCTGCCTCCGATAGAACGACGCCTACGACGCCCTGGACGGCGCAACGCCTCTCGCGCCGGACCGGCGGGAGCGCCGCTTCGCGTCGCCCCCCTCCGCCCCGCCGCGATACTGCCCGCCTCCGCCCTCGTCCCCCCATGAGGGTTCCTCAGGGGTGTTGTCCGGGGAGGTGGGCTCGGAGGGCTTCGTGTCTTCGTCCATGTCGTCACGCTCGCGGGCCGCGGCTTGGAGCAGCCCGAGCGGGAAGGAGGTAGCAAGACCCGGGCCGCGGCCCGCTCAGGGTTTGGACCGTTCGGACGGTGCGGATTGCAAGAAGGGGATGTCAGGCCCGCGGGCTTTGCAAAAAGGGCTACGGCTCGGCCAGGAACGCCGCCAGCCGCTCGGCCGCCACATCGTGCCCCCGCGCGTTCCAGTGCGAGTCGTCCGGGAAGTAGACGTTCTCGCCCTGGGTCGCCACGCGCCCCAGGGCCGGGGTGAGGTCCAGCATCTCGATCCCCTCGCGCCGGCAGAACCCGGCCATCAGCTCGTTCTGGGCCAGGCGGTTGCGCCGGAGCCGCGCGACGTCCACGCCCCAGGGGTCGCCGGGAAGCGAGAAGGCGAGGGCCTGCCGCATCTCGCGCTCCGTGAGCGCCCGGTCGAGCACCGGGAGGTAGACCTGGCACTTGGAGGGAATGAACATGACCACGAGCCGCGCGCCCGACTGGCGGCAGGCCGTGCTCATGTCGAGCAGGCTCGCGCGGGTCAGCTCCCACCCGCGGTGCGCTTCGAAGTCCGCGCGCCCGAGGTTGAGCAGGTTCAGGTACGGCGGCATGAAGGCGAAGCGCAGGGTGCGGCCGGCGACGGGCACCGCGAACATGCCCCGGTCGAACGAGGGCCGATCGACCGCTGGAGCCGCGGGGTCCTCTCCGCTCCACGCCGCGTCGAAGCGTCGCCCTCTTCCCGCGTCCGGCTCGAGGCCCGCGGCGTGGACCTCGCGGCCCAGGAGGTGCTGCGCGAGCAGGTACGCGTAGGAGTGGTCGAAGCGCGCCACGACGCGCTTGAACGGCCAGCCGGCGACGCCGAAGGACGCGGCCCCGCCCGACCTCTCGAACTCCTCGAACAGCGCCGCGCCGGGGACGTCGTTGCCCGCGAAGAACGCGACGACGACGACCCGAGGCCGCCGCGGCAGCACGTGGTCCCGCAGCACGCGCAGCTCCTGCTGCGGGCCGAAACCCGCGACACCGTAGTTGCGGACGCTCCGTCCCGTCCGCTCGGCGAGCCGCGCGGGCCAGGCGCGCTCGACCGGAAGCGTGAGCGCGTCCGTGAACGAGTCGCCCAGCGCAGCGACCTCCGCGTAGCCGGGGGGCGTGTCGTTGCGGAACCCGTCCGCGTCCGTGCGCACCGGGAAGCGGTGGAGCAGCCGCGGGCTCTTCGCCTCCGGTACGAATCCCATGCGCACGATGTCGCCCAGCATCCATTCGCCCATGGCGTCGCGGTGGGGACGCGGCACGCGTCCGTAGCGCGGCGAGTCCTGCCAGTGCGGGTCGGGGGCCACCTCCCCCAGTCGGCTCCGCTCCACCGCCATGAAGGAGGGAGTCCTCCATGCCGCCACGCGCAGCACGACCTCGAGCGCGGCGAGCGTGATCACCGCCACCAGGCCCGCCGCGGCCGCCCGCACGAGGAGGAACCGCTCGCGTGGCGTCCAGTCCACGGCGAAGCGCGGATCGGTCCGCGCGAGGCCGAAGGAAAGGGCGAGGAGCAGGCCCAGCATCACGGAGTGGGGCCACCACGGGAACGATTCCTCGACGCGCAGGTCGGACCAGACGACCGCACCTTGGCTCGAGACGTCGAGCACGCCTCCCGAGGCGGGCAGCGGGCTGGCGATCTCCTGCTGGGCGGACAACGCGCGTCGTACGAGCGTCTGCGTGCGCTCGCCGTCCGACCACCGTACCTCGATCGTCGCGGCGCCTTCCGGCCGCACCTCGAAGCGCAGCCACCCGCGTCTCGTGGGCGGCAGCCGGAAGCGGAAGCCGTCGGTGTCCTGCGTCAGGATCTGCGGGACGACGCGCTCGTCTTCGACCACGAAGCGCTGGCGCGCTTCGGACGAGGACGACACGTCCGCGCGATCAGAGAGGTAGAGGCGATGCGTGCAGGCGGTGACCCACGCGCGCACGAGCGCGACGGAGACGGCGGCGAGGGCGATGAGCAGGATGCGGGGCAGCCAGCGCGCGAGCCAAGGGTCGTCGTGAATCGCGCCGGCCGGTTTGTCGTCGAGTTCGTTTGCGGACCAGAATTCTCCCATGCCCCCCTTGGGGCAGAGGAGCAACCGGCATGCCAGCCCGTCTCTACCTCGTGCGGCACGGCGCGACGCAGCTCACGGCCGAGGACCGCTTCGCCGGCGCCGTCGGCGTCGACCTCTCGGACGAAGGCCGCTGGCAGGTGCGGCGCCTGGCCGAACGGATCGCCGACGACGCGATCCGCGCGGTCTACTGCAGCCCGCTGGGCCGCACCGTGGAGACCGCGGAGATCCTGGCCGCGCCGCATCGCCTCACGCCGGTCCGACGCGACGGGCTGCGCGAGATCAGCCACGGCCGCTGGGAAGGGCTCACGCGCCGCGAAGTCGAGTCGCAGTATCCCGAGGAGTACGCGGCGTGGGAGGTCGACCCCTTCACGTTCGCGCCGCAGGACGGGGAGTCGGGGCTCGCGGTGCTGGCGCGCGCGCTGCCCGTCGTGCGCGAGATCGTGGTCTCGCACCCGCACGAGACCGTGCTGGTCGTCTCGCACAAGGCGACGCTGCGGCTCATCCTGTCGAGCCTGCTCGGCTTCGACGCGCGCGGCTACCGCGACCGCCTGGATCAATCGCCGGCCTGCCTGAACGTCGTCGACTTCAAGGACCCGGTGCGCGCGCGGCTCATGCTGTTCAACGACGTCTCGCACTACGCGGACAGGCCGCGGTCCGCGGAGCACAGCCTCTCGAAGTGGTGGGACGCACCGCGCTGACGGCGGCGTCAGGAACGCGGTCCGCGCGCGACCTTGGCCGTCGCGATCACCTGGCCCGTGTGGCGCTGGGTGTGCTCCGCGGCGTGGAAGATCAAGCCGATCACGGTGCTGGGCATGCCCGCGCGGCCGACGGGACGCGCGTCGAGGATCGTCTCGCGCGTCGTGGCCCGGATCTGCGCCAGCGCCCGCTCGATGCCCTGGCGCGCGCCGCCCAGGAGCGTCGCCAGGTCGCCCTCAGCGGTCGCCTCCGCCTTGGCGGCCGCGCGCTGTGCGTCGGTCAGGGTCTCGCCGCGCGCGTAGGTGAGCAGGCGGTCGAGCGCGCCCGGGATGTGGCGCAGGTGGAACCCGACCGACGCCGCGCCGCCCGGACGCGCCCAGAGCTGGTCCGCATCGAGGCCGGCGACGGCGTCCGCCAGGTCCTCGCCCGCCTGCACGAGCGCGTGAGCCGCGGGCATGAGGTACGGGTCCACGTCCGGCAGGGGGCCGCGCAGCCAGGCTTCCGGTTCCATCCTCCAAGCCTAGCAGCCCGTCCGCCCTAGCACGCGCCCTTCACATCGCAGGCCGGGGCCGCCACCTGCTTGGCGGCGCCCACGACCTCCGACTCCGGCGCCAGGTCGAGCCAGCGCGAGAGCGGCCGGCGGCTGCGCGCGATGAGCGCGAACGCGGCGCGCGCCAGCGGCAGGAGCGCGGGGCGCGCCAGCCTCACGGCCGCGGAGCGGTACTCGCGCAGCGCCCACAGGCACATGATCCACGCGTGCGTGCCGCGGTAGACGCCGCCCTGGTCGTCCACCACGACCAGCTCCTCCGCCGCGTCCGGCCCGACGAGCGTGGGAAAGCGCGCCCGGGCGACCAGCGACGAGGACGCCACGAGATCCAGGCGGACTGTCTGCCGCTGCGCCTGGAGCCAGCGCGCGCACTCCACGCAGAAGCCGCAGGTGCCGTCGTAGAGCACGGTCAGCCTCTTCATGGCGCCCTCCTACGAAGCCTGCGGCAGGCGCTCCTGCGGCGCGACCGGCGGCAGGGACGGGTTGTGGAGCGCGCGCCGCCGCATCCGCGAGAACACCCAGAGGTTGAAGAAGTGCATGCCGCCCAGGACGAGC
Source organism: Vicinamibacteria bacterium (assembly GCA_025923995.1). Taxonomy (GTDB): domain Bacteria; phylum Acidobacteriota; class Vicinamibacteria; order Fen-336; family Fen-336; genus JAICEW01. The sequence goes on along the minus strand of JAICEW010000104.1, from coordinate 2,360 downwards.
AGCACCAGGCCGATCTTGGTGCTGAAGAACTCGATGCCCGACGCCAGGTCCCAGGGCTTGCGGCCCAGCCTGAGGGCGAGGAACACGTAGCCGAAGTTGACGAGGTAGAAGCCCACGACCAGCAGGTGGTTCACCGAGTCGGCCAGGGGCTCGTTCCCGTGGAACGCGTCGACGAGGAAGATGCGGCCGTTCTTGTGGAGCGTGTGGGCGACCCAGACGGTCAGGACGATGCTGGAGGCCAGGTAGGCCAGGTAGGACCAGACCACGTACGTGGGCGACGGTTCCATGCGCCCTCCTTCCATCCTCGTCTACCGGCTTCCTGGCGGAAGGTGACGGCTGATTTGAGGCTAACCTGTCGGGATGGTCCGCAACCCGATCGGGTTCCGGCGCTGGATGGCGCGTCTGCGCGGCTCGTCCGTCCAGTTCGACCTGGGCGCGTACGAGCCGGCGCTGGCGGAGATCGCTTCGCTCGAGGCGGCCCTCGGCTCGAGGAGCGACGAGGCGCTGCGCGCCGACGCAGCCGCGATCCGCGCGGAGGTCCGCGCGGGCGCACCGGTCGCGGGTGTGCGCTCGCGCTGGTTCGCGCTCGCGCGCGAGGTGGCGCGACGCACGCTGGGCCTGCGGCCCTTCGACGAGCAGGTGGTTGCGGGGCTGGCCCTCGACGGCCCGAACGTGGTCGAGATGGAGACGGGCGAAGGCAAGACCCTGGCCGCGGTCCTGCCGGCGAGCCTGATCGCGCTCACGGGCCGGGGCGTGCACGTGCTGACCTTCAACGACTACCTGGCCCGCCGCGACGCCGAGTGGATGGGGCCCGTGTACCGCTTCCTGGGCCTGTCGGTCGGCTGGCTGCAGGCCGGCCTCGGCCGGGACGCGCGCCGCGCCGCGTACGCCGCCGACGTGACCTACGTGACCGCAAAGGAGGCCGGCTTCGACCACCTCCGCGACCTGCTCGCCGTCGACCCCGCGGACCTGGTGCACCGTCCGTTCCACGCGGCGATCGTGGACGAGGCGGACTCGATCCTGGTCGACGAGGCGCGCGTGCCGCTCGTCATCGCCGGGCTGGCCTCGGAGCGCAGCTCGTCGGCCCGCCGGCTGGCGGGCATCGTGGGCTCGCTCACCCCCCAAGCCGACTTCGACACCGACGAGTACGGCCGCAACGTGGAGATGACGGAAGGCGGGCAGGCGCGCGTGGAGGCGGCGCTGGGGTGCGGCAACCTCTTCGCCGAGGCGCATCACGACCTGCTGGCGGAGGTGAACTGCGCGCTGCACGCGCGCGTCCTGCTGCGGCGCGACGTCGACTACATCGTGCGCGACGGGCGCATCGGCGTGGTGGACGAGCTGACCGGCCGCGTGGTGCCCGATCGCCACTGGCCCGACGGGCTCCAGGCCGCGCTGGAGGCGAAGGAGGACCTGCCGCCCCGCGCGGACGGCCACATCCTGGGGCAGATCACGCTGGAGCACTTCCTCAACGGCTACGAGCGCCTGTGCGGCATGACGGGGACGGCGCAGGACGCGGCGGCCGAGCTGCTCGAGTTCTACTCCCTGCGCGTGGTCGTGATCCCGCCGCACCGGCCGTCGATCCGCGCGGACCGCGAGGACGCGCTCTTCACCCACCGCGACGCGAAGGAGCGCGCGGTCGTGCTCGAGGTCGAGGGCGCGCACCGGACGGGTCGGCCGGTGCTGGTGGGAACGGCGAGCGTCGCGGAGTCCGAGCGCCTCGCGCAGCGCCTGCGCGACCGGGGCGTGCGGTGCGAGGTGCTGAACGCGCGGGACGACGCCCGCGAGGCGGAGATCGTGGGCGCCGCGGGCGCGCCGGGCGCCGTCACCATCTCGACCAACATGGCGGGCCGCGGCACGGACATCCGCCTGGGCGGGCCGGACGAGGCCGCGCGGGACGAGGTGGCGCGCCTGGGCGGCCTGTACGTGATCGGCACCAACCGCCACGAGAGCCGGCGGGTCGACCGCCAGCTGCGCGGCCGCGCGGGACGCCAGGGCGACCCGGGCGAGTCGCGGTTCTTCGTGAGCCTCGAGGACGACCTGCTGGTGCGCTACGGCATCCGCGGGCTCATCCCCGAGGCGCTGCTGCCCGCTCCGCAGGAGGAGCCGATCGACAACCCCGTCATCCGGCGCGAAGTGGCCCGCGCGCAGCGGATCGTGGAGGGCCAGGACCTGGAGATCCGGCGCACGCTGTGGCGCTACTCGACGCCGGTGGAGGAGCAGCGCGAGCGACTGCACGCGCGGCGCCAGGCCGTGCTGGCCGGGGCGCCCGGTCCCGCGCGCGACGCCACGCTGCTCCACATCGACCGCACGTGGCGCGACCACCTCGCGTTCGTCGCGGAGCTGCGCGAGGGCATCCACCT
>JAICEW010000103.1 GCA_025923995.1 Vicinamibacteria bacterium | reverse complement strand
TGCGGGCGCGCTCGGCCTCCAGACGGTCGGCGACCGCGTCCACGACGGCGGGCGACGCCTGGCCCGCGAGCACCTGGAAGTGCGGCGACTCGCGGCGGACCGTCAGCGACTCGGTGGCGGCCGGATCCGGCCCGGGGCCCGTGGGCCCTGACGATCCGCCGCCGCACGCGGTGAGGGCGAGGGCGGCCGCGATCCAACACGTTGAACGCAGGGACGTCACGGCGCAGCATGCGCCCGGCGGCGCGGCCGCGCAAGAGCACTCGTCAGCGGTTCCCGTCCACGCTGCGCAGCCGGACGTGCCCGAACACGGCGGCGCCGGGAGACGAGCCGGAGAAGATCCGCGCCGGGCGGCCGGTCTCCCCGGCGTACGCCTCCGCCACGCGCCGGATGTCCGCGCCCTTGCGTCCGAGGATCGCGACCGTGCCGCCGCTGCCGCCGCCCGTGATCTTCGCGCCGTAGAGGCCGGCCGCCGGTCCCGCCTCGCGCACCAGTGCGACGATGCGGTCGGTGCCGCTCGAGCCCAGCCCGCAGGCGGAGTAGCTCGCGTGCGACGCGTACATCAGCTCGCCCAGCCGCTCGAGCGGGCCGGTCTCCGGCGGAGCGGCCAGCAGCCGCGCGAACTCCTGCACGCGCGCGTGCTCGTGCACGGGATGCGACGTGGGCTGGCGCACCGCGTAGGTCTGCGCGGGATCGACGCGGGTCACGGTGTCGGAGGTGCCTCCGTAGCGCTCGAGGAACGCGGCGCCCGTCATCGTCTCCGGCAGGTCCTCGGACCGCAGCTCGGCCGGCGTCACGTTCGCGAGGTACCCTCCGCGGCCGAGGATGCGCGCGCCCATGAACGCGCCGACCCTCACGCGACCGTAGTCCGAGCCCGTGACCGCGTGGCGCACGTGCGAGTCGATGCCCCAGATCTCGATCCCGTCGGGCACCTTCAGCGTGCCCTGGAGCTCCGCGGGCTGGCAGAGCAGCACCAGCAGCTCGCCGGCGCGGCCGCAGGCCGCGGTCATCTGGTCCATCACGCCGCAGGGCGCGCCCACCACCAGGTTCTCCACCTTCTGGCACAGGATCGCCAGCTCCCGCGGGTCGAGCCCCACGCCGTAGGCGATCGCCATCGCGTGCAGGACCGCGACCTCGAGCGCGGCGGACGAGCTCACGCCCTTCCCCTCGGGCACGTCCGAGCGGATGAGCAGGCGCAGGCCCGACTGCGGCCGCAGGCCGCGCTCGCGCGCGAGGACGAGCAGGCCGCCGACCGCGTACGCGGCCCACTGCGTCCGCCGCTCGCGCGCCAGCAGCGCGCGCGCGTCCTCGTAGTCGAGCGGCTGCCCGCCGGGAAGCAGCGCCTCGAGCGCGATCTCGAACGCGGCATCGCGCCCGTTCGCATCGGCACCCAGGCTCACCACGCGGACGCGCGGCTCGGGGTCGACCTGCAGCGCGGCCAGCGTCGCCTCGCGCAGCGGCCACTGCAGGACGAGCGAGCCGGAGTAGTCCGCGATGCCGCCCATGAGGTCGAGCCGGCCGGGCGCGCGCGTCACGATCACCTCACGCGCGCGATCGAAGAGCCCGCGCGCGGCGGGCTCCGGATGATCCGCCAGCCGCACGAGGTCGCCCAGGAACGACGCGACGTCGGGCAGGGTGGACGCGCTCACAGCAGCCCGCGCGACCGCAGCGCGGCCTGCAGCAGCGGCTCGACCTGTGCGCGGACCTTTTCGTTCGCGTAGCCCACCCAGGCCACGTCCGTCCCCACGTCGAGCGGCGCCTGGAGCGGCGCGCCCGCCGGATCGGTCACGATCACGCCGGCCTCGCGCGCGATCAGCTCCGTGGCCAGGTCGTACGGGTGGCAGCAGATGCCGAGGCGCAGCCCACGCGCGGCCAGTACGGGCTCCATGAGCGGGCGCAGGTCCGCCACGAACCGGTCGTGGCCGGCCACGAGCTCGTAGAGCTGTCCGCCCGAGCAGATGTACTGGTCCTCGAAGCAGTGCGCCTTGCCCTCGCGCACCGGGCCCAGGGCGCCGTGCACGATCTCCTCGTCGATCGCGGCCAGTACTTCCCGCGCGCCAGGGAAGAACCGCGCGACCATCGCGAAGCCGTGCGCGATGGTGGGGGCGCCCGACGGGCGCAGCCGCACCTCACGCGCCTGGCCCGTCAGGCGGTCGAAGCGCTCCGCCCGCGCGCCCTCTCCCTTCACCGCCCAGAGCACGTCCGAGAGGTGCTGCTTCACGAGCGGGATCTCGGTCTGCACGGCCAGGGAGACGTCCTGCAGGCTCGTCGCGGGCCCGCGGTTGGGCGCGACGCCGGTCAGGATCCAGGCGCTGCGCTTCTGGTACATGAGGCCGCGCGTGCCGTCGATGGGATCCACCAGGACGCGCCAGCGCGCGTCTTGTTCGCGGGTGCCGCGCGGCAGCGTGACGCCCCCCCCGGGCAGGCCTTCCGCGACCAGCACGATCGGCGCCCAGGGCGCGATCTGCTCCGCGAAGAACTCGACCAGCAGCTCCTCGCTGACGCGGTCCACCGCGTAGATCGTGTCGCCCTCGGCGTCGTGGGCGATCGCGGCCAGCGCGTCCTGTGCCGATCGCTCCGCGGCCGCGACCACCGCCGCCCGGATGTCCGCGTGCAGCCGCTTGATGGGCTCGAGCAGCGCGCGGACGTCGTCGCTCATCCGCCCGCCGTGTAGTGCACGTCGGGGAGCGCCCTCAGCTCGGCCGCCTTCTCCTCGGGCGACGTGTCCGAGAGGAAGTTGCCGCCCCCGATCTCGGGGCCCGCCAGGTACTTCAGGAGGTCCGGCTTGCGCAGCGGGGGATGGAACTCCGCGTGGAAGTGGAACCCGCGATGGTTGCCGCCGTCCGTCGGCGCCTGGTGCAGGGCCATGACGTACGGGAACGGCATCCGCCAGAGGTTGTCGAACTTGATGGTCACGTGCCGCAGCGCCTCGGCGAAGTCGGCCACCTCCTCCGTGCCCAGGTGGGCCACGCTGGCGCGCGTCGCCTTGGGCGCGACGTAGACCTCGTACGCGTAGCGCGCGAAGTACGGCACGAACGCGATCGCCCGGTCGTTCTCGAAGAGGATGCGCCGTCCGTCGGCGCGCTCGCTCTCGAGGATCTCCTGGAACAGCGGCCGTCCCGCGCGCTCGAGATGCTCTGCGCAGACGCGCGCCTCCGTCTCGATGTGCTTGAACACGAAGTTGGTCGCGTAGATCTGGCAGTGCGGGTGCGGGTTCGAGACGCCGGTGACCTCGCCCTTGTTCTCGAACGTCAGGACGTGCTCGATCCCGTCCCGCCCGCCCAGGTCGCGGTACTGCTGCGCCCACACCTCGGCCAGGTGCGCGACTTCCGCCGCCTCCAGCTGCGCGAGGGTGAGGTCGTGCCGCGGGCTGTAGCAGACGACGCGGGCGACGCCACGCGCGTCGCGGCTCTCGTAGATCCCCGGCGCCTCGCTCGGCTCGGGCGCGTCCGGCCCGACGCACGGATGGTCGTTGTCGAACACGAACGTGCGCTCGTAGCGCTCGTTCCTGGCACCGCTGACCCGCGCGTTCCCCGGGCACAGGTAGCAGTCCGCGACGTAGTGTGGGATGGCCGGGCGCGCGGCGCCGACCGTCTGGCCGATCCAGGGACGGTTCTGCCGGTGGGCCGCGACGATGACCCACTCCTCGCGCAGCGGATGCCAGCGTTCTTCCCAGAGGGCCATGGCGGTTCCCGGTCGCGCCAGTGTACTTGGGTTACCCTCTCGGCTGGTGGACATCGGGGCGCTGCTGTTCCTGCCCGTACCCGTCGTCCTGCTCCTCTTCACCCGCGCTCCCTTCGGGCCGCTGGCGTCGCTTGGGCTCGGCGTCGCGCTGATGCTGACGCACCGGCTCTACGCGAGGCCGTGGGCGTTGGCTCGTGCCTCGCGGCGCTGCCTCTGGTGCACGCGACCGGCCGACGCCGGGTCCGAGCTGGTGATCGAGGAGCCGTTCGGGACGACGACATGGCGCGCGTGCAGTGACGATCATGCGGATCGCGTGCGCCGGCTCCTCGGATGGGCGGGAGCGCACGGCCGCTTCCTGAAGGCGGGCATCCTGGGCACCCTGGGGATCTTCCTGATCGCGGCGGTGCTCACGACGCTGGGCTGGCTGGGACCGTTGCGCCATGCGGACGCCGTGGCCGTCTTCCGGCTTGGGATCGCTGCCACCGTGCTGCCGCTCGGCTGGCTGGGCTCCACGCGCCCTCCGGAGGCCGGGCCGCTACGCGTGCCGTTCCCCGTTCACATCCAGGCGCTGGTCGGAAGCTGGACGGTCACGTGGTTGTTCCGCGTGGTGGGAGCGGTCTGGCTGGTGCAGGCGATCGTGCACGTGTGGCAGCGGCTCTAGGGGCGCCGCGTGGAGGCCCTGGACGCGGGAGCGAGCGCGTCCATCGTCCGCGCCGGCCCCGTGCGCCGCGCCTCGATCTGCTGGTAGTCCTTCACGAACGTCACCCCGCCGTCGGTGGAGCGGTCGGCCGTCCACGAGAAGCGGTCCGCCTGGATGCCGTGGTAGCGGATGCGCCAGGTGTGCGGCTTCCCGGAGGCGACGCCGAAGCGCTGCTCGATCCGCACCTCCGCGCCCTCGCGCTGGGCGGTGCCGAAGTCCTGGAGGCCCTGGCCCGGGCTGGCGCCGACCAGCTCCCAGCAGTCGGCGAAGGCGTTGTAGTTCCGCAGTGTCGTGGTCACGTACCAGGTCTCGCCCGCGTCGCCCACCACGCGATACTCGTCCAGGACCTGGCCGTCCGCCAGCCGCACGGCGCTCCACACGCCGCGGAACTTCTGATCGCCCGAGGGCATCTTGCGCGTGCCCGTGAACTCCCAGTCCCCGAGCAGGTAGTCGAAGTCGCCCTTGTGGGCCTGGACCAGGGCCCCGATCTGCTCTTCGCTCTTCGGCGTCTGGGCGCTCGACAGCGACGTGGCCGCGCACAGGGCCGTGGTCAGGACAAAGCGCATGCCGTCCTCCTTCGTTACTCCGCCCGCAGCACGTCCAGCACGTCGGTCGCGGTGGCGCGCCGCGCCGGCCACCAGCAGGCGAGCAGCGCCGTCAGGCCCAGCACCGGGGCGACCGCGGCGTAGGTCAAGGCGTCGCTCGCGCTGACGCCGAACAGCTGGCTGCGGATCAGCAGGCCCATCGCCGCTGCGCCGGCCAGGCCGAACGCGACGCCCAGGACGGCCAGCCTCGCCCCGTCGCGCAGCACCAGCGCGCCGATCTGGCGCCGTGTCGCCCCCAGCGCGAGGCGCACGCCGAACTCGCGCCGTCGCTGCACCACGGTGTAGGCGACCACGCCGTACACGCCGATGGCCGCGAGCACGAGCGCCGCGGAGGCGAACGCCAGCACCAGCACCATCGCGAAGCGCTGGACCGAGCGGGCCCGGTCCAGGTAGTCCGCCAGCGGCTGCGTCTCGTAGGTCGGCAGCGTCGGCTCGACGTCGCGCACGGCCTCACGCACGGCGGGGGCCAGCGCGCTCGGGTCTCCCCTGGTGCGCAGGAGGTACGCGACCGGGTTGCGGAACGTCTGGCTCAGCGGGAAGTACACCTGCTCGTTCAGCGGCTGCAGCAGGCTGCGGTGCCGGACGTGGCGCACCACGCCGACCACGGTGACCCAGGTGTCGGGGAAGCCGTTCGAGAACGGGTCCACGCGCAGGCGCTGGCCCAGCGGCGACCGCCCTGGCCAGGCGCGCGCGGCCAGCGACTCGTCCACGACGGCGACCCGCTGCGACGCGGGACCGTCGGCGTCCTCGAACACGCGGCCGCCCACCAGCGTGACGCCCGCCGTCTCGAAGAACCCGGGGCTCACCGCCCGGTAGTCCGCGCTGGGCACCGCCTCGTCGGGCTTCTCCACGATCGAGTAGGGGCCGCCCCAGTTGGGGATCGTGTCGTAAGGCAGGTGGCTGGCCGAGCCGACGCTCGAGACGCCGGGAATCGCGCGCAGCCTCTCCGTGAGCGCCTGCGCCAGCGCGGCCCGCGCCAGGGGCGAGTGGTGCCGCGCCGTCGCGGAAGGGATCCGGAAGGTCAGGACCCCCTCCGCGCGGAAGCCGGGATCGATCGCGAGGACCTTCGCGAACGTCCGCGTCAGCAGGCCCGCGCCGACCAGCAGCACCACCGTCAGCGCCACCTGCGCCACCACGAGCGCGGACCTCATGACCGGCCTCAGCCGGCGCGTGTCCCCGCGCGCCCCCAGCCGCGCGGTCACGTCCTGCCGGAAGAACTCGCGCAGCGGCGCCAGCGCGAAGAGCCCCGCCCAGACCAACGCGATCCCGCAGGTCCACGCCAGCACGCGGGCGTCGAGGCTGACCGTACCCAGGCGCCGCAGCGTCTGGGGCTGGAGTGCCAGCAGCGCCTGCAGCTCGGCGCGGCCGACCGCGATGCCGACCAGCGAGCCCAGCGCGGCCAGCGTCAGGCCCTCGGCCAGCGAGAGGCGGAGCACGCGGACGAGCCCGGCGCCCAGCGCGACCCGGACCGCGATCTCGCGCCGCCGCGCCGCGGCCCGCGCCACCAGCACGCCGAGCACGTTGACGGCCGAGATCACGAGCAGCAGCGCGACGCTGGCGCCCACGACGAGCAGCGGGCCGCGCACGGGCTTGAGGTTGTCCCCCTCGAGCGACACGGTGGCGAAGGCCGTCGCGCGCGGGCCGCCGAGCTCCTGCGTGAGCTGCGCGCCCAGGCGGTCGACGTCCTGTCGCGCCTGCTCGAGCGCGACGCCGGCGCGCATGCGCGCAAGGACGCGCAGGAAGCGCTGGCCCCGCGGCGCCTCGGCCAGCCCGGGCCCGAAGGGCCGGTAGGCCTCGATCGTGTCCGGCGTGCCGGCGTCGGGCGGGAGCAGGAGGCGGAAGCGCTCGGGGAGCACGCCCACCACCGTCGCGGGCCGGTCGTTGACGACGATCGAGCGGCCCACGACGCCGGGGTCGCCGCCGAAGCGGCGCCGCCACAGGCTGTGGCTGAGCAGGAGGGTAGGGGAGTCCTCGACCTCGTCCTCCGGGGCGAACAGGCGGCCCGCGGCCGGCTCGACGCCGAGCAGGTCGAAGAAGTTCGTGGTGACCAGGCCGATGCGCACGAACTCCGGCTCGCCTTGCTCCGAGAGCGTCACGCTGTTGGCCCAGATCCCCGCGATCGCCTCGAAGGAGGACGTGCGCGTGCGCAGGTCCTGCAGCTCCGGACCCGACAGCGGCGCACGCGGATGGCCGGCGGCCGTGAGGTCGGCCCAGACCAGCGCCAGGCGGGACGGCTCGCGGTACGGCAGGGGCGACATCAGCGTCGAGCGCACCACCGCCAGGATGGCGGCGGTCGAGCCGATGCCGATGGCGAAGGTCAGGACCGCGAGCACCGACGGGCCCGGCGTCGCGCGCAAACCGCGCCAGGCCTGTCGGACGTCCTGCGCCGCGGCGTCCCAGGGGCCGACCAGCCACGACTCGCGGACGGCCATCTTGAGATGCGGCACGCTGCCCATCTCGCGCCGCGCGGCCGCGCGCGCCTCGGCCGGCGACAGGCCCTCGGCTTCCTTGCGCGCGGCCAGCTCCTCGAGGCAGGAGGCCAGCTCCTCGTCGAGCTCCGCGTCCATCCGCGCGCGGCCGAACACGCCGCGGACCCGGCTGGCGAGCCGCGCGCTCCAGCGCACGGCGTCAGGACTCCAGCACGCGGGCCATCGCGCCCACCACCCGCTGCCACTCGCGCTGCTCGGCCGCCAGCTGCCGGCGCCCCTGCGCGGTGAGCTGGTACGCCTTCACGCGCCGCCCCTCCCCGGACTGCGTCCAGGCCCCGCGGATGTCGCCGTTCTGCTCCAGCCGGTGCAGCGCGGGGAACAGCGAGCCCGGCTTGACGTCGAAGGTGCCGGACGTGATCTGCCGGATGCGCTCGGCCACGCTGATGCCGTGGCGGGGGCCGAGCTCCAGCGTCTTGAGGACCAGCAGGTCCAGCGTGCCCCGGACCAGCTCGGTCGAACGGGCCATGGCGCGCCCTCCCGATATAGGACTTCGATATCGAATGAAGATATGGCGGGCGCGCGGCGCCGTCAAGCCTGGATGCCCGGCGGGGGACGCCGGGCATCCATCCGGCTGGAGGGTCCGTCAGTTCACGGCGAAGCAGTAGGTGCGGCCCGAGCCTCCGCGCGGAGCGGTGTCCGCGCAGCTCTGGTTCGCGTGCGCCGAATTCCACGACGAGAGCGTACCGGCGGTGCTGGCGTTGGGCCCCAGGCCGTCGGAGTGGCCGACCTGCGCGGTCAGACCGGGCGAGGCCGAGGTCCAGTCGGCGCACGTCATGCCCTCCATGAGCCGGCCGTCGGCCGTCGATCCGGTGAGGATGTCGTGCTCGACGGGCGTCGGGGAGCCGGGCCACTGCCCGTTGATCCGCTGGTTCCGCTCGTCGACGAAGACGGCCGCGTCACCCGCGCGCGAGTGCAGCTCGGTGAGGTTCTGGGCCACGGTCACGCCTGCGGCGTTGACCCAGGGCCCGCTGCCGATGCGGCTGCGCGCGTCCACGCGCTGCCCGGTGGACGGATCCCGCTCCGCGCTGAGGTACGCGCGCCAGGTGCGGCTCCCGGCGCCCACGGCGGTGGCCAGGTCCTGGCACCGGCGGTCGGCGCCGCTGAGGCCCCCGAGGTTGCCGGTCGCGCTCTCCGAGCTGGTCACGAAGAAGGTCATGGCCGAGCCGGAGGGATCGGTGGGTTCGTCGTCGCCACAGCCGTTCGCGAGCAGCGCGGCCGCCAAAAGGAACAAGGGTCGCCTCATGGGAATCCTCCCTTTGCTTCTACACCTCCGGTTCACCCTCTCGTGGCAGGAGGGAACCACGGGCAGGAACGCCCTCGTCCGATCGTAGCCGACCGCTTCGCGGACGGGGCCGTCCGCGAAGCAAAGACCGCGATGCACTATCATCGGATCCACCTCCATGCCGCCCAGCATCCTGCTGATCGGCGCCGCCAGCGACGTCGAGGACTGGCTGCGCGACCCCGCCTTCCTGAAGGACGCGGTGGTGGACCGCGCCCAGGGGAGCGTGCAGGGGCTGCGGCTGCTCCGCCGCCACGCCTACGACGTGGTGGTCACGGACCGCGCGACCGCCGTCGACGAGGACCTGGCGCTGCTCCAGGAGATGCGCGAGATCCGTCCGTTCGTGAAGGTGGTGCTGCTCGCTCCCACCGCCGCCCCGGAAGAGGTGATCCGTGCGCTGCGGGCGCACGTGTTCGCGGTGTTCGATGCGCCGTTCGACGCGGCGTCGGTCCTGGACATGGTCCGGCTGGCCATCTCGGAGTCCGAGGGCCGGCAGGGAATCGAGGTGGTCTCGGCCACGCGGAACTGGGTGACGCTGCGCATCGACTGCCGCCGCCTCACGGCCGAGCGCGTGCTGAGCTTCCTGGACCAGCTGAGGGACAGGGACATCGCCGACGCGGAGCGCGCGGACCTGATGCTGGCGGTGCGCGAGGTGCTGATGAACGCGATCGAGCACGGGGGCGCGTTCGATCCTGACCAGGTGGTGGAGATCTCGGCCGTGCGCACCGCCCGCGCGATCGTCTTCTACGTCCGCGATCCCGGCCCCGGCTTCCGGATCGACGAGCTCCCGCACGCGGCGATCTCGAACCCGCCCGACGATCCGGCCGCGCACCTCGAGCGGCGTCAGCGGGCCGGGCTGCGCGCCGGCGGCTTCGGCCTCCTGCTGGCCCGCAGCATCGTGGACGAGATGATCCTCAGCGAGCGGGGCAACGAGATCCTGCTGGTGAAGCACACGTCCTGACCGTCACCGCATCGGGACGACCCACTCCACGACGTCGTCGTCCCCGGCTCCCGCGCCCAGGTCCGCCGAGCGGGACAGATCGCGCCACCGCAGCGGGCCGCGGACGCCGTAGGGCAGGATGCGGACGCGCTGCCGCGAAGGCTCGACGCGCACCTCCACGAAGCTCTGGAAGAACGGCGCGACGTTGTAGTCGAACAGCGCGGACATGTACTCGGCCGAGAACGGCCAGGCATGGTGGCGGTCGGTCCACCACCACGCCGGCCGCTTCCACCACGGCGTCAGCAGCGCCACCTTCCTGGCGATCGCCTCGCGGGTCGGGTACAGGGCCCAGGTGGCGGTCGGCGGGTCGGCCGGCCACTCCAGCGCCGAGCCCATGCTCAGGTAGGCGCCGCCTCCGCCGTTCACGAAGTGGTGCACGGCCGGACGACCCGCCTGCGGCGGCTCGAGGTAGTACTCGAGGTCGTGCGTGTCGCCCGCCATCGTGATGGTGACGCCGTGGTCGAGCAGCAGGCGCTTGAGGTGTCCGAACGACTCGTTGCCCTGCGTCATCTCGTAGGACTTGGCGTAGAAGGGGTGGCCCAGGACGGCCATCGTGAGCTTGCCGCGCGCCCGTGCCAGCGCGGACTCCAGCCACCGCCACTGCTCGTCGTCGATCCGCTTCACGACGCCGGTGTCGATCGCGACCAGCGCGAAGCGGTCGGTCTGCACCTCGAAGAAGGGGCCCCGCTGGAACCCCGTCGGCACGCCGTACGCCTCGCGCAGGCGCGCGGCCTGCTCGATCAGCCCCTCGATCCGGTTCTCGGTCGTGCTGCTGAGCCGCAGGTCCGCGTCCACGCGCGCGCGCATGGCGGTCCTCGCGGCGTCGGGCTGCAGGAACGTGGCCAGGAACGCTTCCAGCGCGTCGTACCAGTCGTGGTTGCCGGGAATGGCGTAGACCGGCTGGCTCACGCCCTTGAAGGGCAGCCAGAAGCAGGACTCGTAGTCGATCATGGAGCCGTTCGGGTAGACGACGTCCGAGCTGACCACGACGAAGCGCACGTCCGGCCGTTGCGCGACCGCCAGCAGCTGGTCGCGCAGGATCTGCTGCGACGCGTCGCCCTCCCCGGGATCGCCGATGACGACGAAGCTGAAGTCGCCGTCCGTTCCCGCGGGCGTCAGCGCGAAGGTGTCGGGCTGGCCGCCCGCGGGGCCGGTGACGGCGCGGACCATCTCCTCGCGCCACTCGTCGGTCCGCGCCTCGGCCCACGAGTTCCAGACCCCGGACGCCCAGTTCTCGGTGTCGAAGAACCAGCTCATGCCCCAGATGGGAACGGTGGCCGTCACCACGGCGGCCACCGGCAGCCCCGCGGCCAGGCCGCGCCACAGCGCCGCCGGGATCGAGTAGCGCGCCTCGCGCAGCCGCAGCGCCATCCGCAGGCGGAAGCGCAGCCAGGAGCCCGCCACCCGATGCCTGAGCCCACGCGCGTCCCCCGCGGCGAGATACCAGCGCCAGACCAGCCGCTCGAGCCATCGCGTCGACGAGCGCAGCGAGAGCGCCACCGGCGCGGCGATCAGGGCCGCGAAGAGGACGGCGAGCGCCATGTCTCCGAGCAGGGCCACGAACGGGCTCAGATACCCCAGCAGCGTGCCGTCCGGCTCCAGGCGCGCGACGTGGATCACGAACAGCATGACCAGGATCGCGACCACCCATCCGCGATCGGCCGAGGCCCGCGCCGTCTCCTCGGCGGCGATGCGCTCGAGCAGGCCGCCCGCTTCCGGATGGTCGCCCAGGCCCAGGTCGTCGATGACCGTCCGCGCCGCGTCCTCGGCGGTGTGCGCCGGCGTCACGGCGATGTTCCAGGCGATGCCGAGCAGCCGCAGCGCCGCCGCGATCGCCACCAGCCAGGTGTGGCTGAAGCGGCCGAGGGCGACGAGCCCGGCCGCCGCGGCCAGGTCGCCGGCCGCGGAGAGCAGCGACAGCATCCGTTGGCGGCCCTGCGCGCGCCACGCGGCGACCACCGAGCCCGCCGCATCGGCCGCGAACGTGATCGACAGCAGCAGGACCAGGGCGCCGCTCGCGAGGTACGGCGCCGAGAGCACCAGCACCCCCATCAGGAGGCTGATCACGCCGCTGGTCACGGCCCGGCGCAGGGCCGCGGTCTCCGCCCTGCGGATGCCGTGCAGGATCTCGAGCGCGCCGCCCAGGGCCAGCAGCGTGCCGGCGCGCGTGACCGGCTCCTCGGCGTGGCCGAGCGGCGCCAGCAGCGCCAGCACGCCGAAGAGGGCCACGGCCAGGGCGAGCGCCGTGACCTGCGGCGTCCGCTCGGGGTTCAGGCGGCGCAGGATCTCGAGACGCATGGCCTACGCCACCCGGACCGGATCTCGAGCGACTCGGCTATGCTCGTCGCGGCAACGACCTCGAGGCCCATGTACCAGACCGAGACGCTCCTGCGCAGAGACCTCCGCGTGCACCATCCGGCCGGCCGGGGACGGATCGTGCTGCGCACCGACCTCGACTGGGAAGAAGACCGCGAGCCGATCGCGGCTTCGGGAGACACCTCCACCTTCCGGCTGGAGGCGCGCCGGCCCTTCCTCTACTTCAAGCCCTGCCTGGTCGACGGCGACGGCCACGTGCGCTGGTCGATCGGTCCCAACCTGCTCCTGCTCATGACCCACGAGGGCGCGAGCGACGTCTACCCGTACTTCGAGGGGCCGGAGACGGGGACGTTCTCGCCGGTGGTCGAGCGCGACTCCGCGATCCTCGGCCGGAAGCACCTCGTGCGCGTCTACCTCCCGCCGGGCTACGCCGAGAACCCGCTCCGCCGCTACCCCGTCTTCTACATGCAGGACGGCAAGAACCTCTTCTTCCCGGAGGAGGCGTTCCTCGGCCGCGACTGGCAGGTGGGCGAGGCGCTCTCGCTGCTCGACACCATGAACGCGGTGGACCGCGCGGTGATCGTCGGGATCCATTCGGGCGACCGCATGAACGAGTACACCAGGCCCGGCTACGAGGCCTACGCCCGCTCCGTCGTGGAGGAGATCCGTCCGGAGGTGGCGTCGCGCTTCCGCGTGTTCGACACACCGGGCGAGACCGGTGTCATCGGCTCCTCGCTCGGAGGCGTCGTCTCCTTCTACATGGCCTGGCAGTACCCCCAGGTCTTCGGCTACGCCGCCTGCCTGTCGAGCACGTTCTCCCACCGCGACGACCTCATCGATCGCGTCCTCTCGGAGCCGAGGGCGGCCGCGAAGTTCTACCTCGACAGCGGCTGGCCGGGGGACAACTACGAGGTCACGCTCGCGATGGCGATGGCCCTGGGCCGGCGCGGCTATCGCGTCCGCGAGGACTTCGTGCACCTGGTCTTCCCCCTCGACGAGCACGACGAGAGGGCCTGGGGCCGCCGGCTGCATCTCCCGCTGCAGCTCGCCCTGGGCAAGCCCGGCACCGCGCACCGCGGGCGCTTCGTCTAGCAGCGCCCGTTCCTCAGGCTTCCGCGAACTGGACGACGACCTTGATGTCGTCGGGGCTCCGCGCCAGCGCGGCGGCGAAGCCCTCCGGGCTCTCCCGCCGTGTGATCAGCTGCGCGAGCCACGAGCGGTCCGCGCGGGCGAGGGCCTCGCCCGCCTTGTACCAGTGCCGCTTGTTCGCGTTGACGCTGCCGACGACCGCGTTGTTGCCGAGCACCATCTCGGCCGCGACGTCGGCCGCGGCCAACCCGGTGGTGCGGCCGCCGCTCCCCACGCCGGTGAGGCACACGATGCCGCCCGCGCCCACGGCCCGGATCGAGTCGACGATCACCTGACCGACGCCGGTGCATTCGACGATCACGTCCGGCTCGAAGCCGACTTCGGTCGCACGGCCCGTGTGGTAGGTCGCGCCCAGGGCGCGCACCAGGTCGGGCTTGCGGCCGCCTTCGACGCGGTCGAGCACGTGGACCTCCAGGCCGCGCTGCCGGCCCAGGAGCGCGGCCAGCAGCCCGATGGGTCCCGCGCCCGTCACCAGTACGGTCCGCGGGTCCCAGAACGCGCGCTGGCCGATCATCGCGACCTGCTCCCATGCCTTGGCCACCACGGTCGTCGGCTCCAGGAGCACGCCCAGCAGGCCGAGGGACGGATCGACCTTCATCGCGTACTCGGGCTCGATCCGCCAGCGCTCGGACAGGAAGCCGTCGATCTGCTTGATGCCGCGCTCGGTGTACTGGGCGTTGCGGCACATGTCCCACTCGCCCACCGCGCAGTTGGGGCAGGGGACGGGATCCGGCCGGCGCACGATGCCCACGACCAGGTCGCCGGCGCGCAGCGAGGCGCTGGGACCCGGGTCGAGCACCCGGCCGAGCGACTCGTGGCCCAGGACCAGCCGCGTGCGGCCGGGCGGCGCCCAGCCGTACTTGCCCTCCACGATCTCGATGTCGGTCCCGCACACCCCGACGGCGACCGCCTCGACCACCACGGAGCCGTCGCGCGGCTCCGGCTCGGCGACGTCCTCCAGGCGCGCCGTCCCCGGACGCCTGGGCTCGACGGTGACGGCCTTCACGGCGCCACCCGTCGTCGCCGGCGGGCGTCCTCGAGGCGCGCGAGCTCCGCGGCGTCCTTGATCTCAGGCATGGGCGCACTCCTCCGGTTGGTCTGCCTGGGGGAGAGCCTAGGCCCGGCCTCGCGAGGCCACTATCCGGAAACTGCGCACGAGCCGCTAGGGCACGAACCGCAGCGCGGCCTCCAGCACGGGATCGCGACCGGCGCGCAGATCGGCGATGGTCGGCTCGACCGGGACGTCGGGCACGAGCGACGGCGGATCGGAGCCTTCGATCAGCCGATAGTGGCGCGTGGAGTAGCTCACGCTCACCAGGGAGTTCGGGAGGGTGAGGTACCGGATGTTGCCGTAGCTGTTGGGCTTGCCGCCCGTGGCGGAGCCGACGAGGACGGCGCCGGCCCGCTGCAGGTCGTGAGCCGTCCACATCGCGGAAGAGAACGTGGCGGTCCCCGTCAGGCACAGGACCCGCCCGCGGGAGCGCCAGGCCGCCCGCCCCTGCAGCCCCTCGATCAGCGCGTTGTCGACCTCGGAGTCGCCGCCGCCGTTGTGCCGGACGTCGACGATCAGGCGGTCGACGCTCCCGCCGTCCAGGAGCCGGAAGATCCGTCCGGCGAAGGCCTGGAACGGCTCGCCGCCGTCCTGGCAGCGGTTGTACTGCACGTACAACGCGCGCGTCCCGTCGATCGGGGTCATCCAGTAGTGCTCGTTCGTCCGCTGCTCGTGGAGCGGGAGCGGGGCACCCGCCGCGGCCGTCACCGTCGTGAGCGGCACCGGCGACGTGCGGGCCGGCAGGTCGAGCGAGACGAGCGCGCCCGCCGGCTGCTGGAGCCAGACGCGCGCGCCCTCGAGCGACGGCGTCGCCCCCAGCGAGAACAGGATCTCGGTCAGCGACAGGAGATCGGGCACCTGGTTGCGGAGCCAGGCGTCGTTCTCGTGGCTCACCAGCCTCGCCGCACCCGCCTCCAGCGCGGCGGCGGTCACGTCACCCACCGCGACCAGACGCGCACCCTGCGCGTCGGTGAGCGAGGCCTCGGCCGCGACCACGTAGAACCCGTCCGGGAGCCGCGTGAAACGCAGGGGCAGGCGGTGGAACCCCAGTGCCCAGAACTGCACGGCAGTGTGCGCGTCGCCGGGAAGGGCCGCCAGGCGCATCAGCCCCACCGCGACCTGGTGGTCCGGCAGGCGCGGCACGTCGTCCTTGAGCTGCTGTGCAGCCGCCAGGAAATCGGCGCGTGGCGTCTGGAAGAAGAGGTTCGGGTGCAGCCGCTCGAGCTGGGCCGTCATGTAGTCGACGTCCTGGAGCCAGCGGCCGTCGCGCGTGGCGGCGGGGGAGGGGGGCGCGTCCGGCGTGGCGATGCCGTCGCCGCAGCCGGCGACCCCGCCGACGGCGAACGCGAGCAGACCCAGCGCCCGCTTCACCAGCCGAGTGGACCACCATCCCGGGCCGCGTTGCAATGGCTCATTCGATCCGGTGCGCCTGGCCGCATTTTTTGAGGCCTGCATCCCTCGGCGCCCCGTATGGGTTCTTGAAGGGATCGTGCCATTACGACGCGGGCTGTCGATCCCCGGTCTCCCCGTTCGTCGATAGAGTGGACGGTTGGGAAGGATCGACCACAAGGAGGCAGGGAATGCGATTCATGATGCTGATGATCCCCAAGGGTTACGAGGCGGCCGCGCCGGGGACGGTGCCCGACGCCAAGGCCGTCGAGAACATGATGAAGTACAACGAATCGCTGCAGAAGGCGGGGGTCCTGCTCGCCCTCGACGGCCTCCATCCTCCATCCATGGGCGCGCGCGTGACGTTCGAGGGGGGCAAGCCGCACGTCGTGGACGGGCCGTTCCCCGAGGCCAAGGAGGTGCTGGGCGGCTACTGGATGATCCAGGTCAAGTCCCGGGCGGAGGCGATCGAGTGGGCCTCGCGCTGCCCGGCCTCGGCGAACGAGGTCATCGAGGTCCGCCAGGTGCAGGAGATGTCGGACTTCCCGCCCGACGTGCAGGAGGCGGCGAAGGGCTTCGACGAGATGCAGAAGAAGGCCGGGCGCTGACCGCCGGCCGGGGGCGAGGAGGAGAACGCCATGTTCGGCAAGCGCATCACGGAGTACCTCGACTTCCAGAAGGTCTTCCTGATCCTGGTTGCGGTCGTGGGCCTGGCGCGGCTGGGACTGTCCCTCGCGGGCGCGCCGAACACGACGACGCGGTGGCTTTCGATGAACGTGGTGTCCTGGATCGCCTGCTTCTACTACGGCGTCGCGGTGCACACCCGGGGGTTCGGCAGCTACCGGCAGCTGCTCCCGCTGGGGTTCTTCCAGATCCTGGTGCAGCAGCTGGTGGCGGTGCTCGGGATCCTGCTCGACATGGCCGGCCACGCGAACGTGTACGCCGCGCCCGAGTTCACCTTCGGCTCGGCGCCGGTGCCGCACCTGCTGGCGCACCTCACGATCGGGCTGATCGTGCCGCCGCTCCTCTTCTGGGGCATCTCGTCGCTGGTGCTCCTCGCCACGCGCAAGCTGTCCGCCCGTCCCGCGGTGGCCTGAAGCGATCGCTGGTCGCCGCGCGCCGGTCGCGTCCGGAAACGGCCGGCGCGCGCCCATCGGCGGCGTAGGATCGAAAGATGACGAAGGATCGCGCGGGCCTGCGACCCGCGGCCCGCTTCTCGACCGCGGGCGGGCCGCCCACCGAGGAGAGCCGCGGGTTCTTCCAGCAGCGGCTCGCGTTCTACGCGAAGATCGCCTTCATCCTCTCGACCGGCTTCTTCGTGTTCTCGGCCGTGGCCAGCCGGTTCGAGCCGCGGGCGATGCCGTGGACCAGCTCCAGCTCGGCCTGGTACCACCTCGCCTCGAACCTGGTCCTCCTCGGCACGTGGCTCGCCTGTGCGCGCGTGGCGCACCCCATCGGCCGGCTGCGAGCCATGGAAGCCGCGTGCCTCTTCCTGTATTGCGTCGGCATGTCGCTGCCCGTCGCCGAGGCCGCGAAGCTGGACCCGGGCTGGAAGTACTCCACCCTGCTCGCGTTCACGAGCATGCTGATGGGTCGTGCCGTCCTGCTGCCCAGCACCCCGACCTGGACGCTGGGCCTGTCCTCGCTCGCGGCGTCGCCGGTCGTGCTGGGGTCGTGGGTCTACGACCACTCGCCCCAGTTCGGCCTCTCCGGCACCGAGGCCGCGATCCAGACCCTCTGGGCGCTGGCCTGGTGCGTGGACGCGATCGCGCTGTCGGTCGTCACGTCGCACGTGATCTACGGACTGCGCGAACGGGTGAGGGAGGCGATGCGGCTGGGCCAGTACACGCTGGGAGAGAGGCTGGGCGGCGGCGGCATGGGGGAGGTCTACAAGGCGAGCCACGCGCTGCTCAAGCGTCCCGCGGCCGTGAAGCTCCTGCCGCCGGAGAAGGTCGGCGCGCCGGCGCTGCAGCGCTTCGAGCGCGAGGTCCAGCTCACCAGCCAGCTCACGCACCCCAACACGATCGCGATCTTCGACTACGGCCACACGCAGAGCGGCATCTTCTATTACGCGATGGAGTACCTGGACGGCATCGACCTGGACCGCCTGGTGCGCGGGCAGGGCCCGCTGCCGCCGTCGCGCGTGGTCCACATCCTGGGCCAGGTGTGCGGCGCGCTCGACGAGGCGCACCAGCTCGGCCTCGTCCACCGCGACGTGAAGCCGGCCAACGTCATCCTCTGCCGCCGCGGCGGCCTCTTCGACGTGGCGAAGGTGGTGGACTTCGGGCTGGTGAAGGACCTGCAGGCGGACGAGCCCGTCGAGCTGACCGGCGCCAACACCATCGCGGGCACGCCGCTCTTCCTCTCGCCCGAGGCCATTGCCGGCGGGGGAGCAGCCGGCCCCCGCAGCGACCTCTACGCGCTGGGCGCGGTCGCGTTCTTCCTCCTGTCCGGCCGTCCTCCCTTCGAGGGCAGCCTCATCGAGGTGTGCGGGCACCACCTGCACACGCCGCCGCCGCGGCCGTCCGAGGTGCTCGGGCGCAGCCTGCCGCGGGCGCTCGAGGACGTGCTGCTGCGCTGTCTGGAGAAGGATCCCGCGCGCCGTCCGTCGAGCGCGGCCGAGCTGGCGGAGCTGCTGGAGGCCACCGCGGTCGGCGAGTGGAGCCAGGACCAGGCGCGGGCGTGGTGGGCGGCGCACGGGGCCGCCCTGGCGGCGACCAGGACCGGCCCCGACCTCTCGGCGGCGACCGTCACGCACGACGGCGAGCGCATGCGGGCGGTGGGCACGAATCCGGCGGTCTAGCCGGCCGTCTTCATCTCGTTCGGGCGGCGGCGGACGGCGCCGGGCGACACGCCCACGAAGCGCTTGAAGGCGCGGCTGAACGCCGCCTCCGACTGGTAGCCCAGCCGGCCCGCCACCTCGGACAGCGGCGCCTGGTCGTCGCGCAGCCAGCTCGCCGCGACGTGCATCCGCCAGCGCGCGACGTAGTGCATGGCCGGCTCGCCCACGCGCTCGGTGAAGCGTGCCGCGAAGGCCGAGCGCGACATGGCGGCCTCGGCCGCCAGTGCGGCCACCGTCCATGCGCGCGCCGGCTCGCGATGGACGAGCGCGATGGCGCGGCCGATCTGGCGGTCCTGCAGCGCGCCCAGCCATCCCGTCTGCGCGGCCGGGTCCTGCTCGATCCACGACCGGATGGCCTGGATGACGAGGATGTCCGCCAGGCGCGTGATCACGGTCTCGCCCCCGGGACGCAGCGCGCGCGCCTCGGCCGCCATGAAGCGCACCGTGGCCTGGACCCACTCCTGGTCGGACCGCGACGCCTCGACCGCGATGATGCCCGGCAGCAGCTTCACCAGGTGGTGCGCCGCCGGATGGTCGAAGCGCACCGCCCCGCAGACCAGGCTCGTGTGCTCCCCGCCGCCGCCGTGGTGAAGGACCTCGTACCGCTCGCTCACCGGCTCGCGCGGAAGGTCGAAGAGCGGCACCGCCCTCACGTCCCGTTC
This sequence comes from Vicinamibacteria bacterium, assembly GCA_025923995.1. Classification (GTDB taxonomy): domain Bacteria; phylum Acidobacteriota; class Vicinamibacteria; order Fen-336; family Fen-336; genus JAICEW01. The sequence continues at coordinate 203 of JAICEW010000103.1, read as the reverse complement.
GCTCACCAGGCGGTGTCCGTTGCCATGCGGCACCAGCGCCAGGTCGCCGGTCTGCAGGAAACGGCTCTCGCCGGTCGTCGTCTCCAGCAGGCAGCGGCCGGCGGTCACGACGTGGAACATGAGGCAGCCCTCGAACGGAGGCAGCTCCAGGCCCCAGGGCGCGCTGAACTCGGAGCGCGCGTAGAACGTGCCGCTCATCCGGA
>JAICEW010000102.1 GCA_025923995.1 Vicinamibacteria bacterium | reverse complement strand
GCACGACGCCGCGCTGGTACGAGTGGGACGTGACGGCCTACGTCCAGCAGGAGAAGGCCGCCGGCCGGCACGTGATCACGCTGGCGCTCAAGAACGAGGCGCACAGCAACCCCCACGTGCTGTACGGCTCGCGGCAGGCCCCGGCCGCCCAACGCCCGGAGCTCGTGATCGTGCCCTGACGCCTCGGCGCCGTCCACGACCGGGCCGTAACCAACCCGGCCCGGTCGCGCACTCCTTCTTGGAGGGTTTGCTAGGATCAAGAGGCTGCGGAGCGGCTCCCTCGCCGCGGCTCGCGAACCCTGACTGGAGGGTTGCATGACTGCGTCCGCCAACGTCGGGCTCGTTCTCGCGGTCGGCGGGGCCCTGCTCGCGGCCGCCGGGACGCTGGCCGCGCAGCCGGTGGGGACGGCTCCGACGAGCGTCGCCGTGGCAGCGGCGCCCCGCGACGCGGCCGCCCCCCCCACGCCGGGATGGATGGAAGTCCGCGTCGCCCCCTTGGCGGACACCGTCGTGCGCGACGACGCGAACTACGGCAACAAGAAGTGGCTCGCGATCGGCGGCAGGCCGTGGCAACCGCCGGTGAGCGACGAGGGCTACCTGACGCATGACTCGGGCGGCCTGCGCCACTACTCCCAAACGAGGACGTACTTCCCGTGGATGGACGGCATTCGATTGTCCTTCCTCAAGTTCGACACCCGCGCGGTCACGCACGTGTCGTCCGCGCGTCTACGCCTCTACGGCGCGATCAGCTCGAAGGGTGGAGGCGACCTGTGGGCCGCCGTGCGGTCGGCATCGGACACCTCCTGGGACGAGAACAAGCTACGGTACCCAAGCGGGACACGCCAGGCAGGCGACGCGCTCGACAGCGTGAAGCTCGCGAACGACAAGACGAAGCGCTGGTACGAGTGGGACGTGAGCGAGTGGGTCGTCCGGGAAAAAGCCGCAGGCCGGCACAACGTCACGCTCGTCCTTGACGGCAACGACCTCGCGTTCTTCCACTCGCGAGAGGCCAGGACCAACCAGCCTGAGCTCGTGCTCGTGCCCTGACGCATCCGGGGCCCGCGCCGTCGCGCGCGGCCCTGGAGTCGTGTTCTACTCCACTCCATGAGACCTACGGACCTGCGGGGGATCCTGCGCTACGTCCCCCAGTTCCGCGAGAAGACGTTCGTGATCGCCGTGGACGGCGCGGTCGTGGGCGACGACAACTTCGGCAACCTGCTGATGGACGTGGCCGTGCTGTGGTCGCTCAACATCCGGACCGTGCTGGTGCACGGCGCGGCCGCGCAGATCCAGGCTCTGGCGGGCGTCGGCGGGCCCGAGCCGTCCGACCTCGAGGGTTCGGGCGTCACCGACGCGGACACGCTCCAGCTGGCCCTCACCGCGTCCAACCGCCTCACCCACCGCATCCTGGAGTCGCTCAACACCGTCGACTTGCAGGGCGCCGCCAGCAACGCCGTCATCGCGCACCCGCTCGGGATCATCCGCGGCGTGGACCACCTCTTCACCGGCCGCGTCGAGCGCATCGACCGCGAGCTGCTGGGCCGGCTGCTCTCGAACGGTATCGTCCCCGTGGTGCCTCCTCTGGGCATGGACGGCAACGGGCACACGTACCGACTCAACTCGGACGCGGTCGCCTTCGAGATCGCCCGGGCGCTGGGCGCGGTGAAGCTCGTGTACATCACGACGGCGGACGGCCTGCTGGTGAACGGCACGCTCGCGCGCCAGCTGGCGGTGGACGAGCTGGCCGACGCCGTCCAGAAGGGCGGGATCGACCCCTCGCAGGCGTCGAAGGCGCGGAACGCGGTCGCCGCCGGCAAGGCAGGCATCCCGCGCGTGCACGTCGTCAACGGCACCGTGGACGAGGGGCTGCTGGCGGAGGTGTTCTCGAACGAGGGCATCGGGACGCTCGTCTACGCGAACGAGTACCGCCAGATCCGCCGGGCCCGCAAGCGAGACCTGCGCAGCATCGAGCAGCTCATCCACGCCTCGGTCGAGAGCGAGGAGCTGCTGCCCCGCACGCGCGCGGACCTGGAGAAGCGTCTGGACGACTACTACCTCTACGAGGTCGACCGCAACCCCGTGGCCTGCGTCGCGCTGCACGCGTATCCCGAGCACAGGACCGGCGAGCTGGCCTGCCTGTGCGTCCGGCCCTCGCACGAGAACCAGGGCCTGGGCCGCCGCATGGTCCAGTACGTCGAGGACCAGGCGCGCGAGGCGGGGCTGGACCGCCTGATCGCGCTCTCGACGCAGGCGTTCAACTTCTTCACGACCAAGGCGGGCTTCGCGGAGGGAACGCCGGACGACCTGCCGCCGATGCGCCGCGAACGGTACGAGCAGAGCGGGCGCCGCTCGCGCGTGCTGACCAAGGCGGTCAAGGGTCATGCGAGCTAGGGCGCTCACGGTCGTCCTGCTCGCATCGAGTGCCTTCGCCGCGGACGCCCCGAGCGCGGTCGACTGGAGCCAGGTCGACGCGATCGCGGCGCGGATCGAGAGGCCGCGCATCCCGAGCCGCGACTTCCGCGTGGTCGGCGTCGCGGACGGCACGACCGACGCGCGGCCGGCCATCGGCGCGGCCATCGAGCAGGCGTCGGCCGCGGGCGGCGGGCGCGTCGTGCTCGGCAGGGGCACCTGGCTCAGCCAGGGCCCGGTCCACCTGCGCAGCCGCATCGAGCTGCACCTCGAGGAAGGCGCGCGCCTGCTCTTCTCGCCGGATCCCGCCCACTACCTCCCGGTCGTGAGGACGCGCTGGGAGGGCACCGAGGTGATGACGTACTCGCCGCTCGTCTACGCGCGCGACGTCGAGGACGTGGCGATCACGGGGCCGGGGACGATCGACGGCAACGAGGGGAGCGGATTCCACGCCTGGCACCCGAAGGCCGAGGCCGACTTCCGGCGGCTGCGCAAGATGGGGTTCGACGGTGTGCCGCTCGACAAGCGCGTGTTCGGCGAGGGCACGCACCTGCGGCCGCCGCTCCTCCAGATCTTCGGCGGACGGCGGGTCCTGCTGGAGGGCTACACGGCGCGGCACTCGCCGTTCTGGGTGAACCACCTGGTCTACGTCGAGCACGCGACGGTGCGCGGCCTGCGGGTCGACAGCCGATTCCCCAACAACGACGGCGTGGACGTGGACTCGAGCCGGAACGTGCTGGTCGAGCGGTGCGTCTTCACGACCGGAGACGACTCCGTCGTGATCAAGTCCGGCCGCGACAAGGACGGCCGCGACATCGGACGCCCCAGCGAGCACGTCGTGGTGCGCGACAACGACATGGGCGGCGAGGACGGCATCGCGCTGGGCAGCGAGATGTCGGGCGGCATCCGGCACGTCTACTTCACCGACAACGTCCTCCGCTCGGGCGCGTCCGCCATCCGCTTCAAGACCAACCTCGACCGGGGCGGCACGGTCGAGCACATCGGCGTGCGCAACTTCAAGGTGGGCTCCTTCAAGACCCTGTTCTGGTTCCAGCTCGACTACCCGAGCGAGCTGGGCGGGCACTTCCCCGCCCGCTACCGCGACATCGTCTTCGAGAACTTCGAGGTGGCGGACGTCGGGACCCTGCTGGAGGTCCACGCGCCGCGCGAGGCCCCGCTCTCCGACGTGATCCTGCGCGACGTGCGCGTCGCGTCCGCGAAGACCCCCCTGGTGCTGGAGAACGTGGAGCGCCTGACGTTCGACCGCGTCACGGTGGCCGGGAGGCCGCTCGACGCCCCTCGCGCCGCCCCGTGAAGTTCCTCGGCAGCCTGTTCGCCGCCACCGTCCACAAGTCGGAGACGCGCCAGAACCTCAAGGCGTTCGTCCGGTTCCTGGTCCTGCTGGCGGTGATCACCGTCGTGTACGCCGTGGTGTTCCACGTGATCATGGAGCGGGTGGAGGGCCGCCAGCACTCCTGGGTGACCGGGTTCTACTGGGCGCTCACGGTCATGACCACGCTCGGCTTCGGGGACATCACCTTCACGAGCGACATCGGGCGCGCGTTCACGATCGTGGTGCTGGTGACGGGCGTCGTGCTGCTGCTGCTGGTGCTGCCCTTCACGTTCATCCAGTTCTTCTACGCGCCCTGGCTGGAGGCGAAGCTGCGCCTGCGCGCGCCCCGCGCGCTGCCGGCGGGCGCGCACGGGCACGTGGTGATCGCGCGCTGGGACGCGATCGGCGCGGGCCTGTCGGCCCGCCTGCGCCGCTACGGCATCCCGTACGTGGTCCTGGAGCCGGATCCGGCGGCCGCCGCCCGCCTCATGAACGACGAGGTGGAGGTGCTGACGGGCGAGATCGACGCCCGCTCCACGTACGAGAACGTGCGCCTGGGAGCCGCCCGCCTGCTGATCGCCAACTGCGAGGACACCACCAACACCAACGTGGCGCTCACGGCGCGGGAGGTCTCGGGCGACGTGCCCATCGCGGCGCTGGCCGGCAGCGAGGAGTCGATGGACGTGCTGAAGCTCAGCGGGTGCACGCACGCGCTTCCGCTCAAGCAGTGGCTGGGCGAGCACCTGGCCAACCGCACGGACACCGGGCGGGCGGAAGCCCACGTCATCGGGAGCTTCCGGGACCTGCAGCTCGCCGAGTTCGCCGTCCGACACACACCCCTCGCCGGCCGGAAGGTGCGCGAGACGCGCCTGCGCGAGATGAGCGGCGTGAACGTGGTCGGGGTCTGGGAGCGAGGGCGGCTGCACCCCGCCTACCCGGACACGCCGCTCACCGAGGACAGCGTCACGGTCGTCGCGGGCCGGCCCGAGCAGATCTCGGCGCTCGAATCGGTGCTGCAGAGCGGCCAGACCGTGGCCCACCCCGTGCTCATCCTCGGCTGCGGAAAGGTGGGACGCGCGGCGGCGAAGGCCTTGCACGCCAAGGGCGCGCCCGTGTTCGTGATGGACCGCCTGCCGGCGCGCGTGGAGCGGGTGCGCGGCATCGCCGACCGCCTCTACGCGGGCGACGCCGCGGACCGCGAGAGCCTGATGGCGGCGGGCCTGGGCGAGGCCTCGACCGTGCTGCTCACCACCAACGACGATGCGACCAACATCTACCTGGCCGTCTTCTGCCGGCGCCTCCGTCCGGACCTGCGCATCGTGAGCCGCGTGACGCACGAGCGGAACCTGGAGTCCATCCATCGCGCCGGGGCCGACTTCGTGCTGAGCTACGCCGACCTGGGCGTCGATGCGCTGATGTCGATGGTGCAGGGGCAGGAGCTGGTGATCCTGGGCGAGGGCATCGACCTGTTCTCGGTGCCGGTGCCGCCGCCGCTCGTCGGCCGCGCGCTCGGCGAGACCGGCATCGGATCGCGGACGGGACTGAGCGTCGTCGCGGTGGAGCAGGACGGACAGCTCTCCAGCCTGCTCTCGTCCTCCATGGTCCTGCGCGCCGAGTCCCGCCTGATCATGCTGGGAAGCCTCCCGCAGCGGCAGGAGTTCGCGGTGGCGTTCGATCCCCAGGGACGCGGCTGGGCCTAGCCCCCGCTGCCGTCGCGACGGCCAGGTTCACGCTGGACTCGGGTGACGCATTCCCCGCGCCCGCGTGTTGCAGCCTGTGGAGTGGAAAACCCGCGAGTGGGCCGACGCCGCGGGAGGCGGCGCTATACTCGAGTTCTACGTCGCTCGAGCGGTCCCCTGCCCAACGGCTTGAACTGGCCCGGCAGCCGACGCCTCCGATGAGTTGCCCTCGCTGCGGATCCGCGAACGATCCGGCCGCCGTCACCTGCTGTTCCTGCGGGACGGTCCTCGCTCGCGTCGGCGCGCTGCCGGACGGCTTCCTGATCGCCTCGCGCTACGAGATCGTGCGCCGGATCGGCTCCGGCGGCATGGGCATGGTGTACGAAGCGCACGACCGCGTGCTGGACGAGGAAGTCGCCATCAAGGTCCTGCGGCCCGAGATCGCGGACCACCCCGACATGGCCCGCCGCTTCCGCCAGGAGATCAAGCTCGCGCGCCGCGTGCGGCACCGCAACGTGTGCGGGATCCACGAGTACGGCGAGGTGGGCGAGCTGCGCTTCATCGCGATGGAGTACGTGCGGGGGGTGAACCTGCGCAAGGTCCTCCACGAGGGGGGCGCGCTGGCCCCCGCCGAGGCCTTCGCCGTCTCCGCCCAGGTCGCGAAGGGGCTGCAGGCCATCCACGACGCGGGGGTGATCCATCGCGACCTCAAGACGTCGAACATCATGCGGGACGAGCGCGGCGTCGTGCGCGTGATGGACTTCGGGATCGCCAAGCAGCAGGGCTCGGAGGTGACGCTGGCCGGGATCGGACCGGGGCTCATCGTGGGCACGCCCGAGTACATGAGCCCCGAGCAGGCCCGCGCGGACACGGTCGACTTCCGCAGCGACATCTACTCGCTCGGCGTCGTGATCTACGAGATCTTCACCGGCACCGTGCCCTTCCGGGGCGACACGCCGGTCGCCACCCTGCTGAAGCACCTGAGCGAGCCGCCTCCGCTCACCGGTCCGGGCGCGCCGCCGCTGCCCGAGCCGCTCGTACCCGTGCTGGCCAAGGCGCTGGCCAAGGCCCCGGAAGAGCGCTTCGGGGAGGCGCGCGAGCTGCTGAGCGCGATGCGGGCGGCCGGCGGCGACGCCGCGTTCCCCGCCCCGTCCGCGCGCGACCCGTTCCTGTCCGGAAGCGTCCCGGTGATCGCGCCGCTCCACCCCGACGAGCCCACCGCGGTTCCGCCGAGCATCGTGACGGAGGTGACCGAGCCGACGCCGGCCGAGCCCGCGGCCGCTCGCGACACGCCGTCCCTCGAGCGGCCTCGCGCGCGGCGCTGGCCCCTGGCCGCGTCGCTGGTCGCGCTGCTGGTGCTGCTCGCGGGCGGAGTCCTGTGGACGATGCGCGGCGAACGTCGGCCCGCGCCTCCACCCGCGGGCCATCCGGCGCACGGCACCGTCGTCGTGGACGCACTGCCGTGGGGCGAGGTGGAGCGCATCGTCGACGCCGCGGGGCGTACGTGGCCCGTGGGCGCCGACCGTTACACGCCGTTCGTCACCAGCCTGCCGCCCGGCGAGTACGTGATCGCCGTCCGGCACCCCGACGTGGCGGAAGCGGCGCACGTCCAGGTCACGGTGCGGTCCGCGCGAATGGAGCGGCGCGTGGTCGCGCTGCGGGAGATCGATGTCGACGAGTATCTGCAGAAGGCCGGTTTCTGACGCGCTGATCCTCGCGGGCGTGCTGCTCGCCGCGTCCCCCGTTCGTGCCGACTACCGGGAGTCGTACCGGAGGGGCGTCGAAGCGGCGGGCCGGGAGAGCTGGGCAGACACCGCCCGCCTCATGCGGGCCGCGCTGGCCGAGCAGCCCCGCGACGGCGAGACGATCCTGGGCGAGGGAGGCCGCGCCGAGACGTACCTGCCCCACTACTACCTGGGCCTGGCGCTGTTCCACACCGGGAACTGCGTGGCCGCGCGGCGTGAGTGGGAGGCGGGGCGGGGCGCGATCCGCAGGACGCCGTACATCCGGATGGTCGCCAGGCTCAACCAGGAGTGCCAGAAGCGCGCCCCCCGGGAAGCGGCAGCCAGCCGGTCGGCGGCCGCGGTGGAGGCCGAGCTGCGCAAGGCCGAGAAGCTGGCGGCGGCCGTCGCGCTCGTCCAGTCCAACCCCACGCTCGGGCCGGACGAGCGCACGGAGCTGGAGAAGGGCCTGCGCGACGCGCGCGAGCGGCTGACGGAGGCCCGGGCCAAGCTCGACGAAGGCCGGCGCGACACCGACCTGCGCGACCTCGACAAGGCGCGCGAGCTGACGCAGCGCGCCACGGCGGACATCGAGAGGACGCGGCAGAAGGCGATGAGCCACCTGGACCTGCTTCCGGCCGCGCCCGCACCGGCCCCGGCGGCGAGCGCCGCTCCCGTCCCGCCGCCGGAGCTGGTCACGGCCGCGCACGCGTACTTCGAGGGGCGGTACGAGGACGCGATCGCCGCCCTGAAGGACGCTCGCGACGAGCCGGGGCCGGTCGCGGTGCAGGAGCACCTGCTGCGCGCGGCGGCGCGCTTCGCGCTCTATGCCGCGGGTGGCCGCCAGGACGACGCGCTGCGCCGGGCCGCGAACGACGACGTGAAGACCGTCCGCCGGCTCGATCCCTCGTTCCGCCCCGACCCCGCGGCGTTCCCTCCGTCCTTCCGCGAGCTGTTCAGCGACGGCGGATAGGGCGGGGGGGCCACAGGGCCCCCCCACCTGACTTCAGAACCCGAAGCGGGCGCCGAAGCGGAAGATCCGCGGCGCGGTGATCTCCTCGAGCCGGTTGAACGCGGACGAGCTCGCGTTCACGACGCGGTTGAGCTCGGTGCCCGAGTTGAAGACGTTGAAGCACTCGACGCGCAGCGTGAGGCTGGTCGCGCCCAGCTTGAGACTCTTGGCCAGGCTCAGGTCCAGGTTGATCAGCTCCGGGAGGCGCTCCTGGTCCACCGCGGGCACGGCCAGCACGTTGGTCGTGCCCTCGAACGCGCCCGTGTTCACCTGGATGACGATCGGGCGCGGGTAGCCCTGCCGCGCGAAGAAGTTCGCCGCCACCTCGAGCCCGTGGCCGGCCTCGAACAGGCCGTTCGCGGCCACCTGCCAGTTGCCGCCGACGAAGAGCAGCTTGCCCGAGCCGATCCCCTGGCGGATGACGATCCCGCCGTCGAGCCCGGGATCGACGTCGATCGGGTTGGGGTTCGGGAAGTGGCCCTCCGGGCTCGTGAGCTGGTCGGTCCAGTTCATGTAGGAGGCGGCGAGCCGCCCCATCCAGCGGTGCGAGAGCCGCTTGGTGAGCGCGAGGTCCAGGCCGTGGTACTGGCGATGGAAGCCGTCGCGGTTGGTCAGGATGCGGCCGCCGGTCACGCGGCTGGCGACGCCGGGCGCGAGGACGTACGGGGTGACCGTGTAGCCGTTGCGGCTCACGGACGGCGCCGGCACGTAGTCGGCCGCGGTCACGCCGATGCGTGGAGTCCACGCGTTGTCCAGGCCGCGCGTGACGGTGTCCACGTTGCGGCGCCAGGTGTACGAGACGCCGATCGCCAGATTCCCGCCCAGCTCGCGGTCCAGGCCCAGGACGGCCTCGTAGTCGTGGTCGGCCGTGTAGTCGGGATCGATGCGGTCGGGCGTGGTGAGCGCGCTCGGGTTCGCGGGGTTGATGCCCTGCGAGGAGCGCAGCACGCTGAAGTCCACCTCGGGCACCTGGATGAGCTGGTCGCCGTTGAGGTCGCGCCAGTCGTACTCCAGGAACGACACGCCGCCCACCGGGCTGTCGAACGCGACCGGGCCCGTCTGCATCTGGCCCGCGTAGCGCGCGAAGCTCACGCGGCCGATGGTGCGGCGGGAGGCGTCGAGCGCGTAGGTGAGGCCGACGCGCGGCGAGACGTCGTTCCACTCGATGCCCTGGCCGCCGCCCGCGAAGTCGATCGCGGGAAGCAGGTTCGGGACCAGCGGGTTGGCTGGCACCGAGCTGGGCGCCACCTCGCCCTGCTGGAGGTCCCAGCGCACGCCCGCGGACAGCGTCATCCGGCCGGTGGTGAACGTGTCGGACAGGTGCACCGTCGTGTACCTCGCCTCGATGTTGGACGCGGCGTCGCGGATGAAGCGGGCCCGGTCGCTGCCGGTCGTGTTGAGCCGGGCCTGCGTCTTGTTGCCGGAGAAGATGTTGGCGCTGTTCGCCTCGGCGGTCCGGTAGCTCCCGCCGAACTTGACCTCGTGGTTGCCGCCCAGGCCGCTCGCGAACCAGCTCCCGTCCAGCTGCCAGGTGGTCTGCGGCCGCGTGAAGTCCTGGCTGTTGGCGTTGCCGCTCGCCAGGTTGTTGCGGAAGTCGAAGACCTGGTCCTTCTCGCGGTTGCCGCGCGCCGCGACCGTGAAGCCCGTCGAGTAGTAGGCCCACTTCGCGTTCAGGAAGAAGCTGGGCGAGAAGGTGCGGTTCCACTCGACCTTGGCCAGGCCGTGCGGGTGGCCCGGGAACAGGTCGCCCTGGTCGAGCAGGAACTCGTCCGCCTCCTGCAGGCCGGAGCCGGGCGAGCGCCCGATCTTGATCTTGCTGCCCAGGAACCAGAAGGCCGAGATCATGTCCTGGCCGGACGCCTGCCAGTTGAGCTTCGCGGTCTTCGTGATGAGCTCGGTCTTGTCGCTGGTCTGCGTCAGGCGCTTGACCCGGATGTCCTCGCGGCCCCAGCTCCCCCACACCCACAGCCGGTCCTTCACGATCGGGCCGCCCACGTCGAAGTTGTAGTCGCTGATCTGGTCCGTGTGGTCCGCCTTGTCGCTGCCCTGCAGGCGCGGGTCGCCCCGCAGCTCGTCGGTGAGGTTGGACGACTGCAGGCTGTCGTGCGTGAAGTAGCCGACCGCGTTGCCGCGCCAGGCGTTGGTGCCCCGCTTGGTGACGAAGCCGATGCCGACGCCGCCCGTGGCCATCGAGACGTCGTTGCCGCCGGTGCTGACGCTGACCTGGTCGAACGCGTCGTAGGTGTAGTAGGTCGGGGACGCGCCCAGCGTCGACATGTCGGTGATGACCACGCCGTCGATGGCCCAGACGTTGTTCTTGGGGTCGGCGCCCTTGCCCATGTAGTTCGCCTGCTGGCCGCTCTCGTTGCCGGCCAGGTTGACGCGGTCCACGACCACGCCCGGGACCGTCTGCAGGAGCCCCCAGGGATCGCGCGCGGTGGGGATCTTCGCCAGCTCGTCCTTGGTGACGGTCGTGCGGTTGCCGATCTTCTTGGTGTCGACGACCGGCGTCTCCGCGGTCACCGTGATCGACTCCTCGACCGCGGCCAGCTTCATCCCGAACGACAGCTCCACGTTCTGCCCGATCGCGACCACCACGCCGCGGTTGACGGTCGAGAAGCCGGCGAGGGCGACCGAGAGCTGGTGGGTCCCGTGCGGCACGCCCAGGAAGCGGAAGTCGCCCTGGTGCGTCGAGGTGGTGGCGCGCGACCCGAACGCGCCGGAGAGGGTCACGAGCGCTCCGGGCAGATCGGCGCCCGACTCGTCGGTGACCCTGCCGTAGATGTTGCCGGTGGCCGCCGGCTGCGCCAGCAGGCCGGCCGCCGTCGCCAGCAGGACGGCGACGGCCAGGGACGGCGTGCCTGTCATCCTCTTCATGGACGCTCCTTCGTTGTGGCCGATCGCTCGGCTCGTGGTTGGTCCAGGAAATTGGGCGCGCGGCCCGTCGGGGCCACTGATCGCGGGTGAGGGGCCCTTGAGTTCACCTGAGGAGGCCCTCCTCAACGGAACTCAGGCACCCCCGGCGGCAGGAACGACCCTGGCGGGCTTCCCGCCGGACGGCGTGATGGAAGGGCGACGCCACATCCGAACAAGGAGCCGAGGAGGCGGGGAGCGGCGACCCACTTTGGCCGCGTCAGGCGTCGACGGCAAGGGCCCTGGTTTCCGGGCGCCGGCCCGCGTGCCGCCCGAACGTATCTTCCGCCCGCGAGGAGTCTCGAAGATGAAGGGTTCGCATCCTACGGCCGTGCTGGTCAAGCGTTTCTCCCTCGTCGCCGCCGCCGCGTCGTTCCTGCTGTCGGCCGCGGGCGTCGCGCAGGCCGGCGACTGCCGGAACGTGAAGTTCCATTTCCACAACGAGATGAGCTCGAAGATCAAGGTGCGCGGCATCGAGATCGACGGCAACGAGGGCACCTGGACCGAGGACATCAGCAACCAGGAGATCAACACCAACGGCCACTACACGACGAACGGGCGCACGCTCAACAAGCTCGACTCGGGCAAGACGCCGGGCTACATGACGGTCAACTACGACAAGTGGGACTCCGCCAACGCCCAGTGGCTGACGGACCGCTCGAAGAAGTTCGACGATCGCACGGAGTGCTCGGACAACAAGACCTACCACTTCAAGATGCAGTAGCCCGCGAGGCCGCGGGACGACGGACTCCCGAGAGCCATGGCGATCCGCCATGGCTCTCTGTTTTTTTCGAGGGCGCCGTCGGTCCCGAGGGCGGGCGCCCGGCGCGATGGCGTGACTGACTGTCGAACGCGACAACCAACGGAGGCGCGACTTGCCCTGCGCTCGAGCCATGGAAGCGGTCCTCGTCCTGATGCTGGCGCTGCCGGCGCAGGCCGAGGGACCCGCGCTCTCGGTGACGCCCTCGTTCGCGGCCCGCGCGACCGTGTCGACCGCGGACGCGGTGAGGCTCACGCTCAGCCGGCCGCTGCCCGCGTCGGAAGGGCGCCTCGCCATCCTGGTCGGCACGACCGATTGGACCGACCTGTTCACGGTCCGCGGCACCGCGGCCACCTTCACTCCGGGACCGGCCTCGCTTCCCGCCGGCGCGACCGAGGTCACGGCCTACGTCGTGACCGCAGGAGGCGAGTGGCGCGAGGTCGGACGCTTCCCGCTGACCGTGAAGCCGCGCGCGGTCACGCCGCGGGCGCTGACGCCCGGGCTGGACGTGGCGGTGAAGGCGCAGCTGCGCGAAGGGCGCCGGCCGGAGACGAACGCGCCGCCGCGCGCGACCTTCCAGGACTTCGCGTTCCAGGCCGCGCTGGCGGCGGACGGCAGCCGCGACCAGAGCACGCGGAAGGCGAGCGTCAAGGTGGTGGGCACGACGTATGCGAACGAGGCGCTGCGTTTCGAGACGCTGGGCCCGTCCGCGCCGCAGGTGGACCTGGCGGGCTACCAGGTCGCGCTGGGGAAGGGACGCGCGCGGCTGGCGGCGGGCGGCCTGACGCTCAGCGTCCACCGGCACCTGATGAACGAGCTCGAGACGCGTGGCACGACCGGCTCGCTCCCGCTCGGGCGCGCCGCGACCGTGACGCTGGCTGCGGCGAGCGGCACCAAGGTGGTGGGCTGGCAGAACCCGCTCGGCATCGGCGTGCCGGCCCATCGCTTCCTCACCGCGGCGCTCGCCCTGGAGGCGCTGCCCTCGAAGCCGGGCGCGCTGCGCATCGAGGCCGGCCTGCTCGACGGCTCGGTGCTGCCGCTGTCGAGCTACAACCAGGGCAGCATCGAGGACGCCGCCGTGAGCCGCGGCGCCGGCGTTCGGGTCGGGGCCACGGCGCTCGCGGGGCGCCTCCGGCTCGACGGATCGTTCGCGCGCAGCCGGTCGGCGCAGGCACCCGACGCCGGCCTCGAATCCGGGCTCGGCGTGGTTCCCGATACCCGGGTGGAGGCGGACGCCCGCTTCGGCCGGGCGGAGCTGGACGTGCTGAAGGACCTGGCGGTGTCCCCGAGCGCTCCGCTCACGCTCACGCTCACGGCGCAGCACGAGCGGCTCGACCCGCTCTACCGCAGCGTCGGCGCGGAGATGCAGTCCGACCTGCAGCAGGAGGCGTTGGGCGCCGTGCTCGCCCTCGGCGAGGGCAGCGCGCAGTTCGTCCACACGCAGGGGCACGACAACCTCGGCGGCGTGGCGTCGATCCTGACGACGCGGACGCGCCAGGACGCGCTCGACGTGTCGCTGCCACTGGGAGGCCTGCTCGCGGGCGGCGGGACCGCGGCGCGCTTCCTGCCCCAGCTCACGTACGGCCTGTCGCGGGTCCACCAGAAGGGCGACGGCGTGCCCGAGAACTCCGACTTCAACGCGAGCCACGTGCCGGACCAGATGGACGTCAGCCACACCGCGGGCGTCCAGTGGCCGGGCGCGCTCTCGGTCGGCTACACGCTGACCGCCTCCCGCCAGGACAACCGCCAGCCCGGACGGGAGCGGGCGGACTTCGCTCACCAGACCCACCAGGTCGCGGTGGGCCTGAAGCGGGACGAGATCCTGGAGGCGTCGCTGGAGCTGCAGCTCGAGACGGGCCGCAACGAGGAGATCGGCGAGACCGAACGGCTCCGCCGCGTCGGCCTCACGTTGAACCGACGGCCGCCGCGTGGCTTCGGCGTCTCGGCGGTCCTGGGAGCGGCCTGGACCGACGCGGAGGGCGCCGACCGCGACGGCCGCAACCTGGAGGGCGAGCTGCAGGCCTCCTGGCGGGCCGGCCTCCGGCCGGGACGCAAGGCCCCGGCCGTCACCTTCTTCCTGCGCGGCGCCACGCAGCGCGCGCTCGTGCGCAATCCCGCGCTCCAGGTGCTCGACGATCGCGCGGCCTGGCAGCTCGGGGCCGGAATGAACCTGAGCGCTTTCTGACGGAGCCCACATGAAGACGACGGCGATCCTGCTCTGCGCGATCGGCGGCTTGCACCTCGGCGACCCCGTCCTGGCCGAGATCCGGCGCGACCCCAACGGCGTCAACGTGAACGCCAGCGGAGCGACGAGCGTGCTGATCACCTACGGCGGGCTGCGCGGCCAGGTGCCCGTCGAGGCGGTCTGGTGCGGGGCGCTCGTCCCGGCCGCGCCCGCGATCGGCCTGAAGTGCGACCCGTCGACCGTCTACGGCCGGCTGCCCCTGCGCTACGACCTCAAGCGCCGCCAGGACTCCGTCCTGACGGACGTGATGTCGATTCCTGCGTCGGTCGCCCGTCGCGCGTACCAGGCCGCGCAGCGGGGCGAGCGGTCGAGCTTCTTCTACGTCCGCCGCTTCGTGAGCACGGCCGGCGGCGCGGACGAGTACGTGTTCGTCACCTGCCGCATGGCGGGCGGCGGCGCGCGCGTCCCCTTCGCGCTGCTCGACGTGCGGCTCGGCTTCGGGAGCGGCGAGGACGTCGCGTCCGTGCGCCAGGGGGAGCACCTGCCGCCGATCGAGGCGCACATCGTCCACAACGGCACCGGCCGGCTGCGCGGGCGCTGGGAGGTCGTGCTCCCGGGCGAGGAGCTGCCGAGCGCCGACGACCTGCTCACCGAGGCCAGCCTGCCCGCCGAGGAGCGTGCGCTCCAGCGGCGCTACGCGTCGGTCGAGCGCTTCAACATGTTCCTTCCGCCGACGGGCCGCCACACCCTCCGGGGCCCGGACGTCTCGCGGCTGCCGACGGCGGCGGAGGGCCTGCACGTCGTGCTGCTTCGCATCGAAGCGACCGACGACAAGGAGGGCGACTCCAACCTCGCGCTGGCCGGCGCGGGCACCGGTGTCCTGCACTCGGGTGCCGTGGCCGGCTTCCCCATGCCGGTGCTGCGCTACTTCGTCGGGAGCGCCACGGACGCCTCCGCCGGCGCGTCGCCGGGCACGCTGCACCTGATCCGGCCCGCGGAGGACGCGGTGCTCGTGGCCGGCCCTGCCGAGTTCACGTGGAGCGGCGGCGCCGCGGCCGCGCTGTACCGCCTGGAGATCAGCAACGCTGCCGGCGAGCCGGTGCACTCGGCGCTGCTGCAGCCGGGGGTGGGCGCCTATCGCGCGCCGTCCTGGCTGCGGGAGAAGGTCCCCGGCGGCCAGCTCCGCTGGCGTGTGGTGGCGCTCGGGCCCACCGGCGACGGCACCGCCGAGACGCCCTGGCGCGCCCTGCGGCTGGCCGTGCCCTGATCCGGACCGCGGCGCGCCTCCCCAGCGAGGGAACGTCACGCGATCGTCACTCGTCTATGATCGCGACTCGTTCCCTGTCCAAACGGAGGATCCTGATGGCCGAGGCCGTGCTGACGCCCGTGGCGGCGCCCGACGAGCGGCGGCGCACCGTGGACCGCGTGTTCCGGGGCGCCCTCGTCTTCAACGCCGCGCTGACCGCGTACTGGCTGTTCCTGCTCGCCACGGGCGGGTCGAGCGCGTTCTTCAAGGACTACCGCGCCGACCTCAAGCAGATCGGCGGCGTCCTCGGCTTCTTCCTGTTCTTCCACGTGGCGTGGGGCTTCGTCTGGCTGGGCGTCAAGACCCTGCTGCTGGCGTATTTCGTCGGCATGACCAAAGAGGACCGCCGCCGCGCGTTCTCCTCGCGCCTGGACGGCCGGTTCGACGTGGCCGACTTCACGGCACGCTACTCGGAGCGCCGCATCCGCATCGCGGACATGGTCGGCCGCCGCGGCCGCTTCTTCATGATGGGCCTCACCGGGTTCTTCGCCCTCTACGTGAACCTCGCGTCCCAGCCGGAGGCGCGCTTCGCGACCGGCTTCCTCGCGGACAACCTGTTCGACGCGGTGGTCGTGTGCTGGCTCTTCCTGGGCCTGTACTACTTCGACGGGGTGCTGGCCGCCGCCGTGTACGGTCCCCAGTCCCGCCTGATGGACGGCGTGCTGGCGCGCGCCAACTGCCTGCTGATCAGCACGCTGTGGGCGACCTTCAAGTTCGTGATGGTCCCGCTCGGCACGCGCATGGCGGCGATCTACCCGCCGCGCGAGTTCGCGCCGCTCTACGCGTTCATCTGGGGCTCGTACATCGTGAGCGACGCCTTCTCCGAGATCGTGGGCTCGCTGTTCGGCAAGCAGAAGCTGCGCGTGTGGGGCATGGGCGACGTGAACCGCAAGTCGGTCGCGGGCACGGTGGCCTGCTTCGTCTCCTCGCTGCTGTTCTGCCTGTGGATCGTGTCGGCCAACGGGCTGGCCGCGCCCTGGATCGCGCTGGCCGTGATCATCTCGGTCTCGAACACGGTCTTCGAGCTGTTCTCGCCGCGGGGCACGGACGACTTCACGATGACGGTCGCGAACGCGCTGATCTGCTGGGCGTTCGGGGCGTGGATGTACTAGGCCTGCTTCAGCTCCAGCAGGACCCCGCCGGCGGCCTTGGGATGGACGAAGGCCACGCGGCAGCCGCCGGCTCCGACCCGCGGCGTCTCGTCCAGCAGGCGCACGCCGCGGCCCTTCAGCTCGCGCAGGGCCTGGTCGATGTCCTCCACCAGCACGCACACGTGGTGGAGGCCCGAGCGCTTCTCCAGGAAGCGGGCGATCACCGAGTCGGGATCGGTCGGCTCCAGCAGCTCGAACTGCGCGTCGCCCACCGGCAGGAAGGCGGTGCGCACCTTCTCGGTCGGCACGTCGTGGCGATCCTTCACGCTGAACCCGAGCGCCTCCCAGGCGGGCACGCCCTCCGTCAGGTTGGGCACGGCGATGCCCACGTGGTCGATCTTCAGGATCTTCAAATCTTCATCCTCTCGATGACGGCGTCGGCGGCGGCGAACGGGTCGACCGCGCGCGCCTCCAGGCGGTCCACCGTGCGCTCCACCTCGTCCGGCCCCAGCACGCGCCGGCGGACGACGCGCATCAGCCGCTCCTGCAGCGTGTCCTCGAACTCCTGCTTCAGGTGCGCGCGGCGCTTGCGCGCGAGCACCCCGGTCCGCTCGGCGCGGCCGCGGAAGTCGTCCACGGCGGACAGCAGCTCCGCGACACCCTGGTCGTTCGCGGCCACCGTCTGCACGATCGCCGGACGCTCGCCGTCCACGGCCGGGGCCAGGGACAGCATCGACTCGATCTCCGCCACCACGCGATCGACGCCCTCGCGGTCGGCCTTGTTCACGACGAACACGTCGGCGATCTCCATGATGCCCGCCTTCAGCGCCTGCACCTCGTCGCCCAGCCCCGGCACCAGGACCACCACGCTCACGTCGGCGGCCCCGACGATCTCCACCTCGTCCTGGCCCACGCCGACCGTCTCCACCAGTATCACGTCCTTGCCCGCGGCCTGCAGGACCGTGAGGACGCGTCCGGTGGCCGCGGCCAGGCCGCCCAGGTGCCCGCGGGTGGCCATCGAGCGGATGAAGACGCCCTCGTCGGTCGCGTGCGCCTGCATCCGGATCCGGTCACCGAGGATGGCGCCGCCGGTGTAGGGCGACGTGGGGTCGACCGCGACGATGCCGACCGTCTTCCCCGCCTTCCGCAGGTGCGCCGTCATGCGGTCGACCAGGGTCGACTTGCCCGCCCCCGGCGGGCCGGTGACGCCGATGACGACCGCCTTGCCGGCGTGCGGGAACAGGGCCGACAGCAGCGCTGCGGCCTCGGGCGCGTCGTTCTCGACGGTCGTGATGGCGCGTGCGATCGCGCGGACGTCCCCGCGCAACACGTTCGCCGCGAGCGTCTCCTCCGCGACCGCCATGACCGACCATCTTACTTGACAGTCGGGGGTTCGGCTTCGCGCGGGACGAGTGGCGCCCCCGGGCTGCTAGCGCACCATCCCCCGCAGCTGCAGCAGCTCGCGCGCGATCACCAGCCGCTGCACCTCGCTCGTGCCCTCGCCGATCGTGCCCAGCTTCGAGTCACGCAGGTAGCGCTCGACCGGGTACTCCTTGATGAACCCGTACCCGCCGTGGATCTGGACGGCGTCGAGCGCCACGCGCACGGCCATCTCGCTCGCGTAGAGCTTGGCCATCGACGACTGCGCGGTGTGCTCCTGGCCCGAGTCGCGCAGCGCCGCCGCGCGCCACGTCATCAGGCGCGCCGCGTCCACCTCGGTCGCCATGTCGGCGATCTTGAACTGGATGGCCTGGAACTCGGAGATGGGATGGCCGAACTGGCGGCGGCCGCTCGCGTAGGTCATCGACGCTTCCAGCGCGGCCTGGCCGATGCCCACCGACCAGGCGGCGATGCCGATGCGCCCGCGGTCCAGGATGCGCAGCGTGTCGACGAAGCCGTAGCCCTCGCGTCCGAGCAGGTTCGCGGCCGGCACGCGGCAGTCCTCGAAGACGAGCTCGGACGTGTCGGAGCTGCGCACGCCCAGCTTGTCCTCCTTCTTGCCCGGCCGGAAGCCCTTCGTGCCGCGCTCGACGATGAACGCGGAGATGCCCTTCTTGCCCTTGGCGCGGTCGGTCACCGCCATCACCACCGCGGTGTCGGCCAGGCGCGCGTTGGTGATGAACGTCTTCGAGCCGTTCAGCACCCAGTGGTCGCCGTCGCGCACGGCGGTGGTCTTGGTGCCCCCCGCGTCCGAGCCCGCGGAGTTCTCCGTGAGGCCCCAGCAACCGACCTTCTCGCCCTTCGCCAGCGGCGTCAGGTACTTCTTCTTCTGCTCCTCGCTGCCGGCCAGGAAGATGTGGCCCGAGCACAGGCTGTTGTGCGCCGCCAGCGACAACGCGACGCCCGCGTCCGCGCGCGACACCTCCTCCATCACGATCGCGTAGTCGAGCGTCTCGAGGCCGGCCCCGCCGTACTCGGTCGGCCACACCACGCCCATGAGGCCCAGCTCACCCAGCTTGGTGAAGACCTCGCGCGGGAATTCCTGCTTCTCGTCCCACTCGCGCGCGTGGGGAGCGATCTCCTTCTCCGCGAAGTCGCGGACCGTCTGCTTCAGGAGCCTCTGCTCCTCGTTCAGGCTGAAATCCAAGACGACTGCCTCCTGGGGGGATCAAGGACGCGCAGGTTGCCCCGCTCCACGCCGGCCGGCGATCATACGGCCCGCGCGCGGATCGCTGCAAGTGCCTGATTTCCCTACCGTTCGGTCGGTCGGGAATCAGCGGCCCAGGGCGGAGAGGTCGGCCGCGCGAGCGTCGCGCGGGAGCGAGAGGTAGTACTCGACCAGCGGGCGGTCGTCGGTCAGCAAGGGACCCTCGCCCACGAACGCGCGCAGCGCGGGGCCCTCGGCGATGCGCAATGCCTGCAGCGTCTCGTAGCTGGTGACGCCGAGCGGCGCCAGCGCGTCGCGTACGCCCGGCTCCGCCAGCCGCTGCGCGAACGCCTCCCCGGAGAGCCGCAGCGGCGCCTTCGAGCCCACGACCAGGCTGCCGTC
>JAICEW010000101.1 GCA_025923995.1 Vicinamibacteria bacterium | reverse complement strand
TCGTGATCCACGGTATCGCGCGCTGGACGCACGGCGGCGTGACGCCGTTCGGTGGATTCCTGAGCGCGACCGGGTTTCCGGCCGGGGTCGCGATCGCCTGGACCCTCACGATCGCCGAGATCGTCGGCGGCATCGCGCTCGCCCTCGGGGTGGGCACGCGCCCGCTGGCCGCCTGGTTCGGGGCCGAGATCGCCACGGGCATCGCGATGGTCCACGCGCCGGCCGGCTGGTTCGTGGTGGGCCTCGGACGCAACGGCGCGGAGTACAGCGCGCTCATCCTGGCCTGCCTGGCCGCGGTCGCATTGACGGATGCGGCGGCCTGGAAGGTCCGCGCCCCCGAGCCCTCTCGCCGCTCCCCACACATGCTTTGACGCGAGCCCACGCTTCGTGGCACCGCGCGTCCATCCGCCGCGCGAGACCACCCCGTACCCCTTCATGAGGGAGCGGGGCGAGGCGGAGCGAAAGGCGCCCGCAGCAGCCGCTCCTTCGACGTTGAAGAAGGAGGAGCTCATGAAGTTCGTGTCTGTCGGACAGGGAGGCCGCCATGGCGATTGAACGCGCCGGCGGCAGCAGCCTCGTCGACGTTCTCGATCGCGTTCTCGACAAGGGCATCGTCATCGACGCCACCGTGCGGCTCTCGCTCGTCGGCTTCGAGATCATCACCGTCGAGGCGCGCGTGGTCGTCGCTTCCATCAACACCTTCCTGGACTACGCGGTGGCGGTGGGCCAGATCCCGAGCGTCACGCGCCCGATGCTGACGGCCGCGCCGGAGCCGGTCCCGACCGACCTGCTGGTCGCGGGAACGCGCAAGCCGGTGGGCAGCAGCCGCGCGGCGGTGCGTTAAGGGAGGGAGGGTCCGGGCCCGGCCCGCGATGCGGGCCGGGTCAGGGACGTCGGCTTGGCTACTTGTCCTTCAGCACCCACACGCCGTTCCAGTCGTCGGCGGGCGGGTGGGCCAGGAAGTACTCGCAGCGGTCGGCGTAGAGCCCGAACACCTTGTCCTTCGCGAACGTCTCGCGGCCGGCCCCGAACGCCTTGAGCGCGTCCGCCCAGCGGCGTCCCTGGTAGAGCTTCAGCGCCTGGTCGTACGCGTCCAGCCGCCGCTTCAGCTCGTCGGGCACGGCCTCGCCCGCGCGGGCGAACACCTCGAAGATGCGCACGCCCTTGGTCTTGCCCTTCACCTGGATGACGTCGAGCTCGCGTGTCACGAACTTCCCGGCCGTCCTGGCGTGGGTGAACTCCGAGACCATGACGCTGGCGCCGTACATCTTGGTGGCGCCCTCCAGGCGCGAGGCCAGGTTCACGCCGTCGCCGATGACGGTGTAGTCCATCCGCTTCTCGGAGCCGATGTTCCCGCACACCACCTCGCCGGACGAGATGCCGACGCCGGCGTCGATCGCGATCTGCCCGCGCGCCACGCGCTCGCGGTTGTAGCGCGCCAGCTCGCTGATCATGTCGAGCCCGGCGCTCACCGCGTTCACCGGGTCCACGTCGGGCCGGGAGAAGGGCGCGCCGAAGACGGCCATGATCGCGTCGCCGATGAACTTGTCGAGGATCCCCTGGTGCTCGAAGATCACGTCGACCATGTAGCTGAAGTACTCGTTCAGCATGCCGACGATCTCGTGCGCGCCCTGGCTCTCGGTGAGCGTCGTGTAGGAGCGGATGTCCGAGAACAGGATGCTGGCCTCCTGCCGCACGCCGCCCAGGGCCAGGCTGCCCTCGCCGGTCAGGAGCTGCTCCACGACGTCCTTCGACATGTAGCGGCTGAGGCTGCTCTTGACGCGCTTCTCGCTCGTGATGTCGTCCAGCACCAGCACCACGCCCATCTTCTGGCCCTTGGGGTCGACCAGCGGGACCGCGTTCAGGTTCATCGAGACCGGCTTGCCGTCGAGCGTCTGGCAGTCCACGTCGAACTGGAGGGTGCTGGTGCCCGAGTCCTGCACCTGCTGGACGGTCGCGGGCAGGTCCGCGTTCACCTTCGACAGCAGCGGCTGCGAGTCGTGGCCCAGCAGGGCCGCCTCCTGGGCGCGCAGCACGCCCAGCGCCGAGCGGTTGGCGGTCGTGACCCGCCGCTTGGCGTCGATGGTGACCACGCCGTTGCTGAGGCTGTCCTGGATGCTCTGCAGGTAGGCCTGCATCGCGCGCACGCGCTCGTAGAGCTGGGCGTTGTCGAGCGCGACCGCGGCCTGCGACGAGAGCGACGTCAGGATGCGCTCGTCGGCTTCCGTGAAGGACCCGGCCTTCTTGTTGATGACCTGGGTCACGCCGATCGTCTCGCCTTCGCCCGTGCGCAGCGGCACGCAGAGGATGTTGCGCGTGCGGAAGCCGGTCTTCTGGTCGACCTCCTGGTTGAAGAGCGGGCTCGCGTAGGCGTCCGGGATGTTCATCAGCTTCCCGGTGGCCGCCACCTGTCCCGCGATGCCCTGCCCCTTGGGCACCCGGATCTCACCCGACTGGCCTTCCGCCACCTTGCTGACCAGCTCGCCCGTGTCCCTGTCGATCAGGAACAGCGTGCTGCGCTCGGAGTCGGTGATCTCGCGGACCTTGCGCATGATGATCTGGATCAGCTCCGCCAGCTCCAGCGTGCCGGAGAGCGACGTGCCGACCTCCAGCAGCGTCTGCACCTCGTTCTGCCGGCTCACGACCGCTTCGTAGAGGATCGAGTTGTTGAGGGCCAGGCCCAGGATGCCGCTGCTGCGCGTGAGCGCCGCCTGGTCGTCCTCGCTGAACGACCCGTTCCGGCTGTTGAAGACCGATACCACGCCGATCACGTCGTTCTGGTCGTTGCGCACGGGCACCGAGAGCACGCTCTGCGTCCGGTAGCCCGTCTTCTGGTCGATCTCCGGGTTGAAGAGCGGCTCCTGGTACGCGTCCACCACGTTCCTGGGCTGGCCGGTCGCGGCCACGTGGCCGGCGATCCCGCGGTCCATGGGCACCCGGATCTCCTGCACGTCCAGCCCCTGCGCCACCTTGGTCCACAGCTCCTTGCGGTCGTGGTCGACGAGATAGAGCGACGCGCGGTCCGCGTCGAGGAGCTTGCTGACCTGCTCCAGCACCCGCTCGATGAGGGGCACCAGGCCCAGCTGGCTGCCGATGGCCTCGGCGATCTCCAGCAGCGACGACTGCTCGCGGTAGGCCTCCGCCAGCTCGCGCATCACCTCGTTCGCGTCGGTGGCGCTGAGCTTGCGCAGGGTCTCGCCCGACTGCTGCTCGTCGAAGCCCTTCTTCTCGATCTGGCCGAGGAACTTCGCGGCGGCGGGCGACAGGGGAGCGGGTGGCTTCGATTCGGACATGACGTTCTGGTCCTCCGAGGGGACTTGGGGGACGCGATCTTACCTCGCCCGACTGGCGGCGGGGACGCGGTTTCGGGAGGCGGTCAGCCCTCCGCGGGCACGTGGAAGTCGACGCCCTCGTCCACCGCGGGCGCGCCGGGCAGCGGCGCCAGGTCGCGGGCCTTGCGGTACGCGTCCAGCCCGGCCGCCAGGAGGGCGACCGCGGCGCGGAGGTCGTCCTCCTTGAGCACGTACGCGATCCGCACCTCGTTGGCGCCCAGGCCCGGGCTGGCGTAGAAGCCCTGCGCGGGCGCGACCATGACGGTCGCGGCGTCCTGCTGGAAGTCGGTCAGCATGAAGCGGGCGAAGTCCTCCGCGTCCCGCACGGGCAGGCGCGCGACGAAGTAGAACGCGCCCTCCGGCTTGCGCAGGAAGACGCCGGGGATGCCGGAGAGCCCCTCGAAGAGGACGTCGCGCCGCCGCTGGTACTCGGTCACCACGCCGCGCGTGTACTCGGGGCCGAGCGAGGTGGCCGCCGTCGCCACCACCTGCGCCAGCCCGGGCGCGGACAGGCGGCCCTGCGCCATCCGGACGCACGCCTGGTACAGCTCGCGGTTGCGCGTCGCCAGCGAGCCCAGCCGGATGCCGCACGCGCTGTAGCGCTTCGACAGGCTGTCGACCACGACCACCAGCTCCTCGCACCCCGACAGCGAGAGGGCCGAGTGCGCCTCCCGCCCGTCGTACACGAACTCGCGGTACACCTCGTCCGAGACGAGGAACAGGCCGTGGTCGCGGCAGAAGGCGCCCACCATCTCCACCTCGTCCCGCGAGTAGACGGTGCCGGTGGGGTTGTTGGGGTTGCAGAGGAGGACCAGGCGCGTGCGCGGCGTGAGGGCGCCCTCCCAGGCCTCGCGCGGGGGGAGGTGGAAGCCGTCCTCGGCGCGCGAGGTGAGCGGCACCAGGCCGATGCCGGCCATCGTCGCGAACGACCGGTAGTTCGTGTAGAACGGCTCGACCACCAGCGCGTCGTCGCCCTCGTTCGCGCACGCGAACAGCGCGAACTGGATGGCCTCGCTGCCGCCCGTCGTCGCCATCAGCTCGTCGAGGCCCAGGCGGAGCCCCAGGCCGCGGTAGTACTCCTGCAGCGTCTGCAGGAACTCCGGCGTGCCCACGGAGGGCGTGTACGCGTACACGCGCTCCCGGTACTGCGCGAGCCGCTCGCGCATGGGCGCGGGCGTCTCCAGGTCCGGCTGGCCGATGTTGAGGTGGTAGATGTGCACGCCGCGGCGCCGCGCCTCGTCCGCCAGCGGCATCAGCTTGCGGATGGGCGACGCGGGCATCAGGCGCGCGCGGTTCGAGAGGGGCGGAGTCATTTGGCCTCGATTGTAGCTCTCCGCGGGCGCCGGCTGCCGGCCCGATCGAGGGGGGCCGCGGCGACCAGTGCTAAGGTTTCGCCGGCCGGCGGCCTCCGGGACCGCCGCCAGGGGAGGGTGCGGATGGCCAGCGGCAGCGCCACGGGCGACGCGCGGCGTGACGGAGGCGGGGTCTTCTACGCCGCCCTGGCGCTGGTCTGCGGGTGCACGCTCATCTACGAGGTGGTGCTCACGCGCCTGCTGAGCGTGGTCGCCTGGTACTACCTCGCGTTCGTCTCCGTCTCGATGGGCATGTTCGGGATGACGCTGGGGGCGCTGTTCGTCCAGTTCCGCCCGGCCTGGTTCCAGCCGCAGGACATCCCGAGGCGGCTGCGACAGGGCGCGGCCGCGCTCGCGCTGTCGCTGCCCCTCACCCTGCTCAACATGCTCGCGGTGCCGCTCGAGCTCTCCCGCTCGCTGCTGCCCGTGTGGTCCTTCCTGCTGTTCTGCATCATCGTCTCGGTGCCCTTCTTCTTCTCGGGCGCCCTGGTGTGCCTGGCGCTCACGCGCGGGGCCTACCCGGTGGGGCGGGCCTACGCGGCCGACCTGCTGGGCGCGGCGACCGGCTGCTTCGTGGCGCTGGGCCTGCTGAGCTGGACGGACGCGTCGAGCGCGATGCTGGTCACCAGCGGCCTGGTGTTCGTGGCGGCGGCGCTGTTCGACCAGGCGGAAGGGCGCGCGGATCGCCGCCGGCAGCTGCTGGTGGGCGGCCTCGTCGCCATGCTGGCCGCGCTCGCGAACGGCGCGACCCTCCACGGCATCCAGCCCATGTGGGTGAAGGGCACGCTCGACGCGCGCGACGGGATCCTGGCGGAGGTCTGGAGCCCGATCTCGTGCGTCCGGGCGCTCAAGCCGCGCACGCGGCCGCTGGGAATGTGGGGACCCAGCCCCCTCGCGCCCCAGGTCCCGTTCGAATACGTCCACGTGACGATCGACCACGACGCGGGCACGGGGATCCTGCGTTTCCCGGAGGATCCGGCGCGCCTGGCGTACCTGCGCTACGACGTGACCTCGCTCCCGGCCGAGCTGCGGCCGGGCGGCGAGGCGGCCGTCATCGGCGTCGGGGGCGGCCGCGACGTGCTGAACGCCGCGGTCGTCAACGGGTACCGGCGCGTGGTGGGAATCGAGATCAACGGTGCGACGCTCGACCTGGCGCTGGGCCCGCTCGCCGACTTCTCCAAGCTCGGGAAGCTGCCAGGCGTCAGCCTCCACCACGACGAGGGACGCAGCTTCCTGGCCCGCACCGACCAGCGCTTCGACCTGATCCAGGCGTCGATGGTCGACACCTGGGCCGCGACGTCCGCCGGGGCCATGACGCTGTCCGAGAACGCGCTCTACACGGTCGAGGGCTGGCGGACGTTCTGGAGCCGGCTCAAGCCCGGCGGCGTGATCGGCTTCAGCCGCTGGAACGTCGGGGCCGAGGCCAGCCAGACCTATCGGCTGGTGGCGCTCGCCTGGGCCACGCTGCTGGCCGAGGGAGCGGCCGCGCCGGCCGACCACCTCGCGCTGGTCTCGTGCCGGGGCGTGTCGACGCTCGTGCTCAGCAACCGTCCGCTCGCACCCGAGGACGTGGAGCTCCTCCGGCTGCGCGCCCAGGAGCGGCAGTTCACGGTGAACTACCTGCCGGGAGGGCCGGTGGACGACCCGGAGCTGGCGCGGATCCTCGCCGCGCGGACGCTCGACGACCTCGACCGCCTGCGCGAGCCGGGACCCTACGACCACTCTCCCACGTACGACCGCTCGCCCTTCTTCTTCAACTCCGTGCGGCTGCGCCACCTGCCCGGCCTGGCCAAGCAGCTCACCTACGGCGGAAACCTGCGCGCGCTGGGCTTCCTGCTCCTGTTCCTGCTGGCGGCGATCGTGCTCGTGGCCGCGACCATCCTGCTGCCGCTGGTGCGCACCATCCGCGCGTCGCGCACGAGCCCCAGCCCGGGCGGCGCCGCGTTCTTCGTCTGCATCGGCATGGGCTTCATGCTCGTCGAGATCGGGATGATGCAGCGGCTCTCGCTGTTGCTGGGCCACCCCATCTACTCGCTGGCGGTGGTGCTGGCGGGCCTGCTGGCCTCGACCGGCCTGGGCGCCCTGGCCTCGAGCCGTCTCGCGCCCGAATCGCGCTGGAGCGGGTGGCCCGCGGTGCTGGCGGCGGGCGTGACGCTCGCCTACTCGTTCGCGTCGGAGGCGCTGGTGGCGCAGAGCGTGCATCTGGGCTTCGGCCGGCGCGTGCTGCTGGCGCTGGCGCTCGTCGCGCCCTGCGGCTTCGTGATGGGCCTGTGCGCACCGGCGGGCATCCGGCGACTGGAGCGGCTGGGCCAGGGCGAGTGGCTGCCGTGGATGTGGGGCCTCAACGGCGCGGCCGCGGTGCTCTCGACGTTCGCGGCGCTCGTCTTGTCGATGGAGACGAGCATCCCCACGTCGGTGCGCGTGGGATCGGTCGTGTACCTGCTGGCGGCGCTGGCGGTGCCCCGCGGTCAGGGCACGCCGGCCGGAAGCGCCACGACCTCCACCCAGGCGCTGTAGCCGATCCGCCGCGCACCCAGCGGGCTCAGCCGCTCACGCAGCGCCTGCGATGCGCGGGCCCCGTGCGGGAGCACGTAGACCTCCGGGCGATCGGCGCGCTCCGTCAGCGTGCGCGCCTCGGCCCGCAGGGCCGGCGTGGCCGGGACGCGGTCGTCGTGCCAGCCGGGGTGGCGCTGCACGTCGGACGGGAAGTAGAGGACGCGTGCGGGCAGGCCGGCGGAGCGGAACCGGTAGTCCAGCTCCAGCGCGCCGATGCCGGCGACGCAGACGGTGCGGCCGGCCCTCACGGTCGGATCCAGGAAGCGTGCGAGCTGCTGGCCCGGCGTCTCGCCGAACGCGCGCGGTATCTCCACCGCGAGCGCGACCGTGAAGGCCACGGCGGCCACGGCGGCCGGGGCCCGGCCCGCCAGGGCTATCACCAGCACGACGAGCGGGAGGAGGCACAACACCGTGCGGACCGGGATCAGGACGTCCGGGCGCACGACAGCGGCGACCGCCGTCGCCGCCGCGCTCGCGGCCAGCACGCCGAGGATCACCCGCTCGCGGCCGCGAAGCCGCCAGAGGCCCCATGCCACGAGCGCCAGGAAAGCGAGGGCCAGCGCCGTGAGCGCGGCAGACGGCGCCTTGTCCGTACCGAAGGACACGTTGACGAGCAGGCGGGCCAGCCGCGCCCGCACCGGGATCGACGAGACCCAGGCCATGCCGCCGGCCGGCTGGGCCAGCGCGACCGGCGCCCACGGCGCGGCCAGCGCGGCGCCCAGCGACCAGCCTCCGAGCAGCCGCGCGCGCGCGGGCCCGTCGGCGCGCAGGAGCAGCCAGGGAAGGCCCAGCAGCGCGAGCAGGGCCAGGTAGTGCGTGAGCACGGCCCCGGCGCAGCACACGGCGAGCAGGAGGATCGACACGGCCGACTTCCGCTCGACCAGCGCGAGCGACCGCTCGAGCGCGGCCAGGACCAGCAGCGACGCCAGGGCATATCCGCGCGCCTCCGCCCCGTAATGCACGGCGAGCGGGCAGAGGGCGAAGAGGGCGGCGGCGCGCCAGCCCACGTCGGGGCGGCCGACGCGGCGGGCGACCAGGACGAGCAGCGGGAGGTGGAGCAACGACGCGGCCAGCGAGAGGACGCGGACGATGGCGTCCCACGCTCCGGCCTCGCGCCCCACGATCGGGGACGCGAGCAGATAGAACAGGGGCGGCCCCGTGTCCTCGGCCAGCGCCGCGAGGATCCGTGCCGCGCCGGCGCGCGCCAGGTCCACCGTGTAGATCTCGTCGTGCCAGAGCGGGCGCAGGAGCAGGAGCAGGAGGCGCAGGCCGGCGCCGGCGGCGCACGCGGCGATCCAGACGCCGCGTTCGGTCAGGCCGGCGAAGGCGCGCGAGGACGGCGAGGGCGGACCGCCTGCCGGCGCATCGGACATGCCGCGCGATGCTACCGCGGTCGGAGCCCGGTCCGCGCGTCGTGCCGCGCTTGACCGCGGTGGGGCGACCCTTCATCATCCAGCGATCGTTCGGGCTCGCCTTCCCCTCCCGGAGGCGGTGCCGGTCGTCTGCTGACCCATGGATCCCACGCACGAGGGCGACCCCCGCCCCTCTCCGAGCGACCAGACCTCGGGCCTCGAGCCCGGCGTCGCGCGACAGCGGCCGCTTTCCCCCGGCACCACGTTCGGGCGCTACCGGGACCTCGGCTTCCTGGGCTCGGGGGGCATGGCCACGGTCTACCGCGCCTACGACCCGACGCTCGACCGTCCGGTCGCGCTGAAGCTCATCCGCGGCGACGACCCGCACCTGTCGGAGCGGCTGCTGGTCGAGGCGCGCGCGCAGGCGCGCATCGAGCATGAGCACGTGTGCCGCATCTACGAGGTGGGCGAGGAGGCGGGCCGGCCCTACATCGTCACGCAGTTCGTCGAGGGCGGCACCCTCAAGGACGTGCAGGACGAGCTGACCCTCGAGCAGAAGCTCAAGGTGATGAAGGAGGTCGCGGAGGGCGTGCACGCCGCGCACCGTGTCGGCTTCATCCACCGCGACCTGAAGCCGACGAACGTGATGGTCGAGCGCACGCCGGAGGGCGGGTACCACCCCTACGTGATGGACTTCGGCCTCGCGCGCGAGGCGGCCGCGCCGGGCCTGACCGCGACCGGCATGGTGATGGGCACGCCCTGGTACATGTCGCCGGAGCAGGCGCGGGGCGACTCGAAGATCCTCGACCGTCGCAGCGACGTGTACAGCCTGGGCGCCACGCTCTACGAGCTGCTGGCCGGGCGTCCGCCCTTCGACTCCGACAGCAGCCTGGACGTGCTGGTGAAGCTGCTCAACGAGGAGCCGGTGCCGGTCGGCTCGCGCCACCCGCAGCTGCCCGCGGACGTGCAGACGATCGTGATGAAGTGCCTGGAGAAGGACCCGGGCAACCGCTACGACTCGGCCCGCGCGCTGGCCGACGACCTGGGGCGCTACCTGGAGGGCGAGCCGATCCGCGCCCGCGCCAGCGGGGTGCTGGGCCGGCTGGTGAAGAAGGCGCGCAAGAACAAGGCGCTGGTGGCGACGGGCGCGGTCGCCGCGCTGGCGGTGCTGGCGGCGGGCACGTACGCGCTGCGCATCCGCGTGACGGCGCGCGAGCAGAGCGCTTTGGCCTCCGAGTTCGGGCAGATCGTGGGCGACGCCTACTGGATCATGCGGGTGGCGCACCTGGCGCCGCTGCACGACGTGCGGGCCGAGAAGGCGCTGGTGCGCGAGCGCCTGCAACGCATCGAGGGGCGCATCAAGGCGGCCGGCGCCGCGGCCCGCGGGCCCGGCGAGCACGCGCTGGGCCAGGGGCAGCTCGTGCTGGGGGATCCGGAGAAGGCGCTCGTGCACCTGCAGCGCGCGTGGGACGGAGGCTACACGCGTCCGGACGTGGCCTACTCGCTGGGCCTCACGCTGGCGGAGATCTACCGGCGCGAGCGCGAGGCGGCGGACGGCATCGGCAGCCGCGAGCTGCGCGAGGCGCGGCGCCGGGAGATCCAGGAGAAGTACCGCGACCCCGCCACGTCGTACCTGCGGCAGAGCGCGGGGGGACAGCTGGCCGTGCCGGAGTACGCCGAAGGCCTGCTGGCCTTCTGCGAGAAGCGCTACGACCAGGCGCAGGCCAAGGCCGACGAGGCCATCGCCAGGGCGCCCTGGCTGTACGAGGCGCGCCTGCTGAAGGCCAACGTCCATTCCGCGATCAGCCGCGAGAAGCACGAGACGGGGGATGCGGCGGGGTCGGCCGCGGCGGTGGAGGCGGCGATCGCGGAGTACAGGGGGATCGCGACCTACGCGCGCAGCGAGCCGGCCGCGCTCGAGGGCCTGTGCCAGACCGGCATCCAGCGCATGGAGCGCAAGCTCTACCAGGGCGCCGACATGGACGCGCTCTACGCCGAGGCCTGCCGCACGTGCGAGCAGGCCCTGCTGGCCGATCCCGATCTGGCCAACGTGCACTCCCGGCTCGCCAACATCCATCGCTACTGGGCCAACCACCTGATGCTGCGCGGCGAGGACCCGCTGGCCGCGCTCGACCTGTCCGCCCAGAGCGCGCGGCGCGCGCTCGAGATCGACCCCGGCAGCAAGCGCGCCATCGGCCAGCTCGGCGTCGGCTACCGGCTGCGCGCCGCCTACGAGTCGAGCCACGGCCTCGACGGCAAGGCCTCGCTCGACCAGGCCCTGGTCTGGCTGCAGCGCTCGGTCGACGGGAGCGGCGACGATCCCGGCCCGCGCAACGACCTGGGCAATGCGTACGTCACGCGCGCCCTGATGTCCGTCGAGGCGGGCCGCGACCCGCGCGCCGACCTGGAGGCGGCCGTGGCCCACTACGACACGGCGCTCAAGGCGGTGCCCGACTTCGGGTACGCGCACGCGAACCGCGGCCTGGCGCTGCGGGAGCTGGCCGAATACGAGAAGGACCACGGGCTGCCCCCGGACGCGCACCTGGACGCGGCCGAGACGGCGCTGCGCCGGTCGGTCGAGCTGCTGCCGGACCTGGACGGCACGCACACGCGGCTGGCGGAGGCCTACCTGACGCGGGCCGCGCACCAGCTCGCGATCGGCCAGGACCCGCAGCCGGCGCTGGGCCGGGCGCAGGAGCAGCTGGACCAGGCCTTCCGCATCAACCCGAAGGCGGGCCCCGAGTTCTGGGTCCTGCGTGGGCGGGTGGCCATGCTGGGGGCGCAGACGCGCCTGGAGCAGGGGCAGTCCCCGATGGGCCCGCTCGGCGAGGCGCGCGTCTGCTTCGGCAAGGCCGCGGTGGCGGATCCCAGGCTGGCGGAGCCGCACCGGCTGGCCGGCGCCGCGGCCACGCTGGAAGCGCGCTGGCGCGCGCAGGCCGGCCAGGACCCCGTGCCCGCGTTCGCGCGCGCGCGCGCGGCGCTCGACAAGGCGATCGCGCTCGGCCCCCAGGACGCGAACGCGCTGGCCGCGGCGGCGGACCGCTGCCGGTGGGGCGCCCAGTGGCGGCGGTCGCGTGGGCTCGGCGGCGACGCCGAGATCGCCGAGGGGCTGGACCTCGCGCAGCGCGCGCTGGACCGCGTGAACACGCTGGCCGACGCGATGGCCGCGCGCGGGGCGCTCCTGCGCCTGCGGGCGGAGTCGATCCCCGATCCGGCGCGCCGCCGGGAGACGGCGCAGAAGGCGCGCGAGGCGCTGCAGCGGGCGGTGGAGCTCAACCGGCACATGCGCCGCACGTGGGAGCCCGAGATCAAGCGGGCGGACGCGCTCGCGGATTAGTACTGCTCGGCGAAGAGCCGGAAGCCCCGCTCGGCGACGCGTTTGGCCCAGCCGCGGCGCCGCCACTCGTCGAGCGTGAACTCGTCCGAGCGCGCGAGGTCGCGCCGGAACGTCTCGTCCAGGCGCGCGCCCAGCGCGGTGTCGAGCACGCAGAGGACGTTCTCCTCGTTGAGCTCCTTGGAGCGGATGTCCATGTTGGGCGAGCCGACGACCGACCACGCGCCGTCCACCACCACGTGCTTGGCGTGCATCATGGTCGGCTGGTACTCGTAGGCCTTCACGCCCGCCTCCAGCAGCTCGCCCAGGTAGCTGTGCGTCGTCTGGCGGATCGGCAGCGCGTCGGTGTGCTCGTCAGGCAGCAGGATGCGCACGTCGACGCCCGAGCGGGCCTTCTGCGCCACCGCCTCGCGCAGGACGCGGTCGGGCACGAAGTAGGGCGTCGTGATGTACAGCGTGCGGCGCGCGGCCAGGAAGCTCTGCATGAAGACCAGCCGCAGCGGGTGATGGTCGCTCGTGGGCGCGCTCATCACGCCGACCGTCCGGATGGCGCCGGGACCCGATCCGTCGCGCAGCGTCGGGTAGAACAGCTCGCCCACCAGGATCTCGCCCGCCGAGTGGGCCCACGGGGCGGCGAAGGCCGACTGGATGGCGGCGGCGGGGGAGCCGGTCACGCGGACCATGCTGTCGCGCCAGTGCTCCTCGCTGTCGGCGTCGCCCAGCCACTTGTCCGCGATGGCCATGCCGCCCGTGTACGCGATGTGTCCGTCCACCACGATGGCACGCCGGTGGGTGCGCTTGTGGAAGCGCGTCAGCTTGCCGAAGCTCGGCGTCCGGAAGTAGGCGACCTTGCCGCCCAGCTCCTGCAGGGCATCCCGGTCCTTCTTCGGCGCGCCGCGGCCCCCGTAGCCGTCGAGCAGCACCCGCACCTGCACGCCGGATCGGGCCTTGTCCTTCAGGACGGCCATCACCTGGTCGTTGGCTTTGCCCTCCTCCCAGATGAAGACGAGGATGTTGATCGTGGCCTCCGCGGCGCGCAGGTCGCGCAGCAGGGCGGGGAAGAACTCGTCGCCGTTGTTGAGCAGCTCGACGGTGCCGCCCGTACGCAGCGGAGCCCCCGCGATCCCGGCCAGCGAGACGAGGAACTCCTCGCTCTGCACGGCCGGCATGTCCGTGACGGCCAGCGCCGACGGGCGCCGTCCGAACGCGAAGAAGAGCGTGAGCACGACCCCGCAGAGGCTCACGGCGCCCACGGCGGCCAGGAAGGCCAGCCAGCGCGGGTAACGGCCAGGGCGCTTCGCGCTCATCCTCTCCCGATTGTCGCCGCCGGGCAGGGCAGGCCGCGCGGGGGGCGCGGAATATCGGTCAGTCGGCGACGACGCTGGTCGAGCGCAGGTCCGCGGTGCCCGAGACGGTGCGGTCGTTGTCGGGGTAGCGGTTCCCGGCCCGGCGCTGGAGCAGCAGCCGGATGCTGAGCCGCTCCTGCTCGCTGAAGGACGCGGCCGCGGCCTGCGGGGCCGAGAAGTACATGAGGTCGCGGGGGCGGATCGAGTGCTGCAACCCCAGCGCGTGGCCCAGCTCGTGCGCGACGAAGCGCTCGCTGCGGGCCGCTGCCAGGTTCGCGTAGACGATGCGCCCGCTTGTGATCTCGTTGCGGAGGAGGTCGCGATAGGTGAGCGCACCGGCGGCGGTGGCGGCCCCGTCCACGGATGCCCGGAAGACGACGCCCGACGCGGCGGACCGCCGCAGCTCGAAGCGGACGTGCCCCCCCGTGGCCTCGTTCAGGACGCCGATCGCACGCTCGTGCGCCGTGCGCGCGGGGGCGTCGTCCCACAGGCCGGAATCGGGCACGACCTGGACGACGGCCGCCATCACGCGGCGCAACGGCGCATCGACCGACAGCGACGGCTCGGCGCGCGTGCCGGCCGCGTCCTTGTAGAGCAGGTGGCGGATGTAGTCCTCGGGGTAGCCGGGGCTGGTCGGCCAGAGGGTCAGCGTGCGGCCGGAAGGAAGTGCGGTCTCGCGGACGAGGAAGTTCGTGGCCGCGACGTCGACGTCGCCGTCGAGGATGGGGTCGAGGTCCACGCGCCCGTCCGCGCCGGAGAAGTAGCGGCGTCCTCCGATGACGACGGAGGCTCCGGGAACAGGCTGCTCGTCCTCACCCGAAACGAGGAGCAGAGGGATGCCCGCCTGGAGCAGGGGCGAGCGCTCGTGAGAGGACGGGGCACACGCGACCCCCGTCACCAGAACAGCGGCTGCCGCGGCGAACACCCGCACCACCCACCCCCCCGCGCCGGAAACGAGCGGGCGAAAGGGTAGTGGGTGAGCGGGGGTACGTCAATCGGCCTCCAGGGCCGTCGGGCGTCCGCTACTGGTTGCCGCCGTCGTCGTCCGGCGGCGGGATGTTGATGCGCGTCGCCAGCACCGTGGTGCGGTCGTCCATGAACGCGCCGCGCACGCGCACGACCGTGCCGACCGGGATGTCGGCCAGCGTGATCGGCGCACCGGCGTTGTCGTACGTCGTCGCCTCGTTCACCATGACGTCCTGTCCGCCGATCCGGAGCAGCGGCGGCGTGTTCGTCTTCAGCTTCCCGAGGAAGTTCGCGCTCTGGCCGGGCTGGTTGCCGGGGTTGGGGGTGGGCGACGGCGCCGGCGACGGTTCCGCCGAGGGCGTCGGAGTGGGGCTGGGGACGACCGGGGCCGGTGAGCTGGGCGAGCTGGGGTTGTCGTCGTCGTCACCGCATCCGGCCAGGAACAGGCCGGAGCACAGCGCCAGCGCCAGTCCGAAGCGCGAGAGTGATTGATTCATCGTGGTCCCTCCTTCAGGGCAGAGCCCGCCTCTCCACCTCTGCACGCATCGGTTCGATGTTGGCGTGTTGCGGCGGGACGAGCGGCGCGCATATCAGGCGCGCTCTCCTTCAAAGGTAGGGTCGAGGCCCGCCAAATCAAGCAACTTGTCAACAACACACACCTTGCAATCGTGTGTTGTCAGGCTGACAAGTTGTCAGAAGGTTCGCGTCTCTCCCACGCGCATCACGCTCGCGTTCGCGAGCCCGCGCGCCGCCGCCTCGGCGAGGAAGCGCCGCGGCGGCTCGGCGAGGTCCTCGTCGGCCAGGTCGAACGTGCCGCAGTGCATGCCGACGGTCGCGCGCGCACGCAGGTCCAGCGCCGCCTGCACGGCCTCCGCGGGATCCATGTGGACCCGCTGCATCATCGCCCGCGGCAGGTAGGCGCCGATCGGCAGCAGCGCGAGGTCGACGGGGCCGAGGCGGGCCGCGATCTCGGCGAACCCGCGGAAGTACCCGGTGTCGCCCGCGTGGTACACGCGCCGGCTCGCCCCCTCGACGACGAAGCCCGCCCACAGGCGCCGGTTGCGGTCGAACAGCCCGCGGCCGGAGAAGTGCTGGGCCGGCACGCAATGGACGCGCAGCCCGCCCACGTCGGCGGTCTGCCACCAGTCGAGCTCGACCGCGTCCCCGCCCACGCCGCGCACCAGCTCGCCCACGCCCACCGGCACCACGAAGCGGACGCCCCGTCGCGCGAGCGACCGGATGGCGCCCAGGTCCGCGTGGTCGTAGTGGTCGTGCGAGATCACCGCGAAGTCGACCTTCGGCAGCTCGGAGAGCGGCACGCCGGCCGCCACCAGCCGCGGCGGTCCTGCGAAGGAGAGCGGGCTGGCGCGCTCGGCGAAGACGGGATCGGTCAGGAACCGCATGCCGTCCAGGCGGAGGAGGAAGCTCGCGTGCCCGATCCAGGTGACCCCGGGATCGAGGTCCAGCGCGGACGGCGCGTAGGCGACCTGCTGCGCGGCGCCGGAGCGCGGCCGCAGCGAGACCCGCAGGCGCCGCCACAGGAACGGCAGCACGATCCCGGGCGAGGGATGACCCGGACCGACCCGCGGGTCCCTGGCGGCGTCGGCCGTCTCGGTCACGGCCGTCGCGGCTCGATCCGCAGCTCGACCGTCGTGCCCAGCTTGAGCGGCGCCGCCTCCTCGAACGCGACCTTCACCGCGAGGATGCGCGTGTCGGTCGGGCGTCCCGGGTCCTGCGCCTTGAGCTGGCGCAGCGTCACCGCGTCCGCGACCTCCTCGACCGAGCCGCGCCAGGAGCGCCCCTCGTACCCGTCGGCGGTGATGGCGACCGGCGCGCCGACCGAGAGCGCGCCCGCGTCCGCCTCGTCCGCCTCCGCCTCGATGCGCAGCCGGCCCAGGTCGGCCAGCGTGAAGGCATGGTCGCCGGTCTCCACCGTCTCGCCCGCGTCGACCGCGCGCGCGATCACGGTGCCCGCGATGGGCGCCAGGATGCGCGTCTTGCGGATCTGCGCCTCGTAGCGCGTCACCTCGGCGCTCGCGGTGTCCAGCCGCGCCCGCGCGATGTCCAGGTCCCGGCTGGCCTGGTCGAGGTCGTGCGCGGCCACGATCTGCTCGCGCACGAGCCGCTCGCGGCGCTCGCGGTTCAAGCTGGCCAGCGTCACCTCCGCCTGCGCCTCGACCACCCGCGCCCGCGCCTCGGCCAGCGCGGCGCGCAGCTCGTCGGAGTCGATCTCCGCCAGCAGCGCGCCCTTCGCGACCGGCTGGCCCTCCTCGACCAGCACACGCGTGACGCGCCCCGCGCGCTCCGCGGCCAGGCGCACCTCGGAGCCGGGGTAGGCCGAGACGCGTCCCTCCGCCGCCACGCCTCGTGCGGCCTGGGGGGCGGGCGCCGTCGCCGCCGGCCGTCCCGACACGCTCCGCGCCTGCATCACGGTCGCCGCCAGCAGGCCCAGCCCGATCACGACCGCGCCCAGCATCGTCCTCGTCTTCATGGTCCTCTCCACGGGTCAGGCCGCGAGGCGGCCGTCCCGGATCCCGACGACGCGGTCGGCCACGTCGCGCACCTTCGGGTCGTGCGTCACGATCACGAGCCCCTTCGACTCGTCCTTGGCCAGCGCCCGGAACAGCTCCAGCACCTGGGTGCCCACCGCGGTGTCCAGGTTCGCCGTCGGCTCGTCGGCCAGGAGCACGCGGGGCGAGCCCGCCAGCGCGCGCGCGATCGCCACGCGCTGCTTCTGTCCGCCCGAGAGGTCCCGCGGCAGGAAGTGGAGGCGATCGCCGAGGCCGACGCGCGTGAGCGCGCTCGTGGCCTCGCGCTGTGCGTCGCTCACGCCCTTGACGTTCAGGGCGTACTCGACGTTCTCGAGCGCGGTCAGCGCGGGGAACAGGTTGTACTGCTGGAACACGAAGCCGATCGAGCGGCGGCGCACGTCACGCAGCCCCGCGGGGCGGTCCATCCGCACGCGCTCGCCGGCGACGACGACGTCGCCCGACGTGGGCGTGAGGATGCACCCCATGATCGAGAGCAGGGTGGTCTTCCCGGAGCCCGACGGCCCTTCGAGCGCCACCACCTCGCCCGCCGCGACGTCGAGCGAGACCCCCTTCAGCACCTCGACCCTCTGGGAGCCTTCCTCGAAGGTCTTCCGCACGTCGGTCACTTCCAGCACCGTGTTCATGCGAGGCACCGCTCCCTTTGTGTCTTCGTGGCTGACGTGCTGCCGCTCACGTCCGGAACACCAGAGCCGGATCGATCCCCGCCACGCGCCGGAACGAGAGCATGGCCGCGCCCAGGCACATGAGCACGGTCCCCGCGAACACCGCCGCCGCGAACTGCGGCGAGACGAGCACGTTGAGGAACAGCTTCGCCATCAGCGGCCGCATCGCCATCGAGATGAGCCCGCCCAGCGCGAAGCCGACGACGGCCGCGATGACCGCCTGCTCCCCCAGGATGCGGTAGATGTCCCAGTTGCTGCCGCCGATGGCCTTCACCGTCCCGAACTCCTTCACGTGCTCGACCGCGGAGGTGTAGAGCGTCTGCGCGACGACGACGATGCCGACCAGGATCCCCAGGAACACGGTGATGCCCATGTTCATGCCCAGGCCGGTCGAGACCACCCAGTAGGCGCGCGACCGGCGCGCCCACTCGTCCCGCGTGTAGACGTCGTTGTAGGGCGCGATCCTCCGGATGGCGGTCGCGACCTGCTGCACGTCGGCGCCCGGCGCCACCTTTACCAGCACGTAGCTGGCCCGGTTCTGGAGCGTCTGCTGCAGCTCCTGCGCGTTGCCGAAGTCCATGAAGACGATGGGCGCGGTGGTGAACGACGCCGCGCCCGTCGTGGTCCCGATGATCTTGAAGCGGCGGCCCAGGATCTCGCGGTAGTCCCCGACGGCGAACGCCCCGAAGCGCCGCTCGGCCGAGCGGTCCATCAGGATGAAGCGCCCGCGCGCGAGGTCGGCGGGGTCGCCCTCGTTGACGATCCAGGGCAGGTTCCACGCGCCGAAGTCGTCGAGCGCGTAGACCAGGCACCCCTCCTCGGCGCCGGTGGGCAGCATGATGTTCATGAAGTTGACGATCAGGTTGTCCGCGCGCGCCACGCCGGGCACGCCCCGCACGCGCAGCACCGTCGTCTCCGGGAACGTGTGCGCGAAGTCCACGTTCGGCGTCTCGCGCGAGGTGACCCAGATGTCGGCGCCCGCGTTCTGGATCGTCACCGTGGCCTTGTCCAGCAGGCCCATGAACAGCCCCACCTGCACCAGCACCAGCGTCACCGCGAAGGCCACCCCCGACACCGTGATCACGAACCGGAGCCGGTCGTGCAGCAGGTTCTTGCGGGCGAGGGAGACCATGTCAGGCCAGGAATCCGCGCAAGGCGTTCTCGCAGGTCTGCTCGACGAAGTCCGCGGGCGGCGGCGCCGCCGGGAACTGCTCGGGCCTGTAGGTCACGAGCAGCGAGACCGCACCGTGCAGGCTGGCCCACAGCACCTGCGAGACGAGCATGGGATCGACGGGCCGCAGGAGGCCCCGCGCCTTCGCCTCTTCCACCGCGGCCAGGAGGCGCTGGAAGGACTGCTGGCCCGGATCCGAGAGGTCGTGGGGGTGCTCGAACTTGGCGGGCGTCATGAACATGAACCGGTAGTGGTTCGGGTTCTGCCGCGCGAACAGCGCGTAACCGTGCCCGAGCATGCGGATGCGGTCGAGGGGATCGGGCGGGATCTCCTGGCTGTCGAACACGGCGAGCAGACGCGCGAAGTCCTCGTGGCAGAGCGCCTGCACCAGGTCGTCCTTGTCCTCGAAGTGCCCGTAGATCGCGGTGGGGGAATACTCGATGGCTTCCGCGATCTTGCGCATCGTCACGTTCGCGTACCCTTCGGTCGCGAAGAGCTCGCGCGCGGCGTCGAGGATCTTGCGCCGGACCTCCTCGCGCTCCCGCTCACGTCGTTCCGTGATCCCCATCTCACGCCCCCAAACGCGAGTTCAGTGTCTTGAACTGACTCGCTGTTCTATTTCTTAACGACGTTAAGTCTAGGGCCGATGTTCCATACTCGCAAGCCTCATGTGCGGGCGAGCGGTCGCCCGAACTGGCTGAATGCGTTTGGAATCAGCTACTTGATATAGAAAGTCTTGATGTTGACGAACTCGCGGATGCCGAAGTCCGCCAGCTCGCGGCCGTAGCCGGACTCCTTGATT
>JAICEW010000100.1 GCA_025923995.1 Vicinamibacteria bacterium | reverse complement strand
CAGAAGCCCAACGCCCAACGCCCAAGGTCTGTCGTTGATCAGTAGACTCCTTCGACGACCTTCGTGCCAAGCTCGGCAAAGGGGCGCACGTTGCGTACGCCGTCCCACGGGTATTGTGCGCACGGCGGTTCGCGCTCCGCCTCGTCGCGTTCGAGAAAGCGCGGCATGAAGAATTCCTTCGTCAGCGTCGTCAGGCGCACGCGGCCGGTCTGGCCGTACTCCACGAGCCGGTCGGGCTGGTCCGGGTCCACCACCTCGATCATCGCGCGCGGCGAGGGCGGGTAGTAGATGATGTCCCAGGTGTCCCCGCCCTTCCGCGGGCGGTGGGTGGCCAGGCCCATCAGCGTGTTGCCGTAGGTCGGCGCGAAGTACGCGCCCTCCAGCAGCTCCTCGGTCGCGAAGCGGTGGAACTGCGGCGTCATCTCGGTGCCGCCGCAGAAGACGCCGGTGATGCCGGCCTTGCGTATCGAGATCTTCTCCGCCAGGGCCTCGAGCAGCTTGGGCGTCGTGAACAGGCAGCGGATGGTGTCGTGCGCGCGCAGCACCGTCAGCGCCTGGTCGATGACGTGCTGCTTGTAGGCCTCCGCCTGGTCGTGCTGGCCCTTCTTGATGAGCTTGATGACCCAGCGCGGGTCGAGGTCCACCATGAAGCAGATGCCGCCGCGGTGCTGCGCCAGGTGCTCGATGGCGAGGCGCAGGCGGCGCGGGCCGCTGGGGCCGACCATCAGCCAGTCTGCCCCCTTCGGGAAGAACTCCTCGGGCAGCGTGTCGCCGAAGGCCTCGTAGTCCAGACGGAAGTCGTCGATGTTGGCGCGCGACTTGGGCACGCCGGTGGAGCCGCCCGTCTCGAAGACGGAGACGGGCCGGCCGGCGAGCCCCTTCGGCACCCAGCGGCGGACCGGCCCGCCGCGCAGCCACTCGTCCTCGAAGGGGCCGAAGCGGCCGAGGTCCGCGTAGCCCTTCACGTCGCGCCGCGGATCGAAGTCGAACGTCTTCGCCCGCTCCAGCCAGAACGGCGAGCCCGTCGCGGGGTCGAAGTGCCACGCGACGATCTCGCGCGTCCACGCGTCCAGCCGCGACCGTGCCTCCTCGGCCCCCTTCAATGCCATGCGATCAGTGCGAGCCCAGGCCGATCTCGATCCGCCCGTACACCGCGAACGGGCTGGCGGGGATCACGGAGCTGGTTCCGAACCCGCGCGTCTCGTACGCGGTGTCGGTGATGTTCTTGAAGTGCAGCGAGCCCTTGAACCGCCCGCGGCGGTAGGCGGCCATGGCGTCCAGCAGGAAGTAGGAGTCGATCGCGAACGCGTTGTCCGCCGCGATGAACTGCTCGGCCACGTAGCGCCCGCCCGCGCCGACCTGGAAGCCGGCCGGCAGCTCCTTCACCAGCCAGGCGTTGAACAGGTGGCGAGGCGCGAACGCGGGCGTGTTGCCCGAGTAGTCCTGGACCAGGAAGAAGGGCGGCTGGTCGCCGAGGAGCAGCAGCTCGCTGAAGCTCGTGAGCTCCGCGTCGGTGAACGCGTAGGAGGCGGTCGCGAAGAAGCCGGGGTGCGCCTCGACCTGCAGCTCGGCCTCGAAGCCGTCGGCGCGCTGGTCGCCGGTCTGGCGCGTCACGCCGCTGGCGTCGGGGATCCCGATGTTGTCCTTGTCGAGGTGGTAGTAGGCCGCGGTCGCGAACGCCTTTCCGCCCAGGAACTTCTTCTTGAGGCCGGCCTCGAACTGCCAGCTCTCCTCGGGCTCGCGCTCGCCCACGACCAGGCTCGAGGGCGGACCGAACGCGGAGCCGCCGTTCGCGTAGAGCGAGAGCCCCGGCGTGGGCTCGAACACCAGGCCCAGCAGCGGGCTCAGCTTCGTGGCGTCCCGGTTGGTGGGAACGATCGTCTCCTCGAAGTCGAGCGAGTCCAGCCGCGCGCCGGCCAGCACCTGGAAGCGTCCCATGTCGATGCGGTCCATGACGTAGGGCGCGATCACGCGCGTGCGCGCGTCGCCCGCCTGCGACTGGCCCGGGATGACGAACAGCGGCTGCTGGGCGGTCTCGACGGGGTTGAACAGGTCGATCACGGGCAGCAGCGCGATGTCGAGCGAGAACTCGTCCGTGAGCCGGCTGAGCTCGAGCCCCGCCAGGAGCGTGTGGCGCGCGCTGCCGGTCGCGAAGTCGAACGTGAGCTCCGCCTGGTTGCCCATCCACTTCTGCCTGTCGTCGAGCATCGGCAGCGTGCGCGCGACCAGGGTGGTCACGCCCGGGACGGGGAACGCGCCCAGGATGAGCGTGCCGTCCGACACCCACTTGAGGTCGGTGTAGTACGCCTTGTCCCGGAAGACGATGCGGTCGGAGATCCGGTGCTCGACGTCCAGCCGCACGCGGTAGATGTCCTGGTCGGACAGGTCGAACGGCGACTGGTACGAGCGCGTGCGCGGCACGTCCGCGATCTGGCTGCCCAGGATCGGGATGCCGGAGTCCGGCGCGAACTGGCTCTGGACGTACTCGAGGTTGAGCCCGACGCGCGTGTCGGCGCTGGGCCGCCAGCCGAAGGCGGGGTTGATCGCGTAGATCGAGCCGCCCTTGTCGTCGCGGAACGAGTCGGTGTCGGTGGCGAGGCCGTTCAGGCGGAACGACAGCTTGCCGTCCGCACTCGACGCGTTCGCGTCCAGCATCCCCTCGAACGTGTCGAACCTGCCGTACGAGAAGGACGCGTCCGCGAAGCGACGCGGCTGCGGCTGCTTGCGCACCAGGTGGACCGCGCCCGCCAGCGGGTTGCCGCCGTACAGGATGGCCGTCGGCCCCTTCATGACCTCGACCTGGCTCACGTTGTAGAGCGGGTAGAACGTGGCCTCCGGCTCGGGCGCGCCGTCGGTGAGGACGAGCCCGCTCGAGAGCGAATCGAACCCGCGGATCACGAAGAAGTCGTTCACGCCGTTCACCGTCCCCACGTTCACGCCGCTCACGTTCTTGAGCGCGTCGCCCAGCACGATGTCGCGCTGGCTCTCGATGATCGTGCTCTGCACGACGCTCACGCTGGTCGGCGTGTTCTCGAGGTCGAGCGCCATCTTGGCCACGCCCAGGGCGGGACCCGACACCGCGGGCAGGTCGCCCTGCACCTCGACCACCTCGCCGTAGCGGAGGGGGTCGGGGCTGGGGGAAGGAGAGGGAGTCGGCTCCTGCGCGCGGGCGCCCGGCGCGACGGCCAGCAGCGCGGCGAATCCAACCGGCAGGACGGAGAGCTTCATGACGCAGCGGACCTCACTTGGAGCGCCCATCAGTATGGTGCAGCCTCGATTGCGATCGCAAACGCGGATCGTTCATGGCCCCCTTGGGACAGGCAGTCGATGGACGAGACGTACCCGCATACGGAGCCGGCCCGGCCTGCGTTCGACGGGGGCGTGCAAAAAGACGTCAGCGGCCGAGGGGAACCCGCCGCTTCCCGCGCGTAGAGGAGCAGGGTCCGATCCGGATCCGCAAGGGAGAAAGCCAAATGTCCACGAAGAGCGTGCTCGTCTACGGCCTCGCTGCCTCGGTCCTCGTCTCGCCAGCCGCGCACGCGCGGGACATCTGGGACCTGACGGGCAACGACGGCAGCAACGCCACGCGGAGCGAGATCGCCCCCGGCGCGCTGCAGGTCCACGACCTGGAGGGTGTCGGCGGCGTCGCGGACCAGGACTGGTTCCGGATCAGCCAGAAGCCGTACTCGTCGTACGAGGTCCTCGTCGACGGGCTGACGGGCGGCCTGGCGCCGGTGCCGGTCACGGTGCCGGGCACGGAGCTCGGCGTCCACCTCGTCCGCGACGGGGGCGCCGTGGTGCCCTCGATGGCCCTGGGCGCGTCGGGATCCGCGCGCGTGCTCTATTTCCGCAACGAGAGCGCCGCGTCGATCGACAACGAGTTCGTCCGCGTCTCGAACCCGCTGTGCCTGGCCACGTGCACCGCGAACGAGCAGTACCGCATCCGGCTGTTCGACACGACCTACGGCATCCCGCGCTTCAACAACAGCGCGACCCAGCTCACGGTCCTCATCCTCCAGAACACGTCCGACCGCGTCGTCTACTTCAACGCGTACTTCTTCGACGGCAACGGGACGGGGCTGAGCGTGTCCTCGCACAACCTCCCTCCGTTCGGCACCCTCGTGCTGAACACCGCCACGGTGCCCGGCGTCGCCGGGACGAGCGGATCGATCATCATCAACAACGACGGCCGCTACGGAGTGCTGACGGGCAAGGCGGTCTCGCTGGAGCCGGCCACGGGCTTCACGTTCGACACGGCGATGGTGGCGCGCGGGCAGTAGCGACACGCGACGGACGCCGGAGCCCGTCCGGGACGGGCTCCGGCCGGGCCCTAGAATGGGTCCATGCGGGTGCTGGTGATCTCGGACGACGCCCTCGCGCGCGCGGGGCTCGCGTCCCTCATCACGCGGCGCGAGGTCTCGGTCGTGGACCAGGGCGCTCCCGCGGACGCCGGGACGCTGGCCGCGGCGAGCCAGCCCGACGTCGTGGCGTGGGACCTCGGGCCCGGCGGCTCCGCACCCGTCCCGGCCGACGTGCCGGTGGTCGCGATCCTGTGGGACGAGGACCAGGCGGGTGCGGCCGCGGCCTCCGGCGCTCGCGGGATCGTGCTGCGCGACACCGCTCCCGATCGTCTCGTGGCGGCGCTGGAGGCGGCCGCGCGCGGGCTGGTGGTCCTCGATCCCGCGCTGGCGGAGCTGCTCCCGCGCCGCCGCCCGTCTCCATCCGACCTGGTCGAGCCGCTCACGCCTCGCGAGGACGAGGTCCTGCAGCTCCTGGCCGAAGGACGCTCGAACAAGTCGATCGCCGCCCGCCTGGGCATCAGCGAGCACACCGCGAAGTTCCACGTGAACGCGATCCTGGGCAAGCTGGGCGCGGCCACGCGGACGGAGGCGCTGGCGCAGGCCGCTCGCCTGGGGCTCGTCCTCCTGTAGAGGTCGGCCTGCCCGATCGGGCAGGTGGCGTCTGCTCCCATCGGGCGATGCGCGGCCCGACGCGGCCGTCTACCTTGCGGGTGAGGGAGACGAGCCATGAGCGAGATCGCAGTCGAGCTGTCGGACGCGCTGGCCGGCGCCGTGGAAGCGGCGGGCGAGAGCGTGGTGCGGGTGGAGGGGCGCGCGCGCGGCGCGTCGAGCGGCGTCGTCTGGAGCGCCGACGGGGTGATCGTGACCG
Source organism: Vicinamibacteria bacterium (assembly GCA_025923995.1). GTDB lineage: Bacteria > Acidobacteriota > Vicinamibacteria > Fen-336 > Fen-336 > JAICEW01. Next base: position 14,291 of record JAICEW010000100.1, on the reverse strand, counting down.
CCCACCACACGCTGGACCGGGACGAAGACGTCCGCGTGGGGCTGGCCGACGGGCGCTCGCTGGCGGCGAACGTCGTCGGCCGGGATCCCGGCACCGACGTCGCGCTGCTGCGCGTCGACGCGAGCGGGCTGCGCGCCGCCGGGTGGCGTGACGAGGCGCCGCGCGTGGGCCAGGTGCTGCTGCACCTCTCGCGCCCGGGCCGGACCGTGCGCGCCCGCTTCGGGATCGCGTCGGCGGTCGCGGGGCCGTGGCGGACGCGGACCGGTGGCCGGCTGGACCGCTACGTCGAGGCGGACGTCGCGCTGGAGCGCGGGTTCTCGGGCGGGCTGTTCGTGGACGCGGCCGGCCAGGCGCTCGGCCTGGCGACCGCGGGGTTCGTGCGCGGGACGCCGCTCGCGGTGCCGCCGGCCTCGCTCAAGCGCGTCGCCGAGCAGCTGCTGGCGCACGGCGGCGTGCGCCGGGGCTTCCTGGGCATCGGCAGCTATCCGGTCGCGCTGCCGCACGCGCTCGCGGAGTCGGAAGGCCAGCGCAGCGGGCTCATGCTGGTCTCGGTCCAGGACGGCGCGCCGGCCGCCGCCGCGGGCCTGCTGATCGGCGACGTGATCCTGAAGGTCGAGGGCCAGCCGATCGCGCACCCCGAGGACCTGCTGCCGTTCGTGGACGAGGACCGCGTGGGCGCGGAGCTCTCGGTGAGGGTGCTGCGCGCGGGCGCGGCCCGCGAGCTGCGGGTCAAGGTCGGCCAGCGGAACGGCCAGGCCGCATGACCGGCGTGGCCGACGCCTCCGACGCGCTGCTCGACGCCTACTCGCAGGCGGTCTCGGGCGCGGTCGAGCGCGCGTCGCCGTCCGTGGTGTCGATCTCGGTCCAGCACGGCCCGGCCGGCGCGCGCCGACGTGGGCGCGCCGCGCGCGGCGCCGGGTCGGGGTTCGTGCTGACGCCGGACGGCTTCGTGCTCACCAACTCCCACGTCGTCCACGGCGCGCGGGAGATCGAGGTGGCGGCCGGCGACGGGACCCGCCGCGGCGCGCGTCTCGTGGGCGACGATCCCGAGACCGACCTGGCGGTGCTGCGCGTGGGAGGCGACGGGCTGCCCGCGATCGCGCTGGGGGACTCGCGAGGGCTGCGCGTGGGCCAGCTCGTGATCGCGGTCGGCAGCCCGTACGGGTTCGAGTGCACGGTGACGGCGGGCGTCGTGAGCGCGCTGGGCCGCTCGCTGCGCTCGGGCGCGGGCCGGCTCATCGACAACGTGATCCAGACCGACGCCGCGCTCAACCCGGGCAACTCGGGCGGCCCGCTGCTCGACGCCGCGGGCCGCGCGGTCGGCGTCAACACCGCCGCCATCCTGCCCGGGCAGGGCATCTGCTTCGCGATCCCCATGGCCACCGCGCAGTTCGTGGCCGCGCGGCTCATCCGCGACGGCGCCATCCGCCGCGCGCGCATCGGCTTGGCCGGGCAGACGACCCGGGTCCCGCGTGCGCTGGTGCGGCACCACGCCCTCGCGGCCGACGGCGGCGTCCGCGTGACGTCGGTCGAGGCGGACGGGCCCGCGGATCGTGCCGGCCTCCTGACCGGCGACGTCGTCGTGAGCTTCGATGGGTCGCGCGTGGCCGACGTGGACGACCTGGTGCGGCTGCTGGCCGACGCCGCGCCTGGCCGCCGGGTGGCGCTGGTGGCGCTCCGGCTCACGGAGGCGGTGCGGCTCACGGTCGAGCCGGCCTGACGGCCCGTCAGCGGCCGAGGACCGAGCGCACCTCGCCCAGGCGGAGCGCGTTGTCGGCTCGCGCGGGGAACGTGAGCCCGGAGCGGACCGCGAAGATCTCGTCCTCGACGTAGAGCGGGAGCACCGGCAGCTCCTCCATCACGATGCCCGCGGCCTCCTGCAGCAGCACCTGCCGCTGGCGCTGGTCGAGCACGGCCGCGTTGGTCTCCACGATCTGGTCGAGGCGCGCGTGCGAGAAGCCGCCGTAGTTGGCCGCGCCGTAGCCGCCTCCCGGCGTGTGCAGGCAGAACTGGTAGAACTCGCCGGACTCGCCGGTCGAGCAGTCCCATCCCGCGAAGAACAGCGAGCTGCGGCTGGCCTGCTGCCACAGGTCGCCCCGGTCCAGGCCGACCGTCTGCACCGTCACGCCCACGCGCGCCAGCTGCTCCTGCAGCAGCCGCGCGGCCGCCTCGCGCCCCTGCGGGAAGTCGAGCCGCACGCGCAGACCCCGCGCGTGGCCCGCCTCGGCGAGCAGGCGGCGGCTCTGCGCGGGATCGTAGACCGGCGCTTCCAGCTCGGGGTTGAAGCCGAACACGCGGGGCGCCACGGGCTGCGTGGGCACCGCGCCCGTGTCATGCAGCACGCGCCTGAGGATCTCGCCGCGGTCGATCGCCAGGTGGAAGGCCTTGCGCACCCGGCGGTCGGTGAACGGGTTGTCGGGCCGCGGCGCCATACCGAAGCCGAGGTAGAAGACGGTCAGCCCGTTGCCGCGCGCGATGCGCACGCCGGGGCGGGGCACCGCGGCCAGCTCCGGCGGGATCGCGAACGCGATGTCGGCGTCCCGCCGCTCGACGCGGCTCAGGCGGTCCTCCGGCGCGGGCACCCGCTCGAACGCGGCGAAGGCGAACTCCGGCCGCGGCCCCCAGTAGTCGTCCCAGCGCTCCATGCTCACGTTCTGGCCCGGCGTGCGCTCCTTCAAGCGGTAGGGACCGGTTCCGGCGAGCGGCGGAAAGGTGCCCGCCGCGTTGGGCTTGGTGACGTGGAGGAACGAGAGGCTGGCCAACAGCGCCCGCGGGCCCTGCGTGACGATGTCGACGGTGCCTGCGTCCACCACCACCACGTCGCGCACGTCGTGGAGGAACTGCGACGCCTCGGCCTGGCCCGGCGTTCGCAGCACGGCCTGGATGGCGGCGCGCACCGCATCCGCCGTCAGCGGCGTGCCGTCGTGGAAGCGCACGTTCTTGCGCAGCCGGAAGCGCCAGCGCTCCGGCTGCGGGTGCTCCCAGGACTCGGCCAGCACCGGCCGGGGCTGGAGCCCCTCGTCGAGGTCGACGAGCGGCTCGTAGACGTTCGAGAGCACCGAGTCCGTGACCTGCTCCACCTCGGCGTTGGGGTCGAGGGAGCGCACGTCGGCGGTGAGCAGGATCTTGAGCGAGCCGGGCGGAGGCGGCGGCGTCCGGCATGCGAGGCATGCCGCCAGGACGCACGCGGCCGTCCGCGATCGCGAGCGGGGCGTCACTAGCGCGCCATCTTAGCCGCGAACGGCAGGGGCGTGGCCGGCCGATTGCAGTCCCCCCGCCAACCGTCCCTGGAGGGCCGAACGTGTTCCTGACGCGACACGAAACCGTGTCCGCCCTGCCGCACCTCGCGTCCTGGCGCGAGGGCCTGCTGGAGGATGCCCTGGCGGGCCGCGCGCTGGGCCGGCTCTGGCTGGCGCTGCTCGCGGTCACGTGCGCCTGCGCGGCCCTGTACGGCGGGGTCTTCGGCTCGTGGCACGGGCCGCGGCTGGCGCTGTTCGTCGCGGTGAAGTTCGCGCTGGTGCTGCTGGGGACGGCGGCGCTCACGATGCCGATCAACTGGACGCTGGCCGTCGCCACGCGCGCGCCGCTGTCGCTGCGCCAGGTGGCGGTCCTCACGTTCCTCACGCTGGCGCTGGCCAGCGCGATCGTCGCGTCGCTGGCGCCTGTCGCGTGGCTGTTCGTGCGGAGCGCGCCCCCGCCCGGCGGCGACGCGCGCACCGCGCACAACCTGCTCTACCTCATGCACACCGCGATCGTCGGCGGAGCGGGCTGCGCGTCGGTCGCGCTGCTGCGCAGCGCGCTCGCGCGCCGGGGCGAGGCGGGAGTGCGCGCCGCGCGCGCCGTGAGGATCTGGGTCGTGACCTTCGCGCTCGTCGGCGGGGAGGTCGCGTGGGCGCTGCGCCCGTTCGTGGGCAGCGTCTACTACCGGGTCGAGTTCGTGCGCGACGGCGCGCTCGACGGCAACGTCTACGAGTTCATCGTCACCGACATCCTTCCGCATCTCACGGGCCGCACGCGGCCCGAAGGAGGCTCATGAGCGAGACCGTCGACGGGCTGGGATGGTGGGGCACCATGGGCCGGCTGCTGCAGGATCCCGCCGCGGCCCTCACGGACCTCCGGCAGGGCGCGATGAACGGGGGCGGAGCCGTCCTCCTCGTCGCGGCCGCGTGCGGGGCCGCTTACGGCGCGGCGGCGGGCCTCTACCAGGGCGGCGCGCAGATCGCGCTGGCGGCGCTCAAGGCGCCGCTGATCGTGGCCGGCAGCGTCGCGCTCTGCCTGCCCAGCCTCTACGTGTTCGCGGGGCTGGGCGGCGTCACGCTCGACGCCCGCCGGCTGCGGCTCGTGATCAGCGGCCTGCTGGGGCTCCTCGGCCTCATGCTGGCCGCGCTGCTCCCGATCAACTGGCTCTTCTCGGTGAGCTCGCGGTCGCTCGGCTTCCTCGTGATCCTGCACGGGCTGGTCTGGCTGGTGGCGCTGTACTTCGGCGGGGCGTTCCTGCTGCGCGTGATCCCCGAGGCGGGCGCGCGCAGCGCCCTGGTGCTGTGGGTGCTCCTGGTGGGGGTCGTCTCGCTCCAGGTCGCGACCACGCTGCGGCCGGTGCTCCTGCGCGCGCCGGGCGCGCCGCTGGTCGACCGCAGCCGGCTCTCGTTCCTGGAGCACCTGGGGCAGGTGTTCGAGCCGCCGCCGGCGCCGGCGCAGCGTCCCTAGGGCGCCGTCGGCGCCAGCACGATCGCGGTGCGGATGCCGCGCGCCTTGCCGTGCGCGTCGCGGATGAGTCGGTCGAGGACGAGCAGGGCGACGCCGGTGCCGTCCGCCTTCTGGAACGTGCGCACGAAGGGCTTGAGCTCCTTCTCGCCGGAGAGCTTCTTCTCGACCGAGCGCTGGGACGTGACCTGCATGACGGCGAACTCCCAGGCGGGGCGGCCGACCATCTGGCTCTCGCGGTAGCCGAGCAGGCGCAGCTCTTCGGCGTTCACGCGGGTGATGATCCCCTGGTCGTCGAGCTCGTGGACGCCGACGCCCGCGGGCGGGTGCTCGAACACCTCGCGGAAGCGCGCGGGCCCCTGGGCCTGCGCCTCCTCCAGACGCACCAGGTACGCACGCAAGGCTGCGGCTGCGGCGTCTTCTGCGGCGTGGCCCGGTTGAGTCGACATCTCTCCCCCCCCTGCGCTCGACCCCGCCGTATTATCTCAGTAGGAACGAGGGCTCTTTCGATGCTTTTCTCGCTGGCGGCGATGATCCTGGCCCAGGCCCCGCCCGCTCCGGCGCAGTCGTTGGCGATTTTCGACTACGACGGCAAGGCGCCGACCGAATTCCAGGAACGGGGCCGCGAGCCGGTGGACGGCGCCACGGTCGCGGACGTGAGCTACGCGAGCCCCAGGGGCGGCCGCGTGCCGGCGTACCTGGTCACGCCTCCGGGCCGCGGCCCCTTCGCCGCGGTGCTCTTCATGCACTGGGGCCAGGGCGACCGCACCGAGTTCCTGAGCGAGGCGCTGCGCTACGCGAAGTCGGGCGTGGTGTCGCTGATGATCGACGCGCCCTACCACCGTCCGGACGCGAAGGACTTCGCGTTCATCGCGGACGCCCCGGCCGAGCGCGACATGTTCATCCAGATGGTGGTGGACCTGCGGCGCGGGGTGGACGTCCTGCTCGCGCAGCCGGGCGTCGACCCGGCGCGCGTCGCGTACGTGGGGCACAGCCTGGGCGCGACCTGGGGCGGGGCCCTGGCCGGGGTCGAGAAGCGCATCGGCAGCTTCGTGCTGATGGGCGGGCTCCCGCGGGTGAGCGACGTCCTGGGGGACGGCGACTTCGCGAAGCGGCTCCAGAAGTCGTTCAAGCGCGAGCAGCTGCAGGCCTACGCGGACACGCTGGCGCCCATCGACCCCGAGCGCTTCGTGGGCCACGCCGAGCCCTCGCGCATCCTGTTCCAGTTCGCCCTGCACGACCGCCACATCTCCGCCCGCGCCGCCGCCGACTACGAGAAGGCGGCTCCGGGCTCGCGGTCGCAGCGCTACTTCACGAGCCACGAGTTCAACGACGAGGCCTCCGCGCGCGACCGGCAGTCCTGGCTCTTCGAGCGCCTCGCCCTCAAGTAGGGCGGCTTGTTGGTAGACTCCTCGTTCCACGGAGGATGAAGACGATGGCGGACAGCAACGGCCACGTGAAGGACGCGCTCCGGTATCTGGACCAGCACTTCGACGAGTTCAAGGCGATCCTGTGCGACCTGTCGCGCATCCCCAGCGTGTCGGCGCAGGGCTTCCCGCCCGACGAGGTCCGCCGCTCCGCGGAGGCCACGGCCGACGTGATGCGGCGGGTCGGCATCGAGAACGTGCAGGTGCTGGAGATCCCCGACGTCCATCCCTACGTCTACGGCGACTGGATCAAGAGGCCCGGCGCGCCCACCATCCTCTTGTATGGGCACCACGACGTGCAGCCGCCCGGCCGCCCGGAGAAGTGGCTCTCGCCCGCCTTCGAGCCCACCGAGCGCAAGGGCCGGCTCTACGGCCGCGGCACCGCCGACGACAAGGCGGGCGTGATGGCCCACGTGGCGGCCGTCGCCTGCTACCTGCAGTCCGGCGGCAGCATCCCCTGCAACGTGAAGTTCATCATCGAGGGGGAGGAGGAGATCGGCTCCGAGAACCTCGGGAAGTTCCTCGAGAAGTACAAGGACATGATGGCGGCCGACTTCATCGTCCTGTCCGACACCGCGAACTTCGACACGGGCATCCCGGCGCTCACCTACCAGCTGCGCGGCATCACGCAGGTGGACGTCGAGGTCCAGGTGCTGGAGCGGCCGGTGCACAGCGGCATGTGGGGCGGGCCGGTCCCCGACCCGGTGCAGGTGCTGTCGAAGCTGATCGCGGGCCTCACGGACAAGGACGGCAAGCTCAAGATCCCCGGCCTGTACGACGCGGTGGCCAAGCCCAGCGGCAAGCAGAAGAAGCGCATCCGCGCGCTGCCCTTCGACGAGAAGAAGTTCAAGCACGACGGGGGGCTGCTGAAGGGCGTGAAGCTGGCGGGCGAGAGCAAGTACGGCGTCTACGAGCAGCTGTGGACGCGCCCGTCGCTCACCGTGATCGCGATGGAGTCGCACCCCATCCAGGGCTCCTCCAACCAGATCGTGGACTCCGCCCGCGCACGCCTTTCGCTGCGCACGGTGCCCGACATCGACGGGAAGAAGGCGGGCGCGGCGCTGGTCAAGAAGCTGACCAAGAAGCCGCCGTACGGCGCCAAGGTGACGGCCAAGGTCACCGGCACCACGCCCTGGTGGACGACCGACCCCGAGGGCCCGGCGTTCGAGGCGGCCCGGCGCGCGCTCAAGGCCGGGTTCGGCAAGGACACCGCGATGATCGGCGCCGGCGGCACCATCGGCTTCGTGCAGCCCTTCGCCGACCTGCTGGGCGGCGCGCCCTGCCTGCTCATGGGCGTCGAGGACCCGCCCTGCAACGCCCACTCCGAGAACGAGAGCCTGCACCTGGGCGACTGGCAGAAGTGCATGAAGTCCGCGATCCACCTCTACGACGAGCTGTCGCGGGTCGAGACCCAAGCGAAGAAGTGAACGCGCGCCGCCGCGCGCCGCTCGCCGGCCTCACGCTGGCGGCGGCGCTCGTGCCCCTGTGCGCTCGCGCGCAGCCCGCGCGGCGCGGACCGCTCGAGGTGCGGGAGGAGTTCCTCCTGGCCCAGCCGCGCCTGACGCTTCCGTCGCTGTCGCCCGATCCGCTCCCCGCCGGCGAGGACCGGGTGTCGGTCGGCTTCGACTGGTCCAGCGACTTCGCGCTCAAGGGGGCGGAGCCGAACCTCACGCACTTCGTCGACGGCGAGCACCGCACGCTGGCCGTCGGCTACCGGCGGGGCCTGACGCCCCGCGTGACGCTCGGCGCGCGCGTGCCGCTTCGCTGGCGCGGAGCGGGCGTGCTGGACCACGTCATCGACGCCTGGCACGACTTCTCGGGGCTGCCCGACAACGACCGCGGCCTGTACCCGCAGGACCAGTTCGTGATGGAGGCGCGCGGCCGGTCGGGGGAGCTTCGGGTCGACGACGATCCCGGCGCCGGCCTGGGCAACGTCGAGCTGTCGGGCCTGTGGGCCTGGCGGCGCCCCGAGCGCGGCCTCGCGATCTCGCTCGCGGGGCGGGCCGAGCTGCCGACGGCGACCCACCCGTTCGACGGAGCGGGAGCCGGCTTCGGCCTGCAGGCGCTCGTGGCGCATCCGCTCGGCCGCACGGTCGACGTCTTCTCGGGCGTGGGCGCCACCGCCTTCACGAGCGAGCGCCAGGCCGGCCTCGACTACTCGCGCTGGCGCGCGCACGGGTTCGTGACGCTCGAGTGGCGCCCGGGGCGCACGATCAGCATCCTGCTCGAGATGAGCGCCGCCTCGCGGCTGATCGACAACGTCGCGGACTATCCCGGGCTGCAGATGTACTTCCGCATGGGCGCCAAGCTCGACCTGGGCAGGCGCTGGCGGATCGAAGGCGGGTTCGTGGAGGGCGTCTCCAGCATCCAGAGCACCACCGACTTCGGCATCCAGGCCGGGGTCGGCCGGCGCTTCTGATACGCTCGGTCCGCCTGGAGCATCCTGAGCGGTGGAGAGCGAATTCCGCGTGGGGACGCGTGCGCTGGGGCCGGGGCTCGCTGCGCTGGAGGCGGCGCTGCGGGCGGCCGCCCTGCCCGACGACGTGGTCCTCGAGCTGCTGCTGGCGGCGGAAGAGGTGCTGACGAACGTCGCCAGCTACGCGCACGAAGACGGCGCCGAGCACTGGGTCCGGGTCACGCTGGACCGGGCGGGAGACGAGCTGACGCTGCGCTTCGCCGACGACGGCCGGCCCTTCGACCCGCTGGCCGCCGCGCCGCCCGACCTCGCGTCGCCGGTCGAGGAGCGGCCCATCGGCGGGCTCGGCATCCACCTCGTGCGCTCGCTGGTGGACCGCGCGGAGTACGCGCGGGTCGGCGGCGAGAACGTCCTCACGCTGCACAGGCGCGTGGGCCCGAGGCAGGGGGCGTGACATAATCCGCGCGAGCCGCCGCCGGCTCGAGCGAGGACGAACATGGCCCTGAACATCCGCGTCGAGGAAGGCCGCTCCCTCACGAAGACCCTGGTCCTCGAGGGACGCATCGACAACGAGAGCGCCGACGAGTTCGACCGGCAGGTGGAGGCCGTCCTCGGCACGCCGGTCAAGGTCGTCGTGTTCGACCTGGCCAAGCTGGAGTACATCACGAGCGCCGGGCTGCGCACGATCTTCCGGGCCCAGAAGGTGATGCACGCACGCTCGGGCAAGGCGGCGCTGCTCGACCCGCAGCCGGCCGTGCAGAAGGTGCTCGACATCGTGAAGGTGGCGGAGCTGGGGTCCGTGTTCCGCGACGTCCGGGAGCTGGATGCCTATCTGGACGCGATGCAGAAGAAGGTCACGGAAGGCGAGTAGCCTCCCGGCCAAGCGATGACCGTCGCCCGACGCCTCCTCCTCCTGGCCGGCGTCGTGCCCCTGGTGCTCGTCGCGCTGGGCGTGCTCAACCATCTCGAGCTGGGCCGGATCGAGTCGCGCAGCCGCTTCGTATCGCAGATCCAGGTTCCGAGCATCTCGGCCCTCGGCCACGTCGCCCGCAACTTCGAGGAGATGCGCGTGGCCCTGCGCGACCACGTTCTCGCGCCGGACGACGCGGCGCGGGCGATGGCCCGGGATTCGTTCGCGGCGCGGCGGGTCGTGCTCGGCGACCTGCTCCGACAGTACGCCGACGGGCTCGTCTCCGACGAGCGCGATCGGCGCCTGCTGAACGAGTTCCGGATCTTGAGCGGCGAGTGGCTGACGGGCGCCGTGGAGGTGATGTCGCTGACCGACTCCGGCCGCCGCGAGGAGGCGGCGCGCGTGCTGGCGAGCGACGAGATGGCGGGGCAGGGACGGCGCTCCGGAGAGGTGCTGAGCGACTGGATCGCCCACAACCAGTCTCTCGCCACCGGCGCCGGCGACGCGGAGCTGGACGCGCTGGGGGACGCGCGGCGGCACAACCGCACGGCGCTGGCCCTGGCCCTCGTGCTCTCCGCCGGCCTGGGAGTGTGGACCTTCCGCCGGATCGTGGGCCCCGTGCGCGCGCTGGAGGGCTCCGTGGAGTCGATCGTGGCCGGCGACTACGGCGTCACGGTGCCGTTCACCGGAGCCCGGGACGAGACCGGCTCGCTCGCGCGGTCCATCGACGTGCTGCGCAAGGGCGCGGGCGCGATGGAGGACCAGCGCTGGGTCAAGTCGAACGTGGCCGCGCTCACGGGCCGCCTGCAAGGCGCGGCGACGCTCGCGGAGTTCGGCGAGCGCCTGCTGTCGGGGCTGGTGCCGGCGCTGGGCGGCGGCGTGGCCGCCTTCTACTCGCTGGAGCCGGGCGAGACCCGCCTCCGGCGCGTCGCGGGCTATGGGCTCTCCGAAGGGGCGCAGGCCCAGGAGTGGATCGCGCTGGGCGAGGGCCTGGCGGGCCAGTGCGCCCGCGACGGCATGCCCGCGCACCTGACGGGCCTGCCCCCCGGCTACCTGCGGATCGCCTCCGGCCTGGGGGCCGCGACCCCCACCCACGCCGTCGCCTGGCCCATCGTGTCGGGCGACGCGCCCGTGGCCGTGATCGAGGTGGCGGGCTTCCGCGCGGCCACGGCCCGCGAGCGCGCGCTGTGGGAGGAGCTGCTGCCGGCGGTCTCGCTCAACCTCCAGGTGTTGCAGCGCAACCTGCGCACGCAGGAGCTGCTGGTGCAGACGCGGGACCAGGCCGAGGAGCTGGAGGCGCAGCAGAAGAGCCTGCGGCGCGCGCAGGAGGAGCTGCAGGCGACCGAGCAGTTCTTCCGCAGCGTGCTGGAGCTGGCGCCCGACGGGCTCATGGTCACCGACGACAGCGGCCGCATCAAGCTGGCGAACGCGAAGTGCGAAGAGCTGTTCGGGTACACCCGCGCGGAGCTGGTGGGTCAGCCGGTGGAGATCCTCGTGCCGGAAGAGGTGCGAGCGAGGCACCCCGGGCTGCGGAGTGAGTTCCACCGGGCCGCCGCTCCGCGCGCGATGGGCGCGGGCCGCGAGCTGAAGGCCGTGCGCAAGGACGGGTCGCTCTTCCCGGTGGAGGTCGGCCTCAGCCCGCTTCCCGCGCAGTCCGGGGGCCGCCCCGAGGTCGCGGTCTCCGTCCGCGACGTCACGGAGCGCAAGGAGCAGGAGAGCGCCCTGCGCGAGGCCAAGGCGCGGGCCGAGGAAGCGACCGAGATGAAGTCCATGTTCCTCGCCAACATGAGCCACGAGATCCGCACGCCGATGAACGCGATCATCGGGCTCTCGCACCTGGCCCTCAAGACGGACCTCACCGCCAAGCAGCGCGACTACGTCGGGAAGATCCACAACGCGGGCACCTCGCTCCTCAACGTCATCAACGACATCCTCGACTTCTCCAAGATCGAGGCCGGGCGGCTCGACATCGAGACGACCTCCTTCACGCTCGACCAGGTCGTCCACCAGGTCGCGGTGGTCACGGGCCAGAAGGCGCACGACAAGGGGCTCGAGTTCCTGGTCGACGTCCCGCGCGCGATCCCGCAGGTGCTGCTGGGCGACCCGCTCCGGCTGGGCCAGGTCCTTACCAACCTCGTGAACAACGCGGTCAAGTTCACCGAGCGGGGGGAGGTCCGCCTGCGCGTGGAGCTGCTGGAGCAGGCCGGCGACAAGGCCAAGCTGCGCTTCTCCGTCCGCGACACCGGCATCGGGATGAGCCAGGAGCAGGTGGCCAAGCTCTTCCGCCCGTTCACGCAGGCGGACATGTCCACCACTCGCAAGCACGGCGGCACCGGCCTGGGCCTCACCATCTCGCGCCGGCTGATCGAGCTGATGGGCGGGCAGGTCTGGGTGGAGAGTACGCCGGGCCAGGGCAGCACCTTCCTCTTCACGGTCTGGCTCGGCGTGGGCACCGGCTCGCGGCGCGCGGTGCCGGCGCAGCTCACGAGCCTGCGCGCGCTGGTGGTGGACGACAACCAGGCCGCCCGCGAGATCCTGGCCGAGGCGCTGGCCGGCGTGGTGTCGCAGGTGGAGGTGGTGAGCGGCGGCGCCGAAGCGGTGGCGGCGGTGAAACGGGAGGACGCGACGTCGCCCTACGACGTCGTGTTCATGGATTGGCGCATGCCGGGGATGGACGGCCTGGAGGCCACGCGCCTCATCAAGCACGACCGCTCGCTCCGCAAGCAGCCGGCGGTGGTGATGGTGACGGCCTTCGGGCGCGAGGAGGTCCGCGACGAGGCCGAGAGGCTCAATATCGAGGGCTTCCTGCTCAAGCCCGTGACCAAGTCGATGCTGGTGGACACGATGGTCACGCTGTTCAGCCCCGGCAGCGCGGAGACCGCGGCCGCCAGCGGCGCCGCCCTCGAGTCGGGCGTGCGGCTCGACGGTCTGCGCGTGCTGCTGTGCGAGGACAACGACATCAACCAGCAGGTGGCCGTCGAGCTGATCGAGGGCGTGGGCGCCACCGTGACCGTCGCCGGCGACGGGCGCCAGGCCGTGGCCCTGCTCGAGGGAGCGGCCGACCCGCTGCCCTGCGACGTGGTCCTCATGGACATCCAGATGCCCGTGATGGACGGCTACCAGGCCACGACCCGGCTGCGGTCCCAGGAGCGCTTCGCCAAGCTGCCGATCGTCGCCATGACCGCACACGCCACCACCGAGGAGCGGGAGCGCTGCCTGGCCGCGGGGATGAACGGCCACGTGTCCAAGCCGATCGACCCCGCCGCGCTCTACGACGTGCTCGCGCGCTACCGCCGCGGGCCCCTGCCGATCGCGCCCCCGGCGGCCGCGGCCCGCTCCGCGGAGCCGCTCGCGGTGGACGGGCTCGACGCGGCGCAGGGCCTGCGGCGCGTCAACGGCAACCGCAAGCTCTACCTCAAGCTGCTGCGCCAGTTCGTCGAAGGGCACGAAGATGCCGCCGCGCGCATCGCGGAGAGCCTGCGGCGCGGAGACCGGCCCGAGGCGGAGCGGCTGGCGCACACGGTCAAGGGCGTCGCCGCCAACCTGGCGGCGAGCCCGGTGCAGTCGGGCGCCGGCGAGCTGGAGAAGGCGATCCGCGAGGGCGCCGACGCGGCGAGCGTCGAGCCCCTGCGCGCGCGGCTGGAGGATGCGATCGCGCGGCTGTCCTCGGCGCTGCGTCCGCTGCTGGCGGACGGCGACGGCGGCGCGCGGGCGTCGTCCCCGCCGCCAGCGGTCGACGCCGCCGCGCTGGCCGAGATGGTGGGCCGCTGGTCGAAGCTGCTCGCCGAGTGCGACGCCGCCACGAGCGACGGCCTGGAGCGCGAGGGCGACGCGCTGCGCGCCCTGTTCGGCGGCGAGCCGGCCTTCGCGCGCTTCGCGCGGCTCGTGACCGGCTACGAGTTCGAGGAAGCTCTCGCCGCGCTGCGCCGGGCCGCGGGCGAGAGGGGGGTCTAGCGGGCATGCCGCCCATCAAGGAGCTGACCGACTGCCGCGTGCTGATCGTCGACGACGCGAAGGCCAACGTCGACATGCTGGTGGAGGCGCTGCGCGGCGACTTCAAGCTCAGCGTCGCCCTCGACGGCGAGGCCGCGCTGCGCGCGGTCGAGAAGAACCCGCCCGACCTCCTGCTGCTCGACATCATGATGCCCGGCATCGACGGCTACGAGGTGTGCCGGCGGCTGCGCGCCGACCCCGCGACCCGGGAGATCCCCATCATGTTCCTGAGCTCGCTCGAGGACGTGCGGGACAAGGCGCGGGGCTTCGAGCTGGGTGCCAACGACTACCTGACGAAGCCGTTCGAGATCCTGGAGGTGAAGGCGCGGGTCCGCTCGCTGCTCAAGGCCAAGGCCTACGCCGACGCGGTCCGCGCCGCGCAGGAGCGGGACCTGGAGGTCGCAAGGGAGATCCAGATGGGGATCCTCCCGTCGGACATCCCCGCGATCACACGCGGCACGGGGCTCGACGTGCACGCGACGATCGAGCCGGCGCGGCGGGTGGGCGGCGACCTCTTCGAGGTGCTGCGCGTGTCGGACGACCGCGTGGTGCTCGCGCTGGGCGACGTGTGCGGCAAGGGCATCCCGGCGTCGCTCTTCATGGCGGTCACCGTCACGCTGCTGCGCACGCTGGCGCGCCAGCTGGACGGGCCGGGGCAGATCCTCTCCCGCCTGAACGAGGAGCTGGCCGCGCAGAACCCGCGCGGCATGTTCGTGACCATGGCCTGCCTGGACGTGCGAGGGCGGCGCGTCACCGGCGCGAACGCCGGGCACGACTCGACGCTGCGGGTGCGCCCTTCGGGAGCGGTCGACGCGGTCTTCCGCTCGTCGGGGACGGTGCT